>JBBQNP010000297.1:0-1524 GCA_038330085.1 Planctomycetota bacterium | reverse complement strand
ACAGCGGCCGGCCACAGCATGAAGCTCTCCCTCCGATGGCGGATCCTGGCTTCGATTGCACTGATCAACACCCTCATATTCGGCATCGGCCTGGTGTTCTTGGCGCGCGACCTCGAGAAGGAGCGCTCTCGGGTCTCGGATCAGTTGAACCAGGTGATCGCGAGCCTCGTCGTCCCGCTCATCGACGCGCAAGGCGACATCGCGGTCGGTCCGATTCTGCGTTCGTCCGCGTGGCGCTCGTTCGATGACGTGACGATCGTGCGCGCCAAGTTCGCCTCCGACGGGTGGCCGAGCGGCGCGTGGCTCAACCCGCTCGGTCGGCTCAACCGAACCGGCGCGTTCGACGAGCAAGCCGTGTTGAAGGACCTCGTGCGCGCTACGGAGACGCGCGCGCCGGTGCCGAGCCACGCAGGCTTCGCGATCCCGATCGTCGACTCGCGTGGCGACGTGTGGGGCGGCTGTTGGTTCCAACCCCCGGGCGGAGAGGGCGTCGGCGCAGTCTTCGGGCGCTTGTTGCCGTGGTTCCTGCTGTCGACGCTCCTGTTGACGCTGGGCACGTTTCACACGCTGCGACGCTTCGTGCTCGGACCGGTCGACAGCCTGTCGGGCGGCGCGCGCCGTCTCGCTGCGGGCGATCTTTCGACGCGCGTCACGACCTCGACGCGCGGCGGCGAACTCACCGACCTGATCCACACCTTCAACGCGATGGCGGAGAAGGTCGAGGGCTACAACGCAGAGCTCGCGCGCGACGTGGAGATCGCCACGCAGAAAGTGCGGCAAGCCGAGAACGCGGCGATGACGCAGCGCCGACTCGCGGCGACCGGCGAGTTGGCCGCGGGCATCGCGCACGAGATCAACAACCCGCTCGGCGGCCTGCTCAACGCCGTGGAAGCGCTGCAGCGTGACAGCCTGCCGCCCGAGAAGCGCGTGCAGTACCACGCCCTCCTGCGCAACGGTCTCGAGCGCATCCAGGAGACGGTCGGCAAGCTCTTGCGCTTCACGCCGCGCACGTCGAAGCCGGTGCCGCTGGCACTCGTCGATCCCGTCGTCGACGCGCTGGCGCTCGTCGAGCACCGCGCGAAGGAGCTGGGCGTCGAGCTGCGCTTGCAGGGCGAGCCGATCGGTGACGACCAGGTCGTTTTGCGCCTGCGCAGCCTGCCGCCCGTTCTCGGACAGGCGAACGAGCTGGGTCAGGCCGTGCTCAACCTGCTCGTCAACTCGCTCGACGCAATCGGGACGAAACCGCTCGCCGCTACAGCTCGAAATGAGTCCGGTGCGAAGACGCGCGGCCGCGTCGAAGTGCGCATCGAGCCGCGCGGCGAACAGATCGTGCTCTCGATCGCCGACGACGGGCCCGGCGTTCCGGCCGAGGAGCTCTCTCGCGTCGCCGATCTCTTCTACACGACGAAGGACGTGGGCAAGGGCACGGGGCTCGGCCTCTCGATCGTGCACGGCGTCGTGACGAGCCACGGCGGACGCGTGCACCTCGAGAGCACGCCCGGCGTCGGCTTCCGTGTCGAGCTG
>JBBQNP010000296.1:0-1527 GCA_038330085.1 Planctomycetota bacterium | reverse complement strand
GTGATCGTGGTGTGCCGCGGCGGCGGTTCGCTCGAGGACCTGTGGGCGTTCAACGAGATGCCCGTGCTCGAAGCGATCTGGAACGCGAGCGTGCCGGTCGTGTCGGGCATCGGGCACGAGACCGACGTGACGGTGAGCGACCTCGTGTCGGACCGGCGCGCGCACACGCCGACGGACGCGGCGCAGACGGTGATCCCGGATCGCGCGCAGCTCGTCGAGAGGCTCGAGCGCGCGCAGAACGAGCTGTTGCAAGCGACCGACTCGGTGCTCGAAGATCGCCTGCGGCGGCTCGAGCACGCCGGAACTTCGCCGGCCCTGCGCGATCCGGCCTGGATGCTCACGAGCCGCCGCGAGCGACTCGAAGGGACCGGCCGCGTGCTCGCGGGCGTGATCGAATCGCGGATGGCCAAGGCCCGCACGAGCGTCGAGCGTTCCGCCGCCAGGATCGCGCGCCAGTCGCCGGGGCTCGTGCTCGCACGTTCGCTCGCGCGCGTCGAATCGAACGGTCCACGCTTGCGCAATGCTGCACTCGCGCGCATGGAGTCGCGTGCGCGTCGCCTGGACCTGTGCGAGCGTTCCCTCACTGCGACGTCTCCGCTCGCCGTGCTCGGTCGCGGCTACTCGATCACGCGTCGTGTCGCCGGCGGTGCACCGCTGGTGGACGCGAGCGGCGTGGCGCGGGGCGAGGTCATCGAGACGCTGTTGTCGAACGGGGCCCTGGTCTCCACGGTCACCGACGCGAAGACCAGCCGTCCGGGCGCGGGTTGAACGCACTGTGCGCATCTTCGCCGTCGTCGTGAACTGGAACGGAGGCGAGGCCAACCTCGCGTGCGTGCGTTCGGTCCTCGCGTCGGGCACCGACGCAGCCGACGTCGTCTTCGTCGACAACGGCTCGACCGACGGATCGCGCGAGCTCGTCGCGCGCGAGTTTCCGGCGATCACGCGCGTCGAGAACGCGCACAACCTGGGCTTTGGCGAAGCGGCAAATCAGGGCGCGAAGCTCGCTTTGCAAGGCAAAGCGGACGCGGTCTTCTTCGTGAACAACGACGTGGTGCTGCCGCCGGAGACGCTGAAGCGGCTGTCGGACGCCCTGTGCGCCGACGAAAAGCTCGGCATCGTCGGCCCGCGCGTGCTCATGATGAGCGAGCCCGACGTCGTGTGGTGTGCCGGCGGCATGCTGACGTGGAGGCAGAACCTCTCGACGCTCGTCGGGCACGGCGAGAAGGACGGTCCGCGGTTTCGTGAGAAGCACGCCGTCGACTACGTGCCCGGTTGCGCGCTGCTCGCGCGGCGGGCGGTGCTGGAGAAGGTCGGTGTCTTCGACGCGCGCTACTTCGCCTACATGGAGGACGTCGACCTGTGCTTGCGCGCGAGACGAGCGGGTTTTGGTGTCGAGCTCATCGGCGACGTCGCCGCGTTGCACGCCTCGAGCAGCGCGACCGGCGGCGGCTACAACCCGCGCCGCAAGTACATGATGGGCGTCAACTCGATCTGGTTCCTGCGCACGCACGCACGACCGATGCAGTG
>JBBQNP010000295.1:0-1846 GCA_038330085.1 Planctomycetota bacterium | reverse complement strand
GTGCGCAACCAGATCGCCGCGGGCGAGGTGATCGAGCGGCCGGCGTCCGTCGTGAAGGAGCTGGTCGAGAACGCACTCGACTCCGGCGCGCGCAACGTGCGCGTCGAGCTGGAGGAAGGCGGC
Organism: Planctomycetota bacterium; assembly: GCA_038330085.1. Taxonomy (GTDB): domain Bacteria; phylum Planctomycetota; class UBA1135; order UBA1135; genus JAEUIA01. The sequence goes on along the minus strand of JBBQNP010000295.1, from coordinate 1,723 downwards.
GCGCGGCTCGTGCGCGTCATCGACGACGGCGGCGGGATGTCGCGGGCAGACCTCGAGCTCGCGTTCGTGGCGCACGCGACGAGCAAGCTGTTCGAGGTCGCAGATCTCGATCACATCGGCAGCCTCGGTTTCCGCGGCGAAGCGCTGGCGTCGATGGGCGCCGTCGCGCGCTGCACGATCCTGTCGCGCGAGACGGACGCTGCGACGGGATGGCGCATCGAATGCTCGGGGTCCGCGCTCACGCAAGTGCGCGAAGCGGGCGGTCCCGCGGGCACGAGCGTCGAAGTGCGCGACCTCTTCTTCAACGTGCCTGCGCGCCGGCGTTTCCTGAAGCAGACCGCGACCGAGCTCGGGCGCTGTCTCGACGTGCTGCAGCGTCTCGCGCTCGCTCACGTGGGGGTCGGATTCGTAGCGACGCACGACGGCAAGCGATTGTTCGACGTCGAAGAGGGGATGGACGCGCGCGCACGCATCCGACGCACGTTCGGCGCGGATCTAGCGGACTCGCTCGTCGAGGTCGATGCTGCGGACGGCGACGTGCGCCTGAGCGGTTTCGTCGCGCCGCCGCGGTTCGCGCGCGGAGACACGGGCCGGCAGATGTGGTTCCTGAACGGACGTCCCGTGCGCGACAAGGTGCTCTTGCGCGCGCTGCGCGACGGCTACAAGGGCTTCCTGTTCGACAGCCGGCAACCGGTCGCGTTCCTGTCGCTTTCGCTCGATCCCGCGCGCGTCGACGTCAACGTGCATCCGGCCAAGACCGAGGTGCGCTTCCGCGACGAGCGCCGCATGTTCGGGTTCATCGTGAACACGCTGCGTGACGCGGTGAAACAAACCGACATGGCGACGCCGGGTGCGCGGCTCGTCGACAGCGTGCTGCGGCGCGAGGAGCGCTCGCTGCCCTTTGCGCCTGGCTCGTCGTTTGTCCCTGCACCGACGTCCAACTCGCCGTGGACGGCTGCAGCTGGGCCGACGCATGTGCGCGAGAGCGAACCGCTGCGCGTCTACACGGTACCTGCGGGCGACCCCAACTGGCCTTCTCGCGCGACCGACTCGAGTGGTGCGCACGAGCAGCACGCGGAACGCTCACCGATCCCATTCACTGCACACGGCCCGTTCCTCCAGGTCGCCGCGACCTACATCGTGCGCGCACTCGAGGATGGCTTCGAAATCGTCGACCAGCACGCGTTGCACGAGCGCATCCAGTTCGAGTCCCTGCTCGCGGAGATGCGCCAGGGCGCCGTCGAAACGCAGCGGCTGCTCGTGCCCGAGCTGGTCGAGGTCTCGCGCGCCGAGCTTGCGGCGTTGTCGGAGCACTTCGAGTCGCTCTCGCGCATCGGCATCGAGCTCTCCGCGTTCGGCGAGACGACGGTGGCCGTGCAAGGTCTGCCCGCGCGCCTCTCGCGTCCGCGCGCCGAAGCGATCGTGCGCGACACGCTCGCCGTGATCGAGAACGCGCGCGACATCGACGCTGCGCGCATCCTCGAGGATGTCCTGCACCGCGCCGCCTGCCGCTCGTCGGTGATGGCCGGCGACGTCCTCAGCGAGCCCGAGATCCGCTCGCTGCTCGAGCGCGGCCGTCACCTGGAGTCCGATCAGACGTGCGTGCACGGCCGACCGACGCGCGTGCGCTTCACGCTCGGCGATCTCGAGCGCGCGTTCGAGCGGCGTTGACGGCCAACGTCAGGGCACGAAATCTTGCGACGTCAGCGCTGCGCGCAGCGTG
>JBBQNP010000294.1:0-1854 GCA_038330085.1 Planctomycetota bacterium | reverse complement strand
GCAGCACCTGCGCTCGATCCGGCGCCGAGATCACCGCCGGAGATGTTCTTCAGGTCGGCGAACGTGCCCTTCATCGCGTCCTTGTGCACGTCCAGCAACGGCAGCGGCCACAAGCGCTCGCCCGTGTCCTCTCCCGCGGCGCGCAGCTCGCGCTCGAGGCTCTCCTTCGACGCGAACATCCCGGCCATCTCGTGGCCGAGCGCGACGACGACGGCGCCCGTGAGCGTAGCGAGGTCGATCATCGCGTCGGGTTTGACGCGCGACTTTGCGTAGCAAAGTAGATCGGCCAGAACGAGGCGACCCTCGGCGTCGGTGTTCAGGACCTCGACCGTCGTGCCGTCCATCGCGACGTGGATGTCACCCGGCTTCGTCGCGCGTCCGTCGGGCATGTTCTCCGTCGCGCCGACGAGACCGTGCACTTCGTAGCGCACGTCGAGCGAGCGCAGCGCGTGGAACACGCCGAGCACCGCGGCGCCGCCGGACATGTCGAAGCGCATCTCGTCCATCTTCCCCGCCGGCTTGATGCTGATGCCGCCCGAGTCGAACGTCAGGCCCTTGCCGACGAGCGCGATGCGCCCCTTCGACTTGCCCTTGGGCTTGTACACCAGGTGAATCAGACGCGGCGGTTCGGACGATCCCGCGGCGACGCCGAGCAGGAGGCCCGCCTTCATCTGCTTGAGCGCCTTCTCGTCGTGGATCGTGCACGCGATGCGACCGCGCTTGACGAGCGCCTCCGCAGCAGCGGCCATGTCGCGCGGCGTCAGTCGGTTCGCCGGTTCGTTCTGCAGATCGCGCGCGAACGCGCACGCTGCCGCGAGCACGATGCCCGACTCGATCCCGTTCGCGAGCCCGCGACCGGAGACAATCGAGGTCGACTGCAGCTTGGCCACCTTGGGCTTGCTCTTGCCGGCTTGCCACGTGTACGCACCGAGCAGCGCACCCTCGGCGAGCGCACGACCCAGCGATTCGGCGCCGATCTCCTGCGCTTGTGCTGCGCGCACGAACGCGGGGTCGACGAAGAGCGAGCACGTCGCGCAGCTCAGTCCCTCCGCGCGTTGCACCGAGACCGCCGCGACTCGGCGCACGCGCTCGACGTCGAACGCGACCTGCTTCCCCAGGCCGACGACGAGCACGCGCTTCGCCGGTCCTTCGACGACGTCGCACGCGCGCACCTCGCGGAACTCGCCCTTGAACCCCTCGAGTGCGTAGCGCGTGAGCTCGATGCCCGGCGGCAGACGCAGTGCGTCTCCCTCGAACGCGAACAGCACGCAGAGGTCGGTGGAGGCGAGCTTGGACTTCGGTTCCTGGTGGAAGAGCTTCATGCGTGTTGTTTTCGGCGCAGATGGGTTTTCGCTGGAGGAAGCGTCGATGTGAGGGCGGAAGGCTGTCTCGTTCCAGTGTGCGTCGACGTGCGGACACGGTCACGTGCAATGTCAGGCCCGTTCGACGTCGGGTCGCGCGCCGGTGCACGATCACATGCCGTAATACTTCGGCCCACCGCCGCCTTCAGGCACGACCCACTCGATGATCTGGTACGGGTCGGCGATGTCGCACGTCTTGCAGTGCACGCAGTTGCTGAAGTTGATGATGGGGCCGGTGGGCGTGCCCTCCTTCGGCCACTCGTACACCGCCGCCGGACAGAAGTGCTGGCAGGGGTTGCCGAACTCCTTGGTGCAACGTTCCACGCAGATCGTCGTGTCGAGCACGAGCAGGTGCGGCGGCTGGTCTTCTTCGTGGATCGTGCCCGAGTGGTACACGTCCGTCAGCTTGTCCATCGAGAGCTCGCCGTCGTAGGGCGGCTTCACGAAGCGCGACTGCGCGACCGGATGCATGGTCGAATGGTCTTCGTGTCCC
>JBBQNP010000293.1:0-1875 GCA_038330085.1 Planctomycetota bacterium | reverse complement strand
CGTGCGCGCGCAGAGCGACACGCAGGAGCTGGCCGGTACGTTCGTCGTCACCGTGCGTGCGCAGCGCGGCGTTTCGCTCGACACCCTCGAAGAAAAGGTGCAGAAGATCCTCGGCGAAGTGGCGCGCAACGGCGTCGATCCCGCTGCGCTCGAGCGCGCGAAGACGAGCTACCAGTCCGGTTTCGTGCGCCGCCTCGAGACCGTTTCGACCCGGACGGCAATGCTCGCCAACGCGAACACGCTGCAGGGTCGCCCCGACGCGTACAAAGATGCGTACGCGCGCCGCATGGCCGTGACGTCGGCCGACATCACGCGCGTGCTGCGTCACTACGTGTACGGTCGGCCCGCCGTCGTGCTCTCGACCGTGCCCAAGGGCAAGCCGGAGATGGCCGCGAAGGACGTGCCCTTCCCCGCGCCGATCGAGGACGAGATCGTCACCGTCGATCGCACGACCAAGCCCGGCACCGGACGCACGCCGCCGTTCCATCAACCCGACGTGTGGCACGCGGCCGCCGGCAACGGCATGCCGATCGCCGGCGTGAAGTGGACCGAGCTGCCGATGAGCACGCTCTCGATCACCGTGCCCGCGGGTCGCTCGCGCGAGACGGATGCGAACCTCGGCATCGCTTCGTTCACGGCGAACATGCTCGACCAAGGCACGCAAGCTCTCGATGCGATCGCGTACGCGAACGAGCTCGACCGGCTCGGCGCCAACATCCGCGTGGGTGCCGGCGACGACGAGATCACGCTCACGGTGACGTCGCTCGACGCGAAGTTCCCCGACGCGATCAAGTTGCTCACCGACGTCATCCTGCACCCGCGCTTCGACCAGGGGGATTTCGACCGCCTCAAGAAGGAGCGCCTGACCTCGATCGAGACGCGCTCCGACCAGATCCGTCTGATCGCGGGCGACGTGTACAACCGCTTGATCTTCGGCGAAAAGGCCAGCGCGGGCCGTCCTTCGATCGGAACGAAGCAGTCCGTCGAAGCGTTGAAGCTCGAGGACATCGGCGCATTCTGGAAGACGTACGGCGTCCCGAGCGGCGCGCGCGTCAGCTACGTGGGCGCGCTCGACGGAAACGCGTTGAAGAAGGCGCTCGATCCGCTGACGTCGAGTTGGAAAGGCACGTCACCGCCCGCGGCCGCACAACCCGCGGCTCCGACGATCGCAAAGACCGCTATCTACCTGGTCGACAAGCCCGGCGCGGCGCAGAGCGAGATCCGCATCGGGCACATGGGTCCGAGCTCGAAGGACAAGGACTACTACGCGTTGACCGTGCTCGACTACCCGCTCGGTGGAGCGTTCTCGAGCCGCATCAACATGAACCTGCGTGAGAAGCACGGCTACACGTACGGCGCGCGCTCCAACTTCGATGGCGGCCTGGATCCGGGCGCGTTCACTGCGTCAGCCGGCGTCAAGACCGACGTGACGGCCGAGTCGGTCAACGAGCTCATGAACGAGCTGAAGTCGATCGGCGACGGGCTCAAGCCCGAAGAGGTGACGTTCACGAAGGAAGCGATCGCGATGAGCGCGCGCCGCCAGTACGAAGCGACGTTTGCGCTGATCGGCATGGCTGACAACGCGGCCAAGTACGGCTGGGCCGACGACTACCCCAAGCAGCGCCTGGCCGAGCTCGACGCGCTCACGGGCGATCAGTTGAAGGCCCTGTCGAAGAAGTGGATCCACCCCGACCACATGGTGATCCTCGTGGTCGGCGACAAGTCGAAGGTGGCTGAGAAGCTCGCGAAGCTCGGCTACGGCGATCCGATCGAGCTCGACACGGAAGGCAATCCGATCGGCGCGTCGGCACACTCCAACTCCGCGGGCGGACGCTGAAGAAACGGGTGGTGCCTGGAACCCGTCGTGGGTATTCC
>JBBQNP010000292.1:0-1925 GCA_038330085.1 Planctomycetota bacterium | reverse complement strand
CAAGGCCAGAACCTGCTGTCGCCCTCGCCGCTCGACGAACAGCTCGAGCGCGAGCGCGTGATCGCCGGTTGGCAGCAGGTCGGCGTGCGACTCGAGGGCGGGATCCTCGACGTGCCGCTCGAAGGCCACAAAGGCTTCGTCGGCGCGCGCGACCTGCACTGGCGGCCGCTTCCGGACGAGGACGCGTTCGTCACCGCGCACGCACGCTCGATCGCGGTGCTCGCGCGCGCGTGTCGCAAGTTCCTGCGGTAGCCTGCGCGGGGTCATGCCGCATCTGCGCAGTCAGCTCGACGGTCTCCTCGTCGCCGCCTTTGCGGTTGGGCTCCTCGCGCCCACGATCGACCTCTTCGTGCGACCGGCGGAAGTCCGCAGCGCGCGGCGCGAGAACCGCACGCCTGCTCTCTTCCCCTCGCGCGTGACCGGGCTTTCGACGCTTTCGAGCTTTCCCTCGAAGTTCGATGCCTGGTTCGCCGACCGTCTGGGCCTGCGCGACAGGCTGCTGCGCGGACATCAGGCGCTGCGGCACTTCGTTTTCCACTCCGAAGCCACGCCGACCCTCATCGAGGGCAAGGAGGGCTGGCTCTACTTCGGATCCGACGGCTCGGTCCCGGTCATGCGCGGGGTTTCGCCGTTCACACAGACCGACCTCGAGCACTGGAGAGCGGATATCGAATCGCGGCGCGACTGGTTGCGCTCGCGCGGGATCGATTTCGCGTTTGCGATCGCACCGAACAAGCAGACGATCTATCCCGAGTACCTGCCCGACGAGCTCGTGCAGCTCGGGCCGACGCGCCTCGATCAGCTCACCGCGTACATGCGTGCGAACAGCGACGTGCGCTTCGTCGACCTGCGGCCGGCTCTCGTCGCCGAAAAGGCGCAAGATCAGGGCGGGGACTTCGTGTACTACCCGCTCGGGAGCCACTGGAGTTGGCGCGGAGGCTGGGTCGGATGGAACGAGATCGCGCGCTCGATGACGGAAAAGTGGCCGACGTTGAAGCCGATTCCGCGCGCGGATCTGGTGCGCAGCGAGGTGTCCGAACTCTCCGCCGACACGATGATGGTCACCTCGTACATCAGCGACCTCATCCACCAGCGCTCCTTCGCCTACGATCCGCTCTTGCCGGACACGGTGCTCACGCGCAACGACTTGGGCGGCATCGTCGAGTCGCACCGGCCGGACGAGACTTTGCCCAAGACCGTGATCTTTCACGATTCCTTCGGAGCGTGGATGCTGCCCTTCAGTGCGCGGAGCTCATCCAGCATGCACGCTCTGTGGCAGCACGCGTTCGCCAAGGAGACGGTGCTGATGGATCATCCAGACATCGTCGTGCAGGTCTACACGGAGCGCGTGCTGTCGTGGGGTCTCGTGAAGCTCGCACCGGAGAACGATCCTGTCGACGCGGAGAGCTTCGCGAAGCTGGCGCAGCTCTGGGGTCCGATCGACGGCACGAGCCCGACGCTGCCGCTGTGCGAAGGCGGCGTGCGCATCGTGCGCGCGAACGGCGACCTTCGGATCGAGCAGGAAGGTGAAAACGGCTTGATCGAGATGCCCGTGGCCGACGTTCCGCCTGGGCAGCAGCTGGCGCTGCACATCGACATCACGGCGCCCAGGCAGACGGTGCTGACGATCTTCTACCAGCTCTCGCACGAGCGCCGGTTCGCGCGCCGCCGCCTGGCCATGACGGTACTCGAGGCCGGACGCAACGACATCCGCTTCCGCCTGCGGATGCCCGAGGTGTGGGGCCCCATCAAGGTTCGGATCGGCGCGAAGGGGACCTACGTGCTGCACTCGATCGAGGCGCGCGCCGCCAAGTGAGACCGTTTCGTCTGAGCTGAATCCGGCGCCAACTCGCAGAAATACGGTGCCAGTCCCGTTTTTTCACACTTCGTCGATCAGCAGTACCGCGCGAGCGGTACTGCTGATC
>JBBQNP010000291.1:0-1962 GCA_038330085.1 Planctomycetota bacterium | reverse complement strand
GAGGAGCAGCGCGATCGCCGACGAGAACCCGGCGAAGACAGCCGCGGCTCCGGCGAGAACGACCCAATGCTTCTCTCGCTGCTGTCGACCGCGCAGGAAAAGGAACGCAGACAGGCCGGTGAAGAAAAGGGCGAACAGATCCCCGAGCGCCGCCGGTCGCGCGACCGCGGCCGTGCCGAGCGGGTGTGTCGCGAAGAAGAGCGCCAGCGCGAAACCCGCCGCGCGCGCAGTGTCGCCGCCGACCCACGTCGCGAGCGAGCGACGCAGCGCGAAGCCCGCCATCGCGGCGGCTGCGAGCAAGAGGACCATCGAGACGATGCGCAGGCTGCGCGCGTGGAGGCTCGAGAAGAAGCCGCGCTCCTGGAAAAGGCGCTCGTGCGCGCCGAGCACAAGGGACGGCACGGGTCGCACGCGGCCTTCGTCGAGCCAGGCGGAGGAAGCGCCATGCTCCGAGAGCGCGGTCTGTGACTGTTGCAGCAGGCGCAAGTCGTCGCCGAGCCAGCCCGCGCGGAACAGACGCCCGTGCGAAAGCAGCGCGAGCGCGACGATCGCGACCGCGACGAGGGCATGACGCAGTCGGGCTGACATCGCCGGGGATTCTAGTCAGGCGGATGGCGGCGACGTAGCGGCCTGCCGAACAAGTCGTGCGGCGCAGCCCCGGGCGCCAGAAGCTGCGCGTCGGGGACCGGGTGATGTAGTGTGACCCCATGATCGACACCTTCCGTCCGCTGATCGACGCAGCTCGCGGCGTGGATTTGAGCCAACCTGCGGTTGCGCGCGAAACGCTGCGTGAGCGCTTCGACCCGGCCGGGGAGGAGGCTCGCGCGCTCAATGACAAGCTATGCGAGCTGCTCGACGCCGGTCGCATCGCCGAGCGCGGCGAGATGCCCGTCAAGTTCGGGCGCGTGTCCAAGGCCTCGAGCGAGACCGACGACTTCTCGATCGACGTCGTGCACATGGACGGCCCCGGTCCGCACCACGTTCACCCCAACGGCGAAGTGAACTGGTGCATCGCGCTCGACGGCGAGCCGCGGTTCGACGGACATCCTCCGGGTTGGGTCGTGATGCCGCCGGGATCGGGGCACGTGCCGACCGTCGCCGGCGGAAGGATGCTGATCGTGTACCTGCTGCCGGGGGGACGCATCGAGTTCACGCGCACCTAGGCCCGGCTCAGCGACTGAGGGCTCGGAGGCTGGAGGAACGGGTCCACCGGGGGCTGTCTTTGCGTCGATGATGTCCTTCCAGGCCAACCGATTGCCGAAACCGGCGTAGGGTGGGCTAAGCTTGGATCCGATGACGGCCCCCTCGAACACGAAGAGCGCAAGCGCGACCACGTCGAGCAGGGCGCTCGGCCGACGTTGCGTCGCCCTTGCACTCGCGCTCCTCTTCTTGCTGCAGTCGGCGGCTCAGGCGGGGTCGGGCTGTCTGCCGTCGGTGTTCAACGCGCGCTGCTGTTGCGAGAGCGCGGACCTTCTGGCCGTCGGAGCGATCGCGTCGCCGACGAATGCGGAACATGCGACCGTCCCGCATCACTCATGCTGCGCGAGCCAGTCGAGCGGGCAGCCGTCGACTGCGGCCCGATCGAATGGGCACCCGGCGAAGGCACCGGGGCAGAGCTTCCGGCAGCACGGCGGATGTCACTGTGAGCTCGCTCCCCTGCCGAATGCGCCGAGCGACATGGGCACGTCGTGGGTGCGCGACGCCGCGCGCGACACGCGCGTCAGCAATCTGCTCGCGCACGGTTCGACTGCGTTCGATTTCGTCTCCGCCTGCGCAGTGCGCATCGCCGCTTCACCTCCTCCACTCTCGTCACCACCGGGCTTGCGGCGAGCGTTTGCTGCAACCTCCACGACGACGCGCCTCGCGCAACGGGGCGTCATCGGACTCTTGTCCGACCTCGGCACGTTCCTCGAGTGAGGCGTCCTCTCCGCGCGTTCGCGAGCGTTTGAAGCTCGCACGCCG
>JBBQNP010000290.1:0-1986 GCA_038330085.1 Planctomycetota bacterium | reverse complement strand
AGCCACGGCCTTCGAGCCCGCACGCTTCCAGCGAGAAACCCGACCACAGACGTTGGTGGAGCTTGAACCCGATCGAAGCGACGAGATCGCCGAACACGCGCGCACAAGGTCCGTCGAGCGTGAACGCGCTCGTCGTCCCGGTCGGCATCGGAGCCATGGTCGTGGCTGTGCGCGCCGTCGAATTCGCCTCCGCCCGTGTCGTCGGATGCGTCGATGCGAAGGTCGTCGTGGACAAGGGTCGTGAGCGAACCGTCGGCGCCCCCGCGCGATCCGCATCGCCGCGCTCGCGAGCGTTCAGCACCGTGCGCGTCCACCCGCGTGCGAGCGATGCGAGGCGTGCAACGCCCGGCACGAGGTGGTGCTCGCACTCGAAGTGCAACCATCCCGCGACCTCACCCTCGTCGTCGAGCACTGGAGCCAGCGCCGTCGCGCGCGTCGTCGGCGATCCGAGCGCATGACGCAGCGTCTCGTCCGTGCCCGCGTGCTCGACGATGCAGCGCGCTTCGGCGATCGCGCGTTGCTCGGGCGAGCCGTTGGAGAACCCGGCATCCTCGCGCTCGCGCAGCCACGCGACCGTGCGATCGCGCAGACCCGGAGCGACGTCGACGTGCAGAGCTTGCGCGCCGACGCCGGGGCGGAACACGAACGCGCACAGGACGGAAGCGCCGAGCTCGTGCCGATCGTACAGCGGTTGCGAACGGTCGGTATGCGCCGTTCGCGGAGAGGAATCCGAGCGGGAGACGGGCGCTGCATCCGACTCCGTCGAGGTCACAGCGAGACGCCCCGCGAGGCAGGGCAACCAGTCGGGCCGCACGTCGCGCAAGGCTCCGAGGCTCGCGGGAATCGGACCGGACCAGGGCCGAATGCCCACGAGCGCGGCGCGCGCTCCGCTTGCATCCCCCAGCGCGAGCCGTGACCAGGAGAGGAGCTGTCGGAGTCGCGCGTCGGATCCGAGGCTGGACTGGTGCTCGTGCAACAACGTCTTGGCTTCGCGCACCTGACCGCGGTCGAGCAGGCACTCGACGTGACCCGCGAGAAAGGCTCGCGCCAGGGAGGAGGCGTGGACGTGCGTGGAGTACGCGCGCCATCCGGCTCGGAACATGCGCTCGGCCGGCGCGGGCCCATCGAGCGCGTGCACGTTGCGCGCGCGCCACAGGTCGAGTCGCAGCGAATCGATCTCGAGACGTTCGAGGTTCGCGAGCAGCCTCGCCGCTACCGACGACGTCGATTCTCCGGGCGCTGGGACGGACGTGATCCACTCGTGCTCGAGCTCGAATTGGCCCAGCACGCGCCAGGCGCTGCGCAGGTCGTGCACCGGCTCGCCGAACCAGGCGAAGGAATCGGCGTCGCACGCCGCGGTCAGGTGATGTCGCAACAGGTCGACGAGCGCGCACTCGAGGTCCGCACGGTCGGCGCGCTCGAGCTCGGAGCGCGCTCGATCCAGATCGACGCCGACGGAGCAGGCGCTGCGCCCGGGCTGCGCGTCGTCCGAGAGCAGGCGCAGAAAACGCGTGACGTTGCGCGCGCGCAAGACCGCTTGATGATCGGCATCCGGCAACAGGAGATCGAGCGCGTCTTGCGAGTGGTTCATGGTGCGGGGGGGGGCGAGGGACCTTGGGAGAGAAGACCTCGGGTTCCGTGGGCGCGCGGTTCGGAGCAAGCGCTGCGCGCAACGGAACAGAAAACGCAAAAGAGCGATCGCGCGGAGTCGGGAGTGCGGGAGACCGAGCGCGCGCGAGCGATCGGGGGATGACAGCCGCGGCTCAGGGCGCCGCGGTTTCGTGCGCAGTCGGCCCGAGGTCGAGGTCCGGGTCGAGGCGTCGAGCCCAGCGCTCCAAGCGCGACGCGCATGGCCACGTGGAACGATCTCCGTCGACGAGACGCAGGATGACGCGAGGCACGCGCACGCCGCATGCGCGCGCGACGTCGATCGACTCGCGCAGTTGCGCTTGCAGTGCGAACGCGAGCGCGATCACCTCGGTTCCG
>JBBQNP010000289.1:0-2258 GCA_038330085.1 Planctomycetota bacterium | reverse complement strand
CAGTGTTGTAGGCGTCGTTGATGACGAGGTCGAGATCGCCGTCGTCGTCCACGTCGCCGAAGCAGGCCGAGCCCGCGGAGAGGGGCGTCGAAAGGCCGCTCTGCGCGCCCGTCTGCAGCGTGAAGAAGCCCGGGTTCGCAGCACCCTGGTTGATGTAGAGGGACGGCAGCGAGTTGCCCGTGTTGGCGAACAAGATGTCGACCCAGCCGTCGCCGTTGACGTCGCCGGTCGTGACGCCCTTGGCCACGGACGCGTGCGCTCCTAAGCGTGCGACGCTCTCGTCGACCAGCATCCAGGGCGTGCCCGTCTCGACGAGCTTGTTGATGAAGATCTTGTTCTGGATCGCGCCGCCGGATCCATCGGCGACGATCACGTCGAGGTCACCGTCGTTGTCGACGTCCGCGCACTCCACGCCTTCCGAGTAGGACGCAGCGCCGGGGAAGGCCGTGACCTGCTGGAACTGCTGAGCGCGCGCGGCGCCCACCACCAGGGTGATGGAGCAAATGGTGGCGATCGCGAGGGAGAGGGTGGTTCGCATCGATGCTGATCCGGGTGTGAGGGTCCGAGGAGGTCGTGCGCACCCACGCGATCGGAACAAAATCCGAGTGCGCGAAGCGTCGCCGGCGGGATCGAGAATGCCCCCAGCGGGGCCGAGGAGAGAGCTGGAGCAGAGAGGTACGGAACGAACGGCGGCGACTGGGCCCCGTGTACAGTCTCCCCCAAGCTACCCCCGCCGGCCAGAACCGTCACGATGGGCACCTCGGAAACCGCGTGCCTTCCGTTCCCGGTGCGCACTCTGCAGCCTCCCCTGCGCAGGACGAACCGCTTCGGCCGGCGTCCATTTTCCTGCCCTTTTCAATGCGCTCGTCACTGGCATGAGAACTCGTCACGAACCGAGAGACCTGAGAGCCCGCTTCGCGGATGCGCGGCTCTTGCTGCTGTTCACGCCCGCGGCGTGCGGCGAACGGGACCCGCTCGCGCTGCTCGAAGCGGCGCTTCCGTCGATCGACATCGTCCAGGTCCGGCCCAAGGTTCTCGGGGGTGCCGGCGCTGCGCACGCTCCGTGTGAAGCGCGCGCGACGTGGGAGTGGACGCGGCGCGTGCTCGATCTCGTGCGCGCGCGCGCGCAGTTGCGCGTCCTGATCACGGTCGACGACCGCGTGGACGTCGCGGCGGCGTTGATGGACGAAGGTTGCGCGGGCGTGCACTTGGGACAGGACGATTGTCCCGTCGGGATCGCGCGCAACGTGTTGGGGCCGGACGCGTTGATCGGGCTGTCGACGCACACCCTGCAGCAAGTCGCCGATGCCGAAGACTCTTCCGCGGACTACCTCGGGTTCGGACCGATTCAGGCGACGGCGACGAAGGGCTACGCCGCCGGCTTCGGACCGGAAGCGGCTTGGATCGCGAGCCAGGCCAGCGCCCGGCCTGTCTTCGCGATCGGCGGCATCACGCTCGAGAACGTCGGCGAGATCGCGCGCGTCGGTCGGGCCGCGGTCGCATCCGCGATCCTCGGTGCGGACGATCCCGCACGTGCCGCGCGTGAGCTGCGGGCGCTGCTGTGCACGTGAGCGGATCGCCGCTTCACAAGAGCAGCATCGCGTCGCCGAAGCTGTAGAAGCGGTAGCCGCGCTCGAGCGCCTCGCGGTACAGACGCAGCACGCGATCCCGTCCCGCGAAGGCCGACACGAGCACCATCAGCGTGCTGCGCGGCAGGTGGAAGTTCGTGAGCAAGCCGTCGATGCCGCGAAACGTGCGCCCGGGCTGGATGAAGAGGCGCGTCGATCCGGATCCCGCGCGCGTCACGCCCGATTCGTCCGTGCAGCTTTCGAGCACGCGCGCGCTCGTCGTTCCGACGGCGATGACGCGACCGCCGTTCTCGCGCGTGCGCGCGATCGCATCGACGGTGTCCTGTGGCAACACGAAGTCCTCCGAGTGCATGGCGTGCGCGTCGAGATCCTCGGACTGCATCGGCAGGAACGTGCCCACGCCCACGTGCAAGGTCAGGCTCGCGATGCCGATCCCGCGCGCGCGCAGACGGACCATGAGCTCAGGTGTGAAATGCAGCCCCGCCGTCGGAGCGGCGATGGCGCCCGTTCGCGCAGCGAAGACCGTCTGGTAGCGCTCGCGGTCGCTCCTATCGGCGGGGTCGCCGTCGGGATCGCGACGGATGTACGGTGGCAGGGGCATGCGACCGGCGGACTCGAGCGCTTCCTCGAGCGACGCAAACCGCTCATCGGGCTCGAGGTCGAGCACCC
>JBBQNP010000288.1:0-2391 GCA_038330085.1 Planctomycetota bacterium | reverse complement strand
GGCAGGACTTGCAGGCGCGAGCGGTGCGCAGATTCGGCACTAGCGCCGGCACCGTCGATCTCGAGCGAAGCGAGGCCTGCTCCACCGGCGACGAACATGCGCTCTCCGTGCAACGTCCACTCGAACGCGAGCGCGTCCGGGCGGGCGGTGGAGGTGCCTTCGGCTGCGCCGGCGGCGAAGAGGAAGTACGTCTGCCCGTCGCGCCAACCGCACAAGCCCGCTCGTTCGAGCTCGATGCTCGGACGCCGCACCGTGCGCACGCCGCACAGACGTGCGGCCGCGGAGAGGATTGTCGTCGTGGTGGGTCCGGAGTGCAGTTGGGCACCGAAGAAGAGGCTCGGGTGTCCGTCCGGATGAACGAGGTCCGCGAGGGTCGCGCAGGCGCGCTCGATCGCAGCGTCGAGTGCGGGCTCGATCGCGTGCCCGCCGAGCACGGCGCGACACTCGAGCAAGCTCGCGCACGTGCGCGCGTGCTCGCTCGCGTTCTGTCCAGCCAGCATGCCGTCGATGATGAGCAGGTCGTCGAGCACGCGCGCAAGGCGACGCGCACCCTGTTCGTACCAACGGTCTGCTTCAGGGCCCTCGTAGAAGCAGCCGGCCCAGCACAGGAGTCGCGCGCCGTCCAGTTCTTCGGCGGGTGTGGCGCCGAGACGCAGGACGAGCGCGGCGCAGCGCACTTCGGCGGCGATCGAGCGACTCGCGGCGTCGAGGATGGCGCGCTCGAGACGTTGCAAGCGCACGGTGATCTGCTGCATCCATGACACGCAGCGAGCCGTCGTGGTCGACGGATGCGCAGCGGCTTCCGTCAGGTCCGCTCGAGCGATCCAATCGCGCAGCGAGGATTCGAATCGGGTGTCGTCGAGGGCTTCGACCCACTGCATCGCGCACAGATCGTGAGCGGCCTCTGCACCGTCGTGCGCTGACCAGTCGATCGGGAACGCGAGCGCGCGCTGTCGGCCGTCGACGACGATGCGCACGTCGTCGTCCTCCCCCACCACGACGAGGTCGCGGCGCGGCGGGAAGACCGGTCGCGGAGGACGCGCGGCGAAAGCGGGTGCGGCGCGGGACGCGACGAAGCGGCTCAGGCGGAAGAGGAGTCTGCGTCCGGATCGTGTGCTCGGGAGCTTCACTGCGCGCGGACCCCCGTGACGTGATGCACGGGAGGGCCGGCGATGCATCGGAACGATCCGGCGACGGCTTGAGGGATCTCTGACCGACGGTGCGGGCGGGCAGCGCCAGGCACGTAGCGCCGGGAATACCGGATCCGTGCGCCAGGTACGAGGCGATCCGGGGTGCCACTGCGTTGCCGGACTTGCGTTCACGACAGCCCGAGCCGGCGCGACAGCGCGGGTCAGTGCAAGAGTGCGAGGCGAGGCGACAAGGCGAACTGACCTGACAACGCGAAGTGGCGCGACGACGCGAGCGGGGCGATGGCAAGCCGCGAAGCAGCGCTGCGATCAGCGCAGCCGGATCACTGGGCCGGCTGCTGCTTCTTCTCGTCGTGCCAGCTCTCGAGGTCGAGGTGGTACTTCGCCTGGAGCGATTCGCGCGAGAACAGGTCCTGCTGGAACTGCGTCTGGTCGCGCTGCGATTGCTCCTTCGACAAACTCGCGAGATCGGCGGGCTTCATCTTCGAGAGCTCCGCATCACGCACACCGCCGACGCGCACGAGGTACGCCACGGTCCCGTCGCGGTTGATGGCCGCATCGACCACGCGGTTTTCCTTCTGCGTGTACAAGAGCGGCGTCGAGCGGATGTGCGCGTCGCCGCGCGGCTCGTCGGGTTGCGGCGGAACGGTGCGCTCCATCCAATCGCGGTGTTGCACGTTCAACCCGGCGGCCTCGACGGCTTCCTTGAACTTCGCAGCGTCCGCCTCGGCCGGCGCCGGCGTCGCGGCCGGGTCGGTGGACGCGGGCACGAACGAGTTCTTCACGTCGTTGAGCCTTGCCAGCGCAAGCTCGCGCGCCTTCTGGTCGGCCCACTTGTCGGTGACGCTCGCTTCGATCGCGGAGAACTCCGGCATCGTCGAGGGGATGACCTGCAGATCGCGGCCATACACGAACCCCTTCTCGTCGACCTGGATCGCGGCGAACAGCTCGTTCGCCTTGGCGTCGGGCTCGAACAACCGCTCGATCGTGATGCGGCCGACGTAGCTGATGCCGAGATCCTTCCACGCGTCGCGGTCGTGCGCGTCCGCCTGCTTGCGGTACGAGAGACCGAGCGCGCTCGCCTCCGCCGCGAGATCGATCGTCTCGCCCGCCGCCTCGCGCTTCTTCATGTCGGCGGCCCAGTCCATCAACGAGTTGTAGGCCGGCGCTTCAGCGAGCGCCTTTTCCTTCACGTCCTCGTAGGCCTGGTGGTTCGTGTCGGTGCGGCTCGTCGGCACCTTCG
>JBBQNP010000287.1:0-2401 GCA_038330085.1 Planctomycetota bacterium | reverse complement strand
AGGGGTGGACTCTATTCGGACAGATCGAGGCCGAAGCGTCGCAGGAAGTGGAACCCGCCGCAGGCTTCGGCGGCGATCAGGTGCAGCTTGGCGTTCTCGTCGATCATCACGCGCTTGAGTCGGTAGGGATCGCCGCCTTTCGTGTTCGTTCCGGCGTGCGTCGTCGTCGCCGAGCGCCAGCCTGACTCGCGCGCGATTTGCGCTGTGTCGTCGTTCCAGTCCCAGCGGCGACCGAAGGGATAGGCGAAGCTCCTCGGTTCCGCACCGAGCTCGCGCACCAGCGAGGCGCGTGAGCCCTCGATCTCCGCGCGCGCGGCGTCCGCGTCTAGACGCGAGAGGATCTCGTGGTTCACCGTGTGACCGCCGAGCTCCACGCCGGCCTTCTGCAATGCGCGCGCGTCGTCCCACGTCATGTAGAGCGTGTCCGCCAACTTGCGCTCGTCTCCACCCGTCTCGGCGAACACAATGTCGACGACGCGGCTGCGCTCGGCGGCGGGCACTTCGTACTTGAGCATGCGTTTGACGTGGTAGACGGTCGCGTCGCCGTGCGGCACCAGTTGGTTGAGCAGGATGTTCGAGCGCAGGTCCGTCGAGAGCTCGCTGAAGCGGTGTACGAACTCCTCCGGGCCCATGTGCTCGAGACAGGCGAAGAACTTGTGCGACCAGTTCGGCACCCGCTCGTCCAGCGGTCGGCTCTCGAGGTAGATCGTCGCGCGCGCGCCGATCCGCTCGAGCACGGGCAGAAGGTGCGTGCGGTTGTCGACGTAGCCGTCGTCCATGCTCAGCGCGACGAGGCTCTGTCCCTTGCCGCTCTCGAGCCGTTCGACTCCGTCCCCCACCGTGACGAGCTCGAAGTGGCGCTGCAGCCAGCCGAGAATGCGGCCGAGATCGTCCGCGCCGATCTTCATGTCAGGCGGCAACATCGCATTCGACGGCGCGCGGACGCAGTGGCCGGCGAGGATGGTCAATCGCCGCGGCTGCAGTTTGTTCACGAGCCGGTGCGCGCCCGTGTGGAAAAGGAAGCGCGCCCAGGCTTCGCGCAGGAATCGTTTCGCGTTGTGCTTCGCACTCATCGATCAGAGACTACCCCATCGTCTCGTCGTCGCGATCGCCGTCGGTGAAGTACCACAGGCGCGGCGTGCGCGCGGCGACGCTGAGCGGATGGTCCATCTTGTTGGCGTGCACGATCACGAGCAGGTGGTTTTCGGGCTTCGGCGCTAGGAAGCCGGTCGAGGAGAGCTTGCTGTTCCACCACGAGCCGTCGATCGCCGTCGCCTCGACGTAGGACGCGCCGGCTTTCTCGAGTCGAGCGAGAGCCGCTTCCATCGCCGCCGCTTCGGCGCCCGCGTCGAACGCGAGCAGGTCGACGACGTATCCGTGCGATTCACCGGGCCGAGGGAGCTGCACGACGGAGTACCCCTGCAACGAGCCGTCGTCCGCTCGCACGCCAAGCACCCGGTGAAGGCCCGACGGGCTGCGCAGGAAACGCCACGTCAGCCAGTCCGCGTCGCGCTCGACCATCAGCGCGAAATCACGCGAGACGGTGCGGCTGAGAGCAGCAACCTCGGGCGGGATGTGCGTGAGCTCCTCGACCTTGAGCGGGCGCGCGGATTCGGCGGCAGCGCGGCGCAGGCGTGCGCAGAGACGTGCACCAAGTCCCGCCATCCAACCGCGCACGCGACCCTCGCGGCGGCGTCTCGCGCGCGACGCAGCATCGGCGCGAAGCAGGAACGCCCACGGTCGCACGGTCCCCACTGCGCTCCAGCCGAGTTCGCCGGTGAAGATGTGCGCTGAACGACGGTTGGGTAGACCGAACACCACCGGCCATCCCAGGCGCTTCGTCTCCGCGATCGCCGCGCGATCGAGCGCGCTGAAGAGCCCGCGCTTGCGCCAGTCGGGGTGCGTCATCACGTCCCCCGTCTCTCCGATCGGCGCGCGCGACGCGACGTTGCCGTGCGCGAGCGCCATCCGCGGCGAGCATGCGTACCCGCACACCGCCTTGTCCTCGGCGCGCGAGACGAAGCTCACCGACACGCCGTGCGGGTTTTCGTCGTAGCGCCACGCGAGTGCCTGGGCGTCGACCTGCTTCTTGAAGCACGCGTTGACGAGCCCAGCCTGCTCGGCCCGGTCCGCGGACGTGCACAGGTGGACGCTGACGTTCGGCGTCTCGTTCGCACTCATCCGCGGCTCGTCGTCGCCTTCTCGGGCCTACTTGGTCTTCACCGGAGCGGGCGGCCGCACGGGCAACTGCGTGGGGTTCGCCTGCAGGATCTTCATCAGCTCACTGACCGCGCGCTCGAGCTGCGGATCGTGTCCGTCGAGCACCGACGTCGCGTCGTTCTCCACGACGATGTCCGGATCGACGCCGTGACCTTCGACGGCCCACTGTCCTTCCGCGTTG
>JBBQNP010000286.1:0-2406 GCA_038330085.1 Planctomycetota bacterium | reverse complement strand
ACGAGCTCGGATTCGCACTCGGCGAAGTCGAACGGGTGACGGTTCGTCTCGGCGAACATCGCGATCACGAAGAGGATGAACGCGAGCGGCTGCTTCCAGATGTTCCAGTCGCCGACCGTGGCCTGGTGTGCGCTGATCTCGTGCAGGTTCAACGACCCGGTGAGCGCGACGATGGTCAGGATCGTGAGGATGAGCGTGAGCTCGTAGCTGATAATCTGCGCCGACGCGCGCAGCCCACCCATCAGCGAGTACTTCGAGTTGCTCGCCCAGCCGCCGAGGATGATGCCGTACACCGACAGACCCCCGATGGCGAGTATGTAGAGCACGCCGATGTCGAGGTTCGCGATCGCCAGGGGCCCGAAGTTGTGGCCCTTGATCACGATGTCGTTCGTGAAGGGGATCGCCGCGATCGTGAGGAACGCCGGAAGAGCCGCGATGACGGGGGCGAAGCGGAACAGCGCCGTGTTCGCGCCGGCCGGCATCAGCGATTCCTTGAAGATGAACTTCACGCCGTCGGCGAGCGGCTGCAAAAGGCCCCAGGGTCCGACGCGGTTGGGCCCGATGCGGTACTGCATCCAGGCCGAGAACTTGCGCTCCGCGAGCGTCATCAACGCGCACACATTGATCAGCCCGCCGAAGATCAAAAGGATCTTGAGCAGCGTGAGTCCGATGTCGGCGAGGCTGACCATCGCAACGGGCAGCGCCGCCTGAGTGACCAGGCTTGTGCTCATGAGCTCTGCGCTCGTCAACACGGTGTTCATCGAGCGCGTGCTCCCGTTGCGCGTGTGCCCATCGCGTCGGCGCGCGGCGAGAGCTTGACCAAGTCCGCGAGGTGGCGCGCGAGCGCGCGCACGTTCGGCGGAGCGGGTTTCACGGCCGAAATCGGGCCCTTGATGCCGTCGACGTTGGTCCACGTGCCCGAGCGCTCGGCCCAGTTGGCGATGCCGACGCAGGCCAGGACGCTGGGTGCGTCGATCGTGTGGCAGTCGAACACCGCGACCGCGACCGAAGCCGGCAGCGCGCGGATCGCGGGCTCACCGACGAGCTCGACGACGCGCTCGCCCACCAAGACCACGCAGCGCGCGGACTTCATGCGTTGCGCGACGTCCGCGGCGGCGATTCCTTGGATGCCGAGGTCCGTCAACCCGCGCCGGTTCGGGCACGGATCGCCGGTGTGCAGGACCTTGTCCTTCTCGGCGTTCGGCGGCGGCGACACGAACACCGGTTGCGAGCCGAAGCGCTTGACGTAGTCGAGCAGCAGCGCGCCCTCTTCGTTCGTGAGCCACGGCGACACGACGAACAGGATGTCCTGGCGCGTCATCAAGAGGTCGCGCACCGCGCACAGCGCTTCTTCGTTGCGCACCGGCACGAGCACGACCCCTTCGCGCACGACGGAAGCCTCCAGTCGGTTCGGAGCGTTGACGTGATCGAACGCGAAACGCCCGATGTCGCACAGCCACCACTGGTTGACGGCCATGTTCTCGCGCGGGCGGATGCGCTCGACGTTCGAGCCGCGCAGCACTTCCACAGTAGTGGAGCAGTTGCGCGAGCACTCGCCGCACGTCGACGCCATCTTCACCAGGTTCCACACGCGCGCCTGGAAGCGGAACTTCGAGAGCGTCAACGCACCGACGGGGCACAGGTCGGCGATGTTGCCCTGGTATTTGCCGGTCAGCGGCTTGTCCATGAACGTCGAGATCACGGAGCGCGAGCCCAAATCCGCCACGGTGAGCTGAGCCTGCTTGGGCACTTCCTCGAAGAAGCGCACGCAGCGGCTGCACAGGATGCAGCGCTCTTCGTCGAGCACGATCACGTCACCCAACGACTTGCGCTTCTCGAGCTGGCGGCGCGGCTCGTGCGTGCGACCGGCCGCCTGGCCTTCGTCGTACGTGTAGTCCTGGAGGTCGCACTCGCCCGCCTTGTCGCAGATCGGGCAGTCGAGCGGGTGGTTCTTCAACAAGAACTCGAGGCACTCCCTACGCGTCGCGTGCGCCTTCGGCGACTCCGAGTCGACCACCATGCCTTCCGCGGGATACGTCCGGCACGCGACCATCACGCGACCCGGCGCAGCACCCTGCTTCACCTCGACCTGGCAAATCCTGCAGCTCCCGACCGGCGTCAACCCGGGGTGGTAGCAGTACATCGGAACCGCGACGTCGTTCGAGTGACACGCGAAGATCAGCGGCTTCTTCGGGTCCGCTTCGATCTCACGCCCATTCACTGTGATCTTGACCATCTAATGCAGCATCCCCGGCTCGATGCCGATCTCACAGCGACCGCCCACGACTCCTGCTTCATCACCCGTGCTCAGTCCAACTCCGAGGCTCACCGTTCTCGTTCCGCCTCGCGCAAGTGACCCCCTCGAGCCGACGGGCGCGGTCACGGCCGGTACTCCGGCCGTGACCG
>JBBQNP010000285.1:0-2497 GCA_038330085.1 Planctomycetota bacterium | reverse complement strand
CGACCTCGCTGTGAGGCTCGGACTACCGCGCCGTGGCGGTGGCAGAAATACGCTGCCAGTCCCGTTTTTTCTGCGAGTGGCAACCAGCGGTGCCGCGCACTCACCGTGCGGCACCGCTGGTCGTCACTCGCAGAAAAAACGGGACTGGCACCGTATTTCTGCCACCGCGATGCGTCACGGACCGAACAGTCGGCCCTGGATCTCAGTGCGCAGCGGTCGCTCGTCGTGAGCGCGTGAGCTCAGCCCGAACCGCCGCGCGTGGATCTCGAACAGCTTCTCGATCGCGTCCCACCGCGGACCCGAACCGCTCATCCGCTCGTGGAACTCGCTCCGGTTCATGCGACCGTTGCGCACGTCCAGGATCGCCGACTCGATCTTCTTCGCGCGCTCGGGCATCGTCTCGTACAAGCGCTCGCGGAAGACCGGCAACACTTCCGCTGCCAACCGCACGAGCGTCATGAACGCGCTCTGCGCGCCTGCATCGCGGGCCCGCTCCAGCAAGCGTGGAATGTCTGGGTCGTTCAACCCCGGAATCAGCGGCGCGATCGCGATCCCCGTCGGAATGCCCGCGTCGGACAGCGCGCGCATCGTCTCGAAGCGCTTGTTCGGCGTCGGCGCCCCCGGCTCGATCTTGCGCGCAACCGTCTCGTCGAGGAAGGGGATGGTGATCGTGACGTGCGCACCGCAACGCTTCGACAAGCTCGCGAGCACGTCGATGTCGCGCCGCACGAGCGCACCCTTCGTGATCATCCCGATCGGGTTGCCGCGCGTGAGACACACTTCGAGACAGCGCCGCGTCAGCTCGTAGCTCGCTTCGAGCGGCTGATAGCAGTCCGTGTTGCCCGAGAACACGACCGTCTCGCCCTTCCACGAGCGGCCGCGCAGCTCGAGGGCGAGCAACTCGGGCGCGTTCGTCTTGACGACGATGCGGCGGTCGAAGTCCGTGCCCGCGCCGAAGCTCAAGTACTGATGGCTCGGCCGCGCATAGCAGTACGCGCACGCGTGCTGGCATCCGCGATAGGGGTTCACGCTCCAGCGGAATCCCACGTCCGGGCTGTCGTTCTCCGCGAGAATCGACTTCGCCTCCTCCTCGTACACCACGAGCTCCGCGACCGGCGGCTCCTCCAGCCACTCGACGTGCCGTGACATCCACGGGTTCGGCGGGTTGGAGACCAAGCGGGGCATGGCGGGCATCCTAAGCGGTTCGATCTTCGGATCACGAGCAGCACCGAGCTACCTTGCACCCGGGTTCGGCCGAGTTTCCCTGCAACAGCGGCGCATTCGGGGGCAACGGAGCTTCATGCCCCCCGCTCACGATCCGGTGCTCGCTCGCATCCTCGAGCGCGCCACGTTCGGCCATCGATCGGACGAATGGCGCGCTGCCGAGGGGATCGGGTTCGACGCCTGGCTGACCGAGCAGCTCGAGCCCGCCGGCATCGACGACGCCGTGTGCGATGCGCTGCTCGCGAAGATGCCCTCGCTCCAGCAGAGTGCAGCCGAGATCTTTCGCGATTTTCACGGTCCGTTGCGCGATCTGCGTGCAGCAGCCTTGATCCGCGCCGTGCGCTCCCAGAGGCAACTCTTCGAGCGCGTCGTCGAGCTGTGGAACGATCACTTCTGCATCGACGCCGAGAAGGGGGACTGCCGCATCCTCGCCAGCGTGTTCGATCGCACGGCGATCCGTGCACATGCCCTCGGCAAGTTCGGCGATCTCGTGACGGCGGTCGCGAAGAGCGGTGCAATGCTCGAGTCGCTCGACAACCGCAAGAGCCGCAAAGAGTCGGCGAACGAGAACTTCGCGCGCGAGCTGCTCGAGCTGCACACGCTCGGCACCGGGAACTACACGGAGTCCGACGTACGCGAGGCGGCGCGCTGCTTCACGGGCTGGTCGACGCCGGAACAGACCGACACGGGGTACGGCGATTTCGTTTTCCGTCCCGAATGGCACGACGGCGGGACCAAGCGCGTGCTCGGCACCGAGATTCCGTCCGGGGGCGGCGCTGCGGACGGAATGCAGGTGATCGCGCTCGCCGTCGCGCACCCGGCTTGCGCGCGTCGCGTCGCGCGCAAGCTGTGCCGCCACTTCGTGGGGGAGTCGCCCGGCGCGGATCTCGTCGAGCGGGTCGTGCAGACGTACTCGTCGACGCAGGGCGACATCGTCGCAATGCTGCGCGTCATCCTCTCGCGCTCGACGTTCGCTGAGCCCAACGCTGCGACCCTCGCGAAGTACAAGCGGCCGTTCCACCTCGTCGCGGGCCTCCTGCGCGCGACGGACGCACACGTCTTCGAATGGGAGGGTCTGCTCGACGAGCTCGCCGATCTGGGACATCTTCCGTTTGCGTGGCCGACCCCGGACGGTTGTCCCGACGTGCGCGAAGCCTGGGAGCCGGTGCTGCTGGCACGCTGGCGTTTCGCGAACCGCCTGTTCTCGCATTCCATCCGCGGCGTCAGGGTCGATCTCGACGAGCTCGTCCGCGGCACTTCGTCCGACGACGTC
>JBBQNP010000284.1:0-2525 GCA_038330085.1 Planctomycetota bacterium | reverse complement strand
GAGCCCCATCGCCTCGACGCCGGCTTCGTCGAACCCGAGCATGTGCCCGATCTCGTGAAATAGCGTCACGCGGATCTCCTCGACCAGCTCCTGGCGGGAGTGGGCAAAACGCTCCAGGTTGCGCTGGAACAAGAAGATGCGGCGGGGGAGGCGGCCGCTGCCCTCGTCGGCGATCTCGAGCTCGGAGGACCCGATGAAGAGCCCCAAAACGTCGGGCGGGGTCTCGGAAGGGTCGGCTCGATCGATCATCCACTCGGCCGGAACAGGCTCGACCAGGATCTCGGTCGTTTCGAGCGGGAGGCGGAACTCGTCGGGCAGCACGTCGATGGCTTCGGCGAGCACGCGGTCGAATTCTTCGGTCGTCATGCGCACGGGAGCGAGAGCACGATCGCGGTTCGAGGCAGCGGACTCGTCGAGCAACCTGTCTGCGGTCGCTGCATCGCCGCGGAGATCGGCGACGAGAGAGAGACGCTCCAACGCGGCGGCGCTCGGCTCGATGCCGACCAACTTCGTGAGCGCAGCCTCGGCTTCGTCGATGCGCCACTCGCACAGGAGCAGTTGTCCTTCGGCCCACAGGAAGTCGGGATGATCGTCGACTTCGGCGATGCTGCGCACGCGCTCCAGCGCCGCGCGTGCGTGACGCAGATCGCCCAACTCGGTGAGCGCGATCGCTTCGGGGATCCACCGGTCGGGCCAGTCGGGATCGAGACCCGACAGCTCGGTCAGCGCCTTCTCCGGATCGCCGGAGTCGAGCGCTTCCCACGCGCGGTCGAGCGTGGCTTCTTCGGGACCGGGAGCGTCGTCCCAGGGGTCGTATTCCGGTTCGGGGTCGTGCACGTCCATGCACCGTGGATCATCGCAGGTCG
This sequence comes from Planctomycetota bacterium, assembly GCA_038330085.1. Lineage (GTDB taxonomy): Bacteria > Planctomycetota > UBA1135 > UBA1135 > JAEUIA01. The sequence continues at coordinate 1,659 of JBBQNP010000284.1, read as the reverse complement.
GATGCGGCGAAGCCAGCGCGCTGCTCGCGCGAGATCCCATCAACGCGCGCGCGTCGATTTCCGATCCGGCTTGTGCGCGAGGGGCTTGCGTCCCGCGCCGGGCAACGAGCTCGCAGAGGAAGCCCTTGCCGAGAGAGCCTTCGCGGAGCTCCCCTTGTCGACGCGCTTCTTGGCCGCCTTCAACGTCGGCTGCGACGCGAGGATGCGCGCTTTCGACGCGGCGAACGAGCAGATCGGGCACGTGCTCATGTCGTGGCGCAGCGCCGGACAGTGCTCGCGGCCGAACAAAATGATCTTCAAGTGCATCGCGATCCACGAATCGCGTGGGAACGCGGCTTTCAGATCGCGTTCGGTCTGCTCCACCGATTTTCCGTCCGAGAGACCCCAACGCTCGGCCAACCGGTGGATGTGCGTGTCGACGGGGAAAGCAGGGATGCCGAATGCCTGCGCCATCACGACGCTCGCGGTCTTGTGGCCGACGCCGGGCAGCGCTTCGAGCTCTTCGAACGTGCGCGGGACGACACCCCCATGCTCTTCGACGAGCATCTTTGCGAGGGCCGACAAGTTCTTCGCCTTGCTCGCAAAGCCACAGCTTTTGGTGATCTCGTGGATGCGCGCGACATCGAGCTTCGCCATCGCAGCCGGCGTCGGCGCGATCTTGAAGAGCTCCGGCGTCACCATGTTCACCCGTGCATCCGTCGTCTGCGCGGACAACGCGACCGCGACGAGCAACGTGAACGCATCCTTGTGATGGAGCGGGATCGCCGGGTCGGGATACAGCTCGTCGAGCACTTTGCCGATGCGTTCCACCTTCTCGGCCTTGTTCATCGCCGTAGGATAGCGCGCATGGACACACGCGCACTCGTCGACGAGTTCCTCGCAGGGAAGAAATTTGCTGTCGTGGGCGCGTCGAACGATCGTTCGAAGTTCGGCAACAAGGTCCTGCGCTGCTACCAGCAGCACCGCCTGCACGCCGTACCCGTGCACCCGACGCTGAAGGAAGTCGAGGGCGCTGCCTGCGTGCCCAACTTGGCGTCCTTGCCCGAACCGGTGCACGGTGTCTCGATCATCACGCCCCCGCCGGTCACGGAGCGCATCGTCGAGGACGCGCATGCAGCCGGCATCACGCGCTTGTGGATGCAACCCGGCGCAGAGAGCGCTGACGCGATCGAACGATGTCACGAGCTCGGCATCGACGTGATCGCTGGTGGCCCCTGCATCCTCGTCGAGCTCGGCTTCCGCGATCGCGGATGAAGCGCACCCTCGTGCTGTCGCCTACGACCGGAACGACGACACGGCCCAAAGCGGGCAAATCAGCTCCAGCGCACCTTCCGCAATCGGCATCTAGCAGCCCGTTGAAAAAGTCGCTGCTGCGGCGTCGCCCGCGTCCGCGCTGCGGCGTCAGGCTCGTCGCGACGTGCTCAGCGGCCAGGAAGGCCGCCTCCGCCGCCGCTCCGTCGCCTTCCTTGCATCGCGAACGCGGGCTTCGCCTCGCGACGCGACTTTTTCAACGGGCTGCTAGACCCTAAACAAGCACTTGCTGCGCACACAATTGCAAGAAAGTACTCAAAACGCCCCTAATTCCTGCGTAATCCGTTGAGTGTTCAAAATCCAACGGGACAAGAAAAGGAGCGTTTCGAGTGAGAGCCAAGGATAGAG
>JBBQNP010000283.1:0-2589 GCA_038330085.1 Planctomycetota bacterium | reverse complement strand
CTGTCCGCGCTGCGCTTGTTCGTCGAGCAGGATGTGACCGGACGTCTGGCGGAGTCGGGGGACGAGGACGCGTGGACCGAGATGCTGCGCATTGCGACGATGTCACCTGACGCGCGCAAGCGCTGGGGTCGCGCCGCGCGCGCTGCTGCCGTCGAGCGCTTCGCTTGGCCGAACGTCGCGCGGGTGTTCGAGAACGCGATGCTGTCCGCGCGCCCCGCCCCACGCACGTCGGGCGAAATGGCCGCCGACTCGATCGCGACGCCGCGCCGCTGACGGCGACCGTACTTCTGCGAGCTGTCGCTCTCAGCGACTATGCGTCGGTCGCCTTCTTCAGCTCGTCCTTCAAGAACGCCATGTCGTTCGCGTACTGCTTGATCGCGTCCTTCGTGGCGCTGTCGATCGCCTTGAACGTCGCGCCGATCTTGACGCCGTCCGATCGCTCTTCGACCTCGTAGACCGTGCACGAGGCCTCGCAGTAGCCGCGCTGCAGGAGCGGCAGACGGAACTTGACCTTCCAATCGGTGCCGATCGAGATGAACTGACCCATCGCGAAGGGCGACAAGCCCGTGCTGCCGCCGTTCCAGGTGAAGCGCAGGCCCTTGGGATCGAGCGACAACATGCGGCCCGCGCCGCTCCACGCGGTCGACGACTTCTCGTTCATCAACGGCATCGTCGCCGTGCGCTGGCCCTCGGGCAGGAAGTGCTCGATGCGCGACGTGTCGATCGGCGAGAACAGGACGGTCGAGTGCTGCTCGTCGTGGTGCGCCTCGTGCGCCTTGGCGTGCTTCGTCGTCCCGGCGAGCAGGTAGTCGGACGCTTCCTCGTCGGTGGCGAACACGCCGACCACGCGGTCGAGCCCGACCTTCTCGAAGATGTCGCGGCAGAACGCCGACGGACGTGAGACGACGAGCTTGCCGCCCTTGGCCGAGAGCAGCTTGCTCGACTTGATGATCGCGCCGAGCGCCGTCGAGTTGATGAACTTGACCAGGCGCAGGTTGAGCACGACGCGCTGGATGCCCGCCTTACCGAGCGCCTCGATTTCGTTCTGGAGCAGCGGGACGTAGTAGGTGTCGAACTCGCCGCGCAGGTGCAGGATGGCGAAGTCGTCACGCGGCTCGACGCTGATGTGCATGTTCACGGTTCCTGAAAGACTAGAGCCTTGGAAGATGCGGCCCTCGTGCGGACGATCCGGCTCGGTCTCCGCCGCGCGATTCCGCGCCAATCGGAGGTGGGGGGGGAAGGACGTTGGTCGCAGTGGGGAGCGGGATTAGACTTCACGCCCATGTTCTTCCGCAAGAAGAAGGACCCCGTCGTACCCGTTCCGCCCCTCGTCCCCGCCACGCCTGCCGCGCAGAGCGCGGGGATGGCGGGTGTGTCGACGTCGTCGACGGCGTTCCTGACCGGCGACCAGGGTTCCGACCAGCGCACGATGGCCAAGCTGATCGCCGCGATCGCGCGCGTGACCGAAGCGCGCGACGTCGAGCCGCTGCTCGAGAACATCGTGGACACGTCGATCGAGGTCACGCAGGCCGAGCGTGGGTTTTTGATCCTGAAGGGCGCGGGCGACGAGCTGCACGTGCGCGTGGCGCGCTCGCGCGGACAGAAGCCGGCGGAAGGCGGCGTGCGCTTCTCGACCAGCATCGTCAAGCGCGTGTTCTCCGACCAGGAGCCTGTGCGCGCGACGGTTTCTTCGGACACGGAAGCGCTCGAACTCGGCACGTCAGTGTTCGACTTGAAGCTGCGCGCCGTGATGTGCGTGCCGCTCGCGACCAGCTCGGAGAGCGGCGAGAGCCAGCACGGGGTGTTGTACGTCGACTCGAAAGCGGCGACGCGCGAGTTCAGCACGAAGGACCTCGCGCTCTTCAACACGCTCTCGCAGTTCATCCGCATCGCGCTGCAGAACAACCGGCTCCATCTTGATTCACTGGAAAAGGTGCGCCTCGAGGAATCGCTCGACCTCGCCAGCCAGATCCAGCGCGACCTGATGCCGCAGATGCCGCGCGACGTGCCGGGTTGGGACACCGAAGCGTGGTTCAAGCCGGCCGAGCAGACGACGGGGGACTTCCTCGAGTCCTTGCAGTTGAAGGGCGGGCGCGTCGCGTTCGCGCTCGGCGACGTGACGGGCAAGGGCCTCGGTCCGGCGCTGATCATGGAGAACGCGAAGGGTGCGCTGCGCTCATACCTGCGCATGCTGGATGATCCGGCGAAGATCGTGACGTTGATGAACCAAGACCTCGCGCCGCGCATGGACGACGGCAGGTTTCTGACGCTTTTCCTGGGCATTTTCGACGCCGACGGACACGCGCGATTCCTCAACGCGGGTCACACGCCTCCGATTTTGTGTCGCGCGCGCGCCAGCAAGATGGAGACGATTCCGGGTCACGGTCCGGCGCTCGGGATGTCGGACGACTACGAGTACGAGAGCGAGGAGCCGCGCAAGCTCGAGAAGGGTGACGTGCTCTTGGCGTACACGGACGGCTTCGACGAAGCGCGCTCGGCCAAGGATCCGTCCGTGCTGTTCGGCGAAGAAGGTGTCCGGCAAGTGCTCGAGGCCGAGTGCAAGCGCGGTGCGAGCGCGCGCGAGATCGT
>JBBQNP010000282.1:0-2613 GCA_038330085.1 Planctomycetota bacterium | reverse complement strand
CTCGGGTTCCCGGTGTTCCCGAACGCACAGATCCCGATGCCGCGCGACTCGGGCTACACCGCGCTCACCTCGGGCCAGCAGGCGACCGAGGACACCATCCGCAAAGGCGCCGCGAACTGTGCTGTGTGCCACGGTGATCCGGACGGCAGCGGTCCGATCACGGCTCCTGCGCAAGGCGACCTCATCCTCGCGCAGCCGTTGCGCCACACCTGCGGCTCCTGCCACGACGACGTGAACTGGGGCACGCCCTACACGTCCAACATGCAGACGATGGGCTCCCAGGCGAGCGACGGCAACTGCACGCTTTGCCACACGCAGTCGACCGGTCCGATCTCCGTCGAGGGTGCGCACCGGCATCCGCTTCTCGATCCGACGATCAACCCCGGTCTCGACATCGCGGTCAGCACCCTCGCCGAATCGGGCACGAACAACGGTGACGGCCGCATCGATCCGGGCGAGAAGGTCGCGATCACGTTCACGATCCAGGACAGCAAGGGCGTCGACGTCGATCCGTCCACGTTGTCGTCGATCAGCACCGTGATCTCGGGGCCGACCAACAACTACAACCTCCTGCTGAACGACGCGATCCCGGTCGCGTCGCTGACGGGCAGCCCGCCGTTCACGGTCAACGTGCCGCAGAAGGTCATCCTCGACTACGTGGGCGACTCTACGGCCGCGCTCGAGTCGTTCGTGACCTCGCGCACGCCGCTCTGGACGCCGACGAGCAGCTTGACGTCGGTGCAGGTGCGCACGGCCACGTCGGGTGGATCGAGCACGCTCTCCGCTGCCGCCGTCCTGCCCGTCAACTACGTCGACGTCGGAGACTCGACGGGTTTCGCGCACAACGACTATGTCGTGCTCGCCGACGGCGTGATGGGCTCCGAGGAGTACCTGCGCATCCAGCAGGTCGACGGGAACAGGCTGTGGTTCTCCTCCCCGGCTTCGACGACCTACGCCTTTGGGCCGCAGTTCGCGCACGCGATCGGGACCACGGTGAAAGAGGTCACGTTGACCACGAAGACGCTGACCACCGACTACACCGTGAACGCAGCCACCGGCACGATCACGGAGGTGACGGAGTTCGGCGCGACCAACGCGGTCCTCGTCTCGTACACGACCGACTTCGTGATGCCGTCGACGTATCCGATCGCCATCAACGGTTCACCCGGGCTCGACCAGAGCTCGGGCAAGTGGACAGGGCTGCCGCTCGCGGCCGGCACGTACACCTTCGGGATGTGGGGCCAGCAGAACCTGACGCTCGCGCTCTACGGCGAGAGCAACTCGTACCGCAACGTGTCGCTGTCGCACAACGTCGACTTCCTCGTCGGCGCGACGTCGGTCATCGAGCCGTACGACCTGATCTCGAGCGGCAACAACTGCCAGTCTTGCCACCAGGACATCTCTTTCCACGGCGGCGGTCGGCGCGGGTTCGACACGTGCGTGCTGTGCCACGGCACGGCGGGGTCGGAGGATCGTTCGCAGTACGTCGCGGCCAATGCGCCGGCGACGCCGGGCACGACGGTCAACTTCCGCACGATGCTGCACAAGATCCACAGGGGCGAGGACCTGGCACACGCGGCAACTTACGAACTCGTCGGGTTCGGCTCGGCCGCGTGGCCGAACAACTTCGGCACGAGCACGTACGAAGATGTCGCGTTCCCGTCGTTCTCCCAGGGTGTCGGCAACTGCGCGACGTGTCACGGCAAGAGCGCTGCGTGGGAAGATCCCGCGCCGCGCAATCACCCCGACGGGCAGGACGTGCCGACGAAATCGTGGGGCTTCACGTGCGGATCGTGTCACGACTCCGATGCCGCGCAAGCGCACATCGACGTGCAGACCAGCGCGACGGGAAACGAATCGTGCGCGGTCTGTCACGGTCCGGGCCGCGACCTCGATGTCACGCTTGTGCACAAGGTGCGCTAGCGGGGCGCGGCCGCGGCCGCGGCGGCGAATTCGCCGCCGCCAGCTTTATCGAGACCGACACTCGATCACGTCCAACCTCGTCCCGCTTCCGGCCCGCAGAAATACGCTGCCAGTCCCGCTGTCCGCTGTCGTCCCCCTCCGAGCCCGACGCTGACCGCCAGAAATAACGAAGCGAGCCCGGGTTGAGCTCGCTTCGAGTGCGGTACTAACCGCTCGTCCCGACTACGTGGTGGGCTTCAAGATCTCGAGCGCGATGTTGTTCGGCACGTCGCGGTACTCGAACAGCTCCATCGCATAGCTACCCCGCCCCTGCGTGGCGCCGCGCAACGACGAGCTGTACGCGAACATCTCCGCGATCGGCACCAACGCGCGCACGACGCGCAAGTTCCCGATGGCGTCGATCTCGTTCACCTCGCCGCGGCGGCTGTTCAAGTCACCCACCACGCCGCCGATGAACTCTTCCGGCGCGCGCACTTCGACCTTCATGATCGGCTCGAGCAGCGTGATGTTGTTCTCCGCCGCCTGGCGGAACGCCAACACGCCGGCCTGGTGGAACGCGAGCTCGCTCGAGTCGACCTCGTGGTACTTGCCGTCGAACAGCGTGGCGCGCACGTTCACGAACGGATACCCGGTCTGACCGCCGCTCGCGAAGCCCTCACGCAGGCCGTTCTCGACCTTCGGGATGTACTC
>JBBQNP010000281.1:0-2658 GCA_038330085.1 Planctomycetota bacterium | reverse complement strand
GTCGACCCAGAGCGCGCCTTCGTATTGGATTCGAACTGCGGATCACTGCGTGCGAGGCACGAGCCTGAGCCCGACAGCCGTCGCTTGTCTCGGATCGTTGCTCGCCCAACCGTCGACCCAGGGTGAATCGAAGTAGCTGTGTGCGCTCCGGCTCAGCGGCACTTCGCCCTGCCGCAGCGGACGCAGGCCACCCAGGTCGAGGACGGGAACGACCGGCGCTCCGGCGGTCGAGCCTCCGCCCATCAATACAGCAGGACCCTCGTTCGGCGGAACGGTGACCATGTTCTCGGTCTCGGAACCGCCGACGGGTACTCCGCCGGAGGGCGATTGCAGGGCCGAGCGACCGAGCCACAGGCCCACGATCAACGCTGCTGCCGCGGCGGCCGCGTACGAAAGGAGTCGCGGTGTGCTCCAAGACCTCGCGTTTGGCGCTTGCGAGAGGCTCGATGCACCGAAGGGCCGCTCGCCGACAGGCGCACCGCTCGAAGCGATTTCGCGCTGCAGTTGCGGACGGATCAAACCGTTCTCGCTCAGGACCGCGCGCACGTTCGGCCACAGGTCGGGACCGCGGCGCTCGGAGAGCTCGAGCGCGGACACGAGCAGCGCACGAGCTTCGTGCGCAGCGCGCGCTTGTTCATTGCACGTCGCGCACTGCTCGAGGTGCAGCGCAAGCTCTTTCGACTGCGCGGGCTCGAGATCGCCGCCCACGTAGAGCGGGAGTCCGCTCAGGACCTCGGCGCAGATGTCTTCGTTCCGGATCATGATTTTTCACCTTCCCCTCGGCTTCTCGGGTCCGCGCCCCGATCGCCGTCATCACGCTTCTCACCGCGCGGCTTGCGCGCATCGTTCCCTTTGCGATCGTTGCGTCGCGGTGCGTCCGCCGTCGAGTCGTTCTGACTCGCGTGACCCCGCATCGAATCGTCCATGTCGTTTTCTTCGCACTCGAGCAGGCCGGTCTCGATCACCCGGTCCCCGCCCTTCTCGCGCAGGCGCGCGCGGCGCTCCCACTCTTCCTGGAAGAGCTTGCGCCCGCGGTGCAACCTCCAGCGCACGGTTACGTGCGTGGCGCCCACGATGTGAGCGATCTCGTTGCACGGCAGACCTTCCATCTCGCGCAGGAGCAGCACCGACTGGAAGTGCGGCGCGAGGCTCGCGAGCGTCGCGCGTACGTCTTCGGAGAGCTCGCGCGATTCGAGCGATGCGGAAGGCGCTTTCGCGCGCACGTCGACGATGTCGAACTCGCTCTCGTCGTCCTGTCCGCCGCGCGCGGTGCTGACCGCGGGGCGTCGACGGCGCAAGTGATCGATCGAGAGGTTCGTCACGATGCGATACAGCCACGTCGTGAAGGCGTGGCCGTAATCGAAGTTGGCGAGGCTCTTGAACACGCGGACGAACGCTTCCTGCGCCAGGTCCTGCGCGTCCTCGTCGGTCGGCACGAGGTTGCGCGCGATACGCCAGGCGCGCTGCTGGTGGCGGCGCACGAGCGACTCGAATGCAGCTTCTTCGCCCGCGTTGGCGCGCCGGATCAGCGCGTGGTCGAGCGCGACCTCGGCGGCCTCGGCCTCGGATTGCTCCGCATCGACGGCCTCGGCCTTGCTCCGTGCTGCACGATCACGGGCCGGGTCCGGCGAGCCGGCGCCGCTGGGGTTCTGGCCGTCGCGGAAGCGGCCCTCGGGGACGTCGCTCATGGGGGGATCACCTCTTCGACCCAGCTGAGCGCGCACAGAAGATCGAGCAGACCGGTTCATGGTTCGGGCCCCGATACGAGCGCCGAAGTGAAGCGTTGGAGCGCATCGAGGCTTCCTGATCCGCGTCGGAAGTTCTTTCCGACCCTTGTTTCGGGGCTGGTTCAGGGTTGTTCATGACGCTCGTCGCAGTTCGGGACACGCTGTGCCCAGCCGTCTCGCCCGCTGTGCCCAGCCCGCTTGCACGCTGTGCCGAGTCCTCCAGTCCGCCCTCTTCGGACCCGCGTCCGGCCGCCTCAACCCACGGAGGGAAAGCGGCCCGCGATCTCGCCCGCGTGGCGGAACTTCATACGACGCTCTTCGAGGAGGCGATCGACCGGGATGGCCTCGAGCTCGCGCAGGGTCTCGAGGATGGTCTTCTTGACCTGCGCCATCGCCGTGAGCGGTGCGCGGTGCGCTCCACCCTGCGGCTCGGGGATGACGCCGTCGACGAGGCCGAGCGCGACGAGATCGGGTGCTGTGAGCTTGAGTGCTTCGGCCGCGTCGGGGGTGCGCTCGCCGTCCTTCCACAGGATCGCGGCGCAACCTTCCGGGCTGATCACGGAGTAGTAGGCGTACTCCATCATGAACACGCGGTCGCCGACGCCGATGCCGAGAGCGCCACCGGAGCCGCCTTCGCCGATCACGATCACCATGATCGGCACTCGGATCTCGAACATCTGCAGGATGTTCTCCGCGATCGCGGTCGCCTGACCGCGCTCTTCCGCACCGATGCCGGGGTAGGCACCGGGCGTGTTGATCAGGCAGACGATGGGCAGGTGGAGCTTCTCCGCGAGGCGCATCTTGCGCAGCGCCTTGCGGTAGCCCTCGGGGTGCGCGCAACCGAAGTTGTAGGTCATGCGCTCCTTGGTCGTGCGGCCCTTGCGGTGCCCGATCAGCATGAAGCGCCGGTCCTCGATGCGCGCGAGGCCGG
>JBBQNP010000280.1:0-2760 GCA_038330085.1 Planctomycetota bacterium | reverse complement strand
CGTCAGCACGGTCTCTCAGGGCACGAGACACGGCGGCACCCGAGAGCAGCGAGATCTCGCGCTCGCCCGAGCGCCCGCCCATCAGCACCGCGACTTCGGCGTTGCGCAAGCGCGTCGTGATAGCGGTGGTCGCAGTGGTGTGCGCGTCGGTGATCATCCGTAGAAGTGCCCCTCGTGGCTGATGCGCGGCGTGTGCGGAGCGCGCTGCAGGAACTCGTCCACGTCCTCCGCCAGGACCGGATCGACTTCGACCGGATGATGCCCCTGCGCGTGGCGCGGTGGAAGGGCGAGGCCGGCGCTCCGCACCCATCGCTCGTGCAGTGCGCACTGCGCGGCGCGGGCGGATTCGGGAGAGTCCTCCCCCGTCGCGTTTTTGACCGGAGCGAACTCCGCGGCACGGTCCACTTCGAGCGTCACGCTGCGTTGTGCGAACGAGAGCGCGTCGAACACGAAGGTCTCGAACTTCAGTGCGGTGCGCTTCCCGCGACGGCCGTCTGCACCCAGCGCCTCGACCGACTTGCGCGCCACGTGCCAGGGCAAGGACAACCCGTCGCGCGTCAGCTCTTCGACGAACGTACGGTCGATCGCATGCAGGGCAATGTTGCCGGCACCGAACACGAGCTCGCCGGACGGATCACGCGCTTCGCGCAAGCCCGACGGCAGATCGGAGTACTCGATGCACGAGAGCTTTCCGTCGACCTGGCCGAGCACGCCGACCTTCTCGGCAGCGTCGCGCTTGCGCACGACCTTGCTCGACATCTGCGCTCCGGCGGCCGCATGGAGACCCAAAAACAAGGGATCCGCCGGTCGCGCCAGTGGGTTGTCGACCTGAAAGTACGAGAACACCTCGATGCCGCGCTGCTTCGCGTGATCCAGCGCACCCGACTCTCGCAGCCCGGAAAGCACGCCGCCGTGGCCGTTGGGTGCCTGAAACGGCGTCGTCTCGTCCGCCATGAGGATGCGGCCCTGTTCGTCGAGCGCCGGCAACATCGCCTGGGCGAAGAACACGACGTCGTCGGCGTGCAAACCGAACCAGCCCGCATCGGCGAAGAACGCGCGCGTCGCTGCGTCGTTGGCCAGCGACGTCATCACGTACCACGTCGGGCGGGTGCCGTAGCGCTCGCGCGCCGCGATCAGGCGCCGCGCGAAGATCTCGAACAGGCTGCGGCCCGTGACCGGACCGACAGGGAACGCGCCCTTCGGACCCTCGTATCCCAGGCGCGAGGCCTGTCCGCCGGCGACGAGCAGAAACCCGACGCGGCTGTGCGCGAGGAGATCGGCTCCTCGCTCGCGCGCATCGCGCATCTCGCCCTCCGCTTTTGCAGAGGCCTCGAGCGTGACGACCTCCGGCGGCGTGAACTGGGGCACGCGCTCGGACTGGGCGTGCGGATCGAGCGCCTTGCGACCGAGACTTCCGAGATGACCGACTAGGTCGAGGTCGATGCGCGCGAGCTCGGTGATCAAGCGCTCGCGCGCCTGCGCGTCGAGCTTCGACCAAGCAGCGAACACGTGACCTTGGCCGGCGCGTTCGAGCGCGGAGCGGACGCGTGCCTCGTCGACGACCCTCTTCACGTCATCGTCGCGTGCCGGGAGCGCGCACTCACCGGCGTGCCGCGGAAGCGTCGCCGGAAAGCGTCTCGAGGATCTTCTCGAGCAGGTGTTGCTGCGCCGCGAGGCGCTTCTCGAGCAGGACCTGGCGTGTGACGAGCTTCTCCACCACGGGCGGCAGGATCGCGTCGCGCACGTAGTTGTTGATCATGTTGATGATCTCGGCGCGGCTCGCATCGGGCAGCTTCTGGAAGTGATAGTGGTACTTGCTCTTGAGCACGTCCTCGGTGAGGTGGAGGCACTCGCTCGAGATCTCCTCGGCGCTCTTCTTGTCGTGCGCGACGTGGAAGAGCTCGACCTTGTATTCGTGGAGCAGCTGCTGGAATTTGGTCTGCAAGGGAGTCTCCCGGGCTGGGCGTCGGAGGAACGAAAGAGGCGCGCTCGTTGGCACATCTTAGCGCGGTGCCACGGACCCGAACAGCCGACGCATCGGTTACAGGTGCTAGTACAACGGCTCGAATTGCCGGCCATAGTCATGCTGGTCGCGCTGCGCGCTCCTGCATCCCCTACGGGGAAGCGCGTCCTATGCAGATCGAGACGTTGTGTCCGCCGAACCCGAGCGAGTTCGAGAGCAGGTTCTCGAGCTTCAGATCGCGCGCGGATCCGGGCACGTAGTCGAGGTCGCACTCCGGGTCGGGCGTCGTCAGGTTGCGCGTGGGATGCACCCGCTGGTGGTGCACCGAGAGCGCGCTGACCACGAGCTCGACCGCCGAGCTCGCGCCGAGCAGGTGACCGATCATCGACTTCGTCGACGAGATCGCGAGCTTCTTCGCCTGGTCCCCGAATGCGAGCTTGATCGCGCGCGTTTCGATCGCGTCGTTGTAGGGCGTGCTCGTGCCGTGCGCGTTGACGTACTGGAAGGCCTCGGGCGCTAGTCCCGCCGTCTTCATCGCGAGGTGCATCGCGCGCGCCGGACCGCGGCCGTCTTCCTTGGGAGCGGTGATGTGGAACGCGTCGTCGGTCGAGCCGTAGCCCTTGACCTCGGCGTAGATCTTCGCGCCGCGCTTCTTGGCGTGCTCCATTTCCTCGAAGACGAGGATGCCCGCACCCGGCGGCGGAGGCGGCGAGGCCGGCGCTGGCCACGTTGACGAACGGCCGCCCGTCGGCGAGCCGCCCGAGCTCGAGCGGGCGCAGCTCGCTCCCGGTTGCGGC
>JBBQNP010000279.1:0-2763 GCA_038330085.1 Planctomycetota bacterium | reverse complement strand
TGACAGCATCAGCGCCGGTCTGCACCTGCCCGAGAGCGACGCGTTCCCCGCGGTCGCGCAGCGCGATCTCGCTGCGAGCGGTCATCCGTTCCGTCTCGTCAACGCCGGCGTGAGCGGCGACACGAGCGCGGGTGGACTGCGACGGATCGACTGGGTGTTGAAGCAGAAGCCCGACGTGCTCGTGCTCGAGCTCGGTGCTAACGACGGGCTGCGCGGCGAGCCCGTCGAGGCCGTCGAGCAGAACCTGCGCGCGATCGTGAAGCGCGCGCGCGAAGGCGGCGTCGAAGTGCTCTTGCTCGGCATGCGCCTGCCCCCGAGCTACGGCGAGTACGCACCGAAGTTCGATGCGATCTATGCGCGCATCGCCAAGGACATGGACGTCCCATGCGTGCCTTACTTCATGGAGAAAGTCGGCGGCGTGCCCGAGATGACGCTCGCGGACGGCCTGCATCCGACCGCGGCGGGTCACAAGATCTTGGCCGCGAACGTCGAGCCGAAGTTGATCGAGGCCCTCGAGGCCGTGCGCTCGCACTGATCCACTTGCTCTGATCAAGTCGCCCTGATCGAGTTGCACCGATCAAGTCGTGGAGACTGCAGGCCTTGCCGAGCGTGCTTTGCTCGGCCGCGGAACCGCGAGCGTCAACGCCAACAACCCCGGCATCGCGAACCCGAATGCGTTGGCGAGCCCGTGCGTGCGCGCCATCCACTCGACGGGGACCCAGTGCGTACCGACGAACTCTCCGAGAGCGTACGTGCACGCGAGCGCCATCGTCGCGACGAGCGAGACCGCGCACGTCCACACGAGGATCGCCGGCATTGCCTCGAGGCGCGGCGCGACACGGATCGCGACGGTCGCGGACAACAGGGTCAACGCGATGGCGAGGACAAAGGCGCTGACGACTTCGACGTGCGGCGAGACGCTGATGCCGATCGCGACCAGGATGGGTCCCGCCGCGACACCGAGCGCTCCGATGCGCCACAGTCCGCGACCGCTCGCGTGCTCGGGCAGCCACCGTCCAGCGAGCCCAGCGACAATCGGTGCCGCGAAACCCGCGTAGTGAAAGTGCACCGCCGTCATCGCGATGATGTCGGGTGTGTAACCGGTGTTCTTCAACGCGCTGCGCGAAACGACGAACCACGCTCCACCGATGACGATGTAGATGAGCGCGATGTCGACACACAGCTCCTCGAGGGCGAGCGACTTTCGTGCGAAGAACCGTGCGATGCCCCAATCCGCGAGCAGGATGGTGAAGAGGAACCACCCGGCCGCGAAGGCTCCGGACGCGAAGCCTGGTTGGGTCAAGAGCGACTCGATGGCCGCGATCGCCGCGAACGGATGAGCGACGCACGCGAACCAGAACCAGGGCGAGTGCTTCCCATCGCTGCGCGGCCAAGCCGACAACCGCAATCCGAGCGGCACGATGACGAGCACGGCCAACAAGAACATGCGCTCGATCAGCTCGACGCCGGACGCGAGCTGGAGTCGGAACGCGAGCACCACGACCCACGCGACAGCGCCGACCGAGGCGTCGATCAGGAGCCAGCGCCGAAGACCGGACCGCTCCTCGGGCAGGCTCGCGGAGGGACCCGATTCCATCGCAGGGAATAGTAGCCTCCCAAACCACGGCGCCAGGGCCTCCGCGGACCCGTCCAGTACCGTTCCTGATGAGGATCGATGGCCCGCGCGTCCTCTCCGCCCCGTTGCCGGCGAGGGGGTCCGCCCCGATTCCGAAGAGAAAGGGTGGCAGCCCATCTCCGGCTTCGACGCCCGGTGTTCCTGAGGACGAACGTCCAGAACTCGCGCACCCAGGAGCATCCATGAAACTCTCGACACTCACGCTTTGCTTGGCCGGCTTCGCATCGACCGCGATGGCACAGACGAAGTCGCCGCGGCCTCTCCCGCAGTCGCACAGCACGAAGCCCGCACCCGACCACGTGGACCCGGTCGCGCCCCCGGTGGCACCGCTACGCACCATGAATCCTTCCGCGGCTACCAAGCCGCTGCCTCCGGGGGCGCCCCGTCCCGAGGGCCTCGCGTTGAAGCGGCCCGACGTGATGGTCGACGAGCCGGGCGACGGTCGGGTGTGGGTGCGCGGCGCCGACTACAAGGCGAGCTTCGGCGCCGACGGAGCGGTGTTCGTGCCGTTCCTCGGATCGGATGCACCGCAGAACTACCCCGTGCGCATGTCGATCGCGAGCGCGCGCGTCGGTGCGAACGAGATCGCGCTCTCGACGAGTGCGAGCGTGCACCGCGAAGGTCAGCACATCGTGATCGAGCGTGGCGGCGTGAACGAGGTGTACGACGTTGCGCGCGACGGTCTGGAGCAGACGTTCGTGCTCGATGCGTTGCCTTCACGCGCGGGATTGCACCTCGAGATCGCGATGGAGAGCGACCTCGTCGCGCGCGAGTTCGACGGCGGGATCGAGCTCTCGAACGAACGCGGCGGCGTGCGCTGCACGAAAACGACCGTGCTCGACGCGAACGGTGCGCGCTTCGAAACGCCCACGCGCCTCGTCGGCGATCGCATGCACATCGACGTGCCCGAGTCGTTCGTGCGCCAGGCGCGCCTGCCGTTGCGCGTCGATCCGACGTGGACGACGTATCAGATCGTCACCGCGCCACTCGACCAATACTTCTCGGACGTGGCCTACGACGCGTCGTGGGGCAACTGGTGCATCGTCTACGAAGACGCATACAGCCTCGCTGATCACGACGTGTACGCGGTGATGGTGTACTCGAACCAGATCCTCCCGGGTCAGACC
>JBBQNP010000278.1:0-2801 GCA_038330085.1 Planctomycetota bacterium | reverse complement strand
GGTCACGGCATCGACCCCGCCGCAGTCCAATCCATTGCGCGCCAGGTCGCGCGCGTCCAAGCGCTCGGTGTCGAGATCGCGATCGTCGTCGGTGGCGGGAACATCCTGCGCGGTGCCGAGTTCAGCCAGCTCGGCGGACATCGCGCGAACGCCGATTACATGGGGATGCTGGGCACGGTCATCAACGCGCTCGCTCTGTCCGACGCGCTCGAGCAACAAGGTCTCGAGACGCGCGTGTTGTCCGCGCTCGAGATCCGGCAGGTCGCCGAGCCCTTCGTGCGCCGGCGCGCACTCAGCCACCTCGACAAGGGCCGCGTCGTGATCCTCGCGGCCGGCACCGGCAATCCCTTCTTCACGACCGACACCGCGGCAACGTTGCGCGCGACCGAGCTCGAGTGCGACGTGCTCTTGAAGGCGACGAAGGTCGACGGCGTCTACACGGCCGATCCGAAGAAGGTCCGCGACGCGCGCCGGTACGAGGAGATCTCGTACATGGACGTGCTCAAGGACGGACTGCGCGTCATGGACGGCACCGCGATCACGCTGGCGATGGAAAATCGTTTGCCCATCGTCGTGTTCGACATGTTCGAAGAAGGCAACCTCGAGCGCGTGATCCGCGGCGAGACGCTGGGCACGCGCATCCACAGTTGACGACGGAGTTTTCTCGATGACGTACGCCACGATCCTCACGGACACGCACGACAAGATGGAGAAGGCGCTCCATCACCTTTCGGACCAGCTCCGGACGATCCGCACGTCGCGCGCGTCGCCTGCGCTCGTCGACGGGATTCGCGTCGACTACTACGGCACGATGAGCCCGCTCTCGCAGATCGCGCAGATCTCGATCCCTGAGCCGCGCCAGATCATGATCAAGCCGTTCGACGGCTCGGCGCTGCTCGATATCGCGAAGGCGATCCAGAAGTCGGATCTCGGTATCCAGCCGCAGAACGACGGCAAGGTGCTGCGCCTGAACATGCCGCCGTTGTCGGGCGACCAGCGCAAGAAGTACGCGACGCGCGTCAAGGAGCTGTGCGAGGAGGCGCGCATCGCGATGCGCAACATGCGCCGCGACCAGAACAAGCACGCCGACCAGCTCCACAAGGATCACGGCCTGACCGAGGACGAGAACAAGAAGCTCCACGAAGAGATCCAGAAGATGCTCAAGGACTACGAGGACAAGATCACGGGCCTGCAGGACAAGAAGACGGCCGAGGTGATGGAGGTCTGATCGGGCTCGTGAGCGCCCGAGCGCGGCGGGGTCTTGGTTCTGCGCGCTCTGCGGGTATTCTGGTGCGCCGGCATTCCGCGCAGGCTCGAGGTCGCGGCCTCCGACGCGGTTTGGGCACGGGAATGCAGGCACGGTACGAGCGGGCGCGTAGCTCAGTCGGTAGAGCAACTGGCTTTTAACCAGTAGGTCGAAGGTTCGATCCCTTCCGCGCTCACCAGCCTCGTGCGTGACCACTTCGCCGCCGTGCAGCACACCGACATGCGAACGCACCGAAGCAACGTCCTCGCCGCGCTGGCGTGTGCGCTGGTCTTGTTCGCGCCCGCGTGCGGCGACGACGGACCGCCCAAGGGACCCGAGCCTGTGCGCGTTGCGATCGAGCCCGACTTCAACCGGTTGGGCAATGCCGATCCACAGTTGGGGCTGCCCCCCTGGAGGCGGACATCGAGCTACGTTCTGAGCGACGATCGGGAAGGGCATTCCCTGCGGCCCGGCGTCGACCTCGTGCTTCCGCTACCGGCAGGCGAGCTCGCGTGCGAGACCTCGATCGCCGCACAGACGCAGTTGAACGAATCGCGCAACACGCCGATTGCGATCGACTTCTGGCTGGAAGAAGACGGTGCGCGCCGGCTCTTGGTGCAGAAGCGCTTCGACTTGGTGGCGCTGCGCGAGCACTGGTTGACGATCGATCTCGAGTTCGGTCATCCCATCGTGCGCGGAGCTCATCTGATCGCGCGCGTGTCCGACGTGGGTGCGCAAGCCTTTCCGCCGGGGACGCAGCTCTTCCTCGGCGATCCGAACCGCTCGGGCGGCGGCGATACGCGCACCAACCTGCTCGTCATCTCGGTCGACACGCTGCGCGCCGACCATTTGCACTGCTACGGCTATGCGCGCGATACGTCGCCCAGCCTCGACGCACTCGCGAGCCGGGGCGTGCTGTTCGAACAGGCGCAATCGAGCGCACCGTGGACGATGGCGAGCTACGGCTCGCTCTTCACGTCGCGCAGCCCGAGCGTTCACCGATCCGGCGTGAACCCCAAGCGCGCGTCGTCGTTCCCTGCGGGTTCGCCCGATGAGAATACGCTGGACGTGCCGGAGGCTCTCGCCCCCGATCTGCCGGTGCTCGCGGAGATCTTGCGCGATCACGGTTATGCGACGGCGGGGTTCCACAACAACCCCTACCTCCTGGGAGCGACGGGCCTGCGGCGCGGCTTCCAGCGCTGGGTTTACTACCACTGGTGTGCCGACACGGCCGTGGATCTCGCGCTCGACTGGATCGGTCGGCGCCGCGGCGCTCCGTGGTTCGCGTTCGTGCACGTGGTCGATCCGCACCAACCCTACTCGCCGCCGACGCCGTTCGATCGCAAGTACGCGGGCACTGCGCCCGAGGACGTGCCCGGTTATCCGCTTCAGGTCGACCAGATGCGCAAGCAGGTCCAGACACCCGCGACGCGGCAGTTCTACATGGACGAGTACGACGGCGAGATCGCCTGGACGGACGCGCAGATCGGGCGATTGCTCGAGACACTTGCTGCGAGCGGAGAGCTCGATCACACGCTCGTGATCTTTCACGCCG
>JBBQNP010000277.1:0-2835 GCA_038330085.1 Planctomycetota bacterium | reverse complement strand
AGACGCCCGGCCATACCGGTCGGCTCGCGCCGGTGGGCTCAGGGGTTGTCGTGGGCGTTGGGCGCGAGGTGCTGGATCGCGCGAGGGCGCGGGGCAAGAGGATCGCCGTGGGCTGGCGCGTGGTTGACCGTCGTGGGCTCGTTGGTCGAGCGTTTGCGCTAGACCGAGCTTGCAGGATGCCGAGGCGAGAGAGGGTGGGGGGTGGTTGACGATGGGTACGAGCGTTGTCGGCTCGGGCAGACAATGTCGAGGTCAGCGGCGATAGTGCGATCGTGCGACGACGAAGTTGGGGGGGGTGGACGAAGTTCGTGTGATGGACGAAGTGCGCTCGATCGTGATGCAGTGGATCCGCGAGTCAGGTGATGGACTCCCTGCTGGGACGGACTGATTGCTCCGACGGGCTGCTCGTGGATTCGGCCGCACAGCATGGGCCATTGCGCGGGGATGGGCGTGGCTCCCTGCTCGCGATCTCGCGGGTCGCATGATCCGCTGAGTCGCGAGCGCGACGAGGAATGACTCACTGCGGACCGCAGGTGAGGGTGGGGTGGGCTGGATGGGGCCGCGCGCTTGCCAATGCGGGGCGTAAGTGCGATCCTCTTCGCCCTAATTCTCGCTGCGTACCGTCGCTGCGCACTCTTGCGCAGGGCTGGTTTTGCGTGGCGCGCGGTAGTGATGCCGCTTTCTTTGTTTCGGATCGGATCGAATCGATGACATTTCAGAAGCTCGGGCTGCACCCCGACCTCTTGCGCGGCGTGCACGAGCTCGGGTTCACACGGCCTACACCCATTCAGGAAAAGGCCATTCCGCCCGCGCTTGCGGGACGCGACGTGTTGGCGTGCGCGATGACGGGCAGCGGCAAGTCGGCGGCGTTCTTGCTGCCGATCTTGAACCGGCTGATCGGCAAGAAAAGGGGCATGACGCGCGCGTTGGTGCTCACTCCGACGCGGGAGTTGGCGGCGCAGATCGACGAGCATTTGCGCAGCTTGGCGACGCACACGGCGCTGCGCGGTTCGGCGATCTTCGGCGGCGTCGGCATGGGCCCGCAGGAGCACGCGCTGCGCACGGGCGCGGACGTGATCGTTGCGACACCGGGTCGTTTGTTGGACCACATGCGGCACAGCTACGCGAACTTCTCCAACCTGGAGGTGCTCGTGCTGGATGAGGCCGACCGCATGCTCGACATGGGGTTCTTGCCGGATATCAAACGGATCGTTTCGAAGCTGCCGGCGAAGAGGCAGACGCTGTTCTTCTCCGCCACGATGCCGCCGCCGATCGCGAAGCTGTCGGACGGGATGTTGGTGAAGCCGGAGCGGATCGACATCGAGCGCCAATCGGCACCGGCGGTCGGGATCACGCAGGCCGTTTATCCCGTTTCGCAAGGACGGAAGAACGCGCTGTTGCTGGAGCTGCTGCGCGGTGATGGCGTCGAAAGCGCGCTCGTGTTCACGCGGACGAAGCATCGGGCCAACCGGGTCGCGAAGGCGCTCGAGGATCGCGGTGTGCGGACGGACCGGATCCACGGCAACCGCTCGCAAAGCCAGCGCACGAAGGCGCTCGAGATGTTCAAGAGCGGGAAGTTCAGCGTGCTCGTCGCGACCGACATTGCGGCGCGCGGCATCGACGTGTCGGCGCTGAGCCACGTCATCAACTTCGACGTGCCCGTGACGCCCGAGGACTACATCCACCGGGTCGGACGGACGGCGAGAGCAGAGAGAACGGGCGACGCGTTCACGTTCGTCTCGCCCGACGAAGAATCAGATCTGCGTGCGATCGAGAAAACGCTGGGCCGCAGGTTGCCGCGCATCACGCTGCCCGAGTTCGACTACGACGGTCCGGTGGAGTCGCTCAAGGGTCGCGGCCCTCTCGAGAAGAACCACAGGCCCGCGAGATCGGGCGGCCCGCGCAGCGGAACTGCGCGAGAGGGTGGTTCGCGACAAGGTGGACCGAGGCCGGGCGGGCCGCGTCGTTCGGGCGGAGCCGGACCGCGATCGCGCGGACCGGGTCGAGCAGCTCCGCATGCGGCGGATGCGCACGGCGCGCCTGCGAGCAGGGCTCCCTCGAACAGAGCACCCGCGCGCTTCGATCAGGGCGCGGCGCCGGCTCATCCGCGGCCTGCGCCCGCGCACGCTCCGTCACATCCGAGGCAAGCACCGTCTCACGCTGCGCGTCCGTACGCACGCGGACCCGCGCGCGATCAGGCGCCGGCGCCGCGACGACCGCTGCCGGTGACGCAAGTCCAGCCGCACGCGAAGCCGTCGGGCGCTCAGCGTGGTTCCGCGCGTCACCTGCCCCGCCCCCAAGCGCGCAACGAACGGCGTGGACCGTTCGGCGACGGCGTCGACGTTTCGCGTTGAGCTGAACGTCGAAGTAGCCCGCTAGTGAAGTGAGCCACGAGTTCGTCACAGAACTCGTGGCTCACTCCATTAGTGTGATGGTGCTGCTGTGAGCGTCAGCAACTCCGTCGGGTGCGCGACGAGGTTCTGCATTCGGATCGTGCCGCTGCACGGCGCAGTTCCGTAGTGCACGACGATCCGACGCGTGGCGACCTCGAGCCCCGCGTCCGGCTGCCACCGCGCGTCCTCGATCGAAATCGGCTGCGCGGATTCGATGCGGATAGCGACACTTCCGCGACGCAAGGTCACCGATCCGTCCGCGGCTTGGCGAACGCGCGCGCCCGGATGACAGAGGATCTGCGCGCGGACTTCCTGGCCCGCGCCGCCGATCACGCGATCCTCGATCCGCAGCGCCTCGGGCGTCGAGCGCAGGAGTCGGCGCAGGAGCGGTCTGCCACGCAACTTCGCGGCGGGTTCGAAGGTGCCTTCCGCGACGAGGCCG
>JBBQNP010000276.1:0-2942 GCA_038330085.1 Planctomycetota bacterium | reverse complement strand
CAGGCCGCGTGCGCCGTCCAGCAACTTCGAGCGCGCACCGTCGAGATGGGGCACGTCTGCGGCTTTCACCACGCCGGATTGCAAAAGCGTCAACCACACCGCGGCTTCGTGATGATCGATCGTCGAGTCGGCCTCGTTCTGCCCGCCTTCGATCAGCACCGCCGCGTGACCGAGGCCGCCCAAGTACTCGATCAACGTGCCTTCGATCACGTCCTCGAGGCCCAGCAGCAGAGGCACGGCCAGATTGTTCGCTGCAGCACGGCTCGAGTCGGGACCTGCGATCACAGTGAACGGCGGACCGGCACCGGACGTCGAATGCAGATCGAGGTGCGTGACGCGCGCGGGTGAAACCGTGATCGCGCGCTCGATGTGCACGAGCAGGTCGCGCTGCTCGCTCATCTCGGCGTTGTCGCGCTCGGCTCCCGAGGCACGCAAAGCCGCAACGCGCTCAGCCGACCACACGCGGTTCATGTCCTCGTCGACGTAACGCACGCCGCGCGTCAGTCCGCCGCGGTTGCCGCTCAGCGCGAGGAAGCGACCGTGCAGAGGAATCATCGTGCTGCTGTGCCTCGTCAAGCGCGAGAGCACGCGTCGCAACGCGACGATCCCGGCCGGCTCGTTGCCGTGGATGCCGGCCGTGATGATGCACAGCGGTCCATTCTTGTTGGCATTGCCGACGTCGCCGAGCACGCGCTCGACCGGACCCAGCCCGTTCGTTTCGTTGCCTCGCCTCACCACGCAGTGCCCCTCTTCGCGCGTCGCTTCATCGTGCTTTGGAACGGGGGTACATGGGTTTCTCGTGCTCGGACCCGCCTCGCGGGGTCACCCGTTCTGGAGCCAACGCTCCAGAAGTTGAGCCGCAATCCCGAAGAAATCGTGCTCGGTGATGATCCCCACCAGCTTGCCGTCGCGTACGACGGGTAGGCAGCTCACTTTGTGGAGCCGCATCGTGTGGATCGCGTCGAGGGTGCTGGTCTCGGGCGTGCAGGTGTGCGGGTGCTTATCCATCACCTCGGCGACGGTCAGAGCCTGATCGTCCGGGCGCGCGGGCGAGATGTTGCGCATCAACGAACGGTGCGTGACTAGACCCACGAGCCTGCCGTCCGGATCCTCGACCGGCACGTGACGCAGGTGCTCCCACTCCATCAACGACGCCGCCAAATCGACGATGTCGTCGGGTCCGACCGTGAACAAGTCGGTCGTCATGATCTGACTGACGGTGCGGAAGCTGTCGCGGTCGTCGCCGACTTCGGGCAGTCGCGCGAGGTCCCACGTGTGCACGGGCGCGCCCTTCACCTGGTTCTCGACCATCGACGCGGTCAGCGCGCGATAGCGATCGACGGCGCGACCCTGCTCGCCCATCGCAGCGAGTGAATCGAACGCCCACTGTGCGCCGGTGCGCGTCGAGAGCACGCGCTCTTCCATCACGCCGAGGTAGCGATCGATGTCAGCCGAGTCGACGTTCTGCAGCTTCAGACCGGCGCGTGCAGCCGGCAGCAGTTGCTTGAGGATGAGCTCGTCGACCGCCCACGTCTTGCCCTTCACCCACTTCATGCGCGCGTGCAAGCCGTAGCGCGCCGCCGCGACGAAGTTCGCCTTCGCGTCGTCGAAGGCCATGAACTTGGTGACGTCGCCGTACTCCTCCGCGAGCTGCGCCATCATCCCGTAGAAGAAGGCCGCGTTGGCGACCTCGTCGCGCACCGTCGGGCCGGCGGGCAGCACGCGGCATTCGATGCGCAGGTGAGCCTTGCCCTCGTGGATGCCGTAGCACGGACGGTTCCAGCGGTAGACCGTGCCGTTGTGCAGACGCAACGATTTCAGCGGCGGAATCAGGCCTCGATCGAGCATGCCGAGCGGCGACTCGTCCGGCGCCGCGGTGATCAACGAGCGGAAGCGTGCGATGTCGTCGCGGTAGATCTCGAGGATCGATTCCTTGACCCACTCGTCGCCGAAGCTGACGCGCTGACGCACGCCGCGCTGGACCTTGTGCTCGTGGCGCGTGTCGAGCGACTGCTGGAACAACGCGACGCGCGTCTCGTGCCACAACCGGTGGCGCAGCAACACGGGCGAGTTGACGCCCGCCGCGAGCAGCGGCGCCGTGACGAGCTGCGCCAGGTTGTAGAGGTGCGCGAACTCGTCCGCGCCGACCTGATAGTGCAACTGAAAGCTCGTGTTGCACGCTTCGAGCATCACGTTGTCGTGCAGGGTCTGGAGCTCGTCCATGCCCTTGATCAGCGCTTTGAAGTGACCACCGCGTTGCGCGACCATGATGTCGTTCAACTGCCGGTAGCGCGGGATCGGCGTCATCGACTCGAGCCCCAGGTGCGGCTTGTCGAGCGTCGGCAGGATGCCGCACAGGACGATCTGCGTGCCCTTCGTCGCCGCGACCTCGCGCACTTGCGCGAGCAGCGTGTCGATCTCGTTCTCCATCGCGGAGAAGCAGTTGCCCTTCAACTCCAACGGCTGGAGGTTCGCTTCGAGGTTGAACAGGGCGAGCTCGGTCGTGAACGACCCCTTCGGCAATTCCTCGAGTAGCTCTAGCGCCTTGTTCGCCGGCAAGAGTGCGCGGTCGACGAGGAACATCTCCTGCTCGGCACCGATGCGGCGCACGCCCGACTCGATAAGACCGCTCTGCATCATGCGCTCGAGCGCACGCACGTCCTCGAGCATGCGCTTGACGAACAGCCTCCGTTGGGCGTCGTCGGGCAGCGTGCTGATCTCTTGTTTGGCCATTTTTTAAGGCTCTCCCTAGTTCCTCGATGGTAGCAAGCGACAGCGACGGTGTCCTTGGAGCTATCCTGGCGAGCAGAGCAACCTGCCTGGGGCGCGCACGACCCCCAATGCGATGGAAGGCGATGGAATGACCGCAACCGAACCGATGTACCTGACCCACGAGCTCAAGGAGACGCTGACCTTCATCCTGGCCGGCGGTCAGGGCGAGC
>JBBQNP010000275.1:0-3023 GCA_038330085.1 Planctomycetota bacterium | reverse complement strand
GATGACGCACAAGAGCACGCCTTCCGGCCGCACGAGGCACGTGCACGCTGCCAGCGTTCCCGCGAGCAAGTGACGGCCCGATCCGAGCGCCAGCACCGCCGACACTCCACCCAGCACGAAGAGCGGCGACTCCATGCCTCCGACCGTGATGCGCACGAGCGGCGGAAAGGCCGCGAACGCCGCCAATGCCAGGACCGACGGCGCGCGCGCGAACGCGAAGAAGCGCGGCAGCAACACCGCCGTGACTGCGTCGAGCAGGATGTTCAGCGCGAGCGAAGCCACCACGAGGTTCGCGCCCAATCGCGCGAGGCCCGCCAGGATCAGCGCGTAGAGCGGGGTCGTGGTGCCGAGCACAGGCTCCCACGAGGCACCCGGGTTGAAGACGAGCCCCGCCCCGCTCGCCAAATTGTGCGCGTAGCGGTAGGTGATGAAGGCGTCGTCGTACGTCGGTGCCGCCTGCACCGCGAGGATCCGACAAACGACGACCGCAATCACGAACAAGACGTGCTGCGTGCGCGTGATGCGTGCGGCGGACAGCGTGGGTTCGTCGACGGACATGCGCAGCGGATCGCGGCGAGGGCGCGTTCCACTGCAGACTTCTGCCGAACCAGCGGGTGCATGTCCAGCGAACATGCCGGCCGCCGCTCCATGCGCGGCCCGGTCCGGAACGGCTTCCGGGAAGGATCGGCGTGTGGTACTCCTGAACTCCGAAATGAACATGCACGCCGTTTCACTGCTGATTTCGCTGCTCCTGCTGCCGGCCGAGCCGTTGTTCCACCCGTCGAACTGCTCGACGGAAAGCTCTTCAGGCATCGCTTCGGATCCGGTTCCCACGCAAGCCGCGGCGCACACGGGTGCGACGTATCAGAACGCCGTCGTGATCAGCATCGACGGCCTGCGATCCGATGCGCTGATCGCAGTGCCGGCCGAGAAACTGCCCGCGTTCCATCGCTTGCGCGCCAATGCATCGACGTTGAATGCGCGCACGGATCCGGACTGGACGGTCACGCTGCCCAATCACACGGCGATGATCACGGGCCGTTTCGTCGAAGGCCCTGACGGTCACGCTTGGACGAAGAACGACGACGCGGAGCCGGGCGAGACGCTGAGCTCGAACAAGAAGGCCTACGTCGCCGGCATCTTCGACGTCGCGCACGACAACGGGTTCGCGACGGGCTTGTTCGCGGGGAAGAGCAAGTTCTCGGTGTACGACGAGACGTGGAACGCACAGAACGGCGCCGCCGACACGACGGGTGCGGACGACGGCAAGGACAAGCTCGACCAGTTCGTGTTCGAGACCGACACGACGAAGATGACCGACGCCGTGATTGCGGCGCTCACGCGCGACGACAAGAAGCGCAAGCTCTTGTTCGTGCACTTCGCGATCACGGATTTGACGGCGCACGCGTACGGCTGGGACGTGACGCCGGGGTCGAAGTACATGAAGGCGGTGGCGACGGTCGACACGGAGCTCGGTCGGATCCTCGACGCGATCGAGGGCTCGGACGCGTTGCACGGGAAGACGACGATCGTGCTGACGGCCGATCACGGCGGCGGCGCGCCGTTCAAGAGCCACGATCGCACGAACATGTGGGTCGACTACATCATTCCGTTGATCGTGTGGACGGGGTCGAGCGAGGAAGCGCAGGACTTGTACGCGCTCAACATGGCGACGCGCGCCGATCCGGGGATCACACAGCCGTCGCGCAAGTTCACCGGCAAGCCGCCGATCCGAAACGGGGATGCGGGGAACCTCGCGCTCGAGCTGCTCGGGTTGCCGGCGGTGCCGGGCTCGACGATCGGCGCGAAGCAGGACTTGGTGGTCACAGGGCCTGCGCACTGAGTGCTTGGGACTCGACTCGAATTGGGTGGAGCTGTTCGACGAGCGCGCGGGTTGACAGAGTCTCTGCGTGCACGCCAACAGCACTCGTGACGCGGGGCTCGAGGTCGTCGGGCGTCTCGCGCCCAGCCCGACGGGGCACTTGCACCTCGGTCACGCGCGCAGCTTCCTCGTCGCGTGGTGGCATGCGCGCTCGCGCAACGGCCGCATCGCGTTGCGGATCGAGGATCTCGACGTCGATCGCGTGAAGCCCGGGATGATCGACGCGACGTTGCGCGATCTCGAGTGGCTCGGGCTCGATTGGGATGGCGAGCCGCTGATCCAGTCGCGAGGCATCGAGTCGATCGATGCCGCCGCGCAGAGTCTGCTCGAGCGCGGGCTCGCGTATCCGTGCGTGTGCACGCGCAAGGAGGTACAAGCCGCCGCGAGTGCGCCGCATGCCGGTGAGTCGACGTCGCGCTATCCGGGGACGTGTCGCGGGAAGTTCACGTCGCTGGCCGAGGCCGAGATGACGAGCGGAAAGCCCGCCGCGTTGCGCTTCGTGGTTCCCGAGGGAACCGTGACGGTGGACGATCGCGTGCTCGGAGCGCACGTGTTCGACGTGCAGAACGAAGCCGGCGATTTCCCGATCTCGCGTCGCGCCGGGTTTCCCGCGTATCAGCTCGCGGTCGTGGTCGATGATGCGCGGCAACGCGTGACGGAGGTCGTGCGCGGGAGTGATCTCCTGGAGAGCGCCGCGCGACAGCAGCTCTTGCAGAGTGCGCTCGGGCTGCCGACGCCGCGCTGGTATCACGTGCCGCTCGTGGTGGACGAGGAGGGTCGGCGCTATGCGAAGCGCAGTGACGGGATCGCGCTCTCACGCTTGCGGGAAGCCGGGGTGGATGCGCGCGAGTTGGTCGGGTGGGTGGCGCGCCGGTCGGGGATTGCGGATGCCGCTGGTGGGAGCGCGCGCGAGGTTGCGCCCGCGTTCGACATGGCTCGCCTGCCGCGGGATCCGGTGGTGGTCACCAGCGCAGACTTGCGTGAGCTGGGTGTCGGAACTTGAGATCAGGAAAGGGCTTCAGTGGGCGTGGGCAGCGTCCGAAGAGGGCTCCCGAGTGCGCGTTCCGCGCCTTGACTTGCCCCCGCTCGTGGGTAGTCTTGTGCGCCCATTCGATCCCCGATAGCTCAATGGTAGAGCATG
>JBBQNP010000274.1:0-3075 GCA_038330085.1 Planctomycetota bacterium | reverse complement strand
CTCGAGATGGAAGGTACGTGGCGCGCGCACCAGGTCCCGATCGCCGACATGAAAGACGACGAGCATGTGCGGTTGCTCGAGTCGTGGATGAAGAGCTACCGCCCGGAGGAGCTCTTCGACGAAAACGGCACGCCGCGCACTGCGATCACCGACATCGCGCCGAAGGGCACGCGTCGCATGGGCGCGAACCCGAACGCGAACGGCGGCGCGCTCTTGCGCGAGCTGCAGCTGCCCGACTACCGCACCTACGCCGTCGACGTCCCCGCTCCAGGCAGCGTGACCGCGGAAGCGACGCGCGTGCAGGGGAAGTTCATCCGCGATGTCGTGCGACAGAACCCGACGAACTTCCGCATCTTCAGCCCGGACGAGACGGCGTCCAACCGCTGGACCGCCGTGTTCGAAGCGACGGATCGCACGTCGGAAGCCGAACTGCTGCCCACCGACGACCACGTCGGACCCGACGGCCGCGTGATGGAAATGCTCAGCGAGCACCAGTGTCAGGGCTGGCTCGAAGGCTATCTGCTCACCGGCCGCCACGGCTTTTTCTCCTGCTACGAAGCCTTCATCCACATCGTCGACTCGATGTTCAATCAGCACGCGAAGTGGCTGAAGGTCACGCGCCACATCCCCTGGCGGCGTCCGATCGCGTCGTTGAACTACCTGCTGACGTCGCACGTGTGGCGCCAGGATCACAACGGCTTCAGCCACCAGGATCCGGGCTTCATCGACCACGTCGTCAACAAGAGGGCCGAGGTCATCCGCGTCTACCTGCCGGCCGACGCGAACACGCTCTTGTCCGTCACCGACCATTGCCTGCGCAGCAAGCACTACGTGAACGTGATCGTCGCGGGCAAGCAGTCGATGCCGCAGTGGTTGACGCTCGAGGAAGCCATCGAGCACTGCACCAGGGGTCTCGGCATCTGGGAGTGGGCCGGCAACGAGGTGGGTGAGCCCGACGTCGTCATGGCCTGCTGCGGCGATGTGCCCACGCTCGAAGTGCTTGCCGCCGTCTCGATCCTGCGCACGCTCGTCCCCGAGCTGCATGTGCGCGTCGTCAACGTGTTGGACCTGATGCGCCTGCAACCGGAGCACGAGCATCCGCACGGGCTCTCCGACAAGGACTTCGACGCCATCTTCACGACCGACAAGCCGGTCCTGTTCGCGTTCCACGGTTATCCCTGGCTCATCCATCGCCTGACGTACCGGCGCACGAACCACGACAACCTGCACGTGCGCGGCTACAAGGAAGAAGGCACGACCACGACTCCGTTCGACATGACCGTGCTCAACGACATGGACCGCTTCCGCCTCGTCGCTGACGTCGCCGAGCGCGTGCCCAAGCTCGCCGCGCGCGCGCCACACATCCTCCAGGCGATGCAGGCGAAGCACATCGAGCACAAGGAGTACATCCGTCGCCACGGTGACGACATGCCCGAGGTCAAGGAGTGGACGTGGAGCGTTCGCAAGCCGGAGCAGCAACGCCCGTGACGCGCGTCCTCGTCCAGAACTGCGGATCGAGCAGCTTCAAGTGGACGGTCTTCCGGGACGGCAGTCGCGTCGAGGCGGAGGGGAACGAAGCCTGGTCGTCGCCGGCGGCGGCTGCGCGTGCGGAACAAATCCGCGCTGTGCTCGCTCGCGCCCCGGAGTTCGACGTCGCGGGTCACCGCCTGACGCACGGCGGCACGCTGTTTCGCGAAGCAGTCGTCGTCGACGACGTCGTGCGATGCAGGCTCGACGAGCTCATCGTGCTCGATCCCGAGCACATGTCGGCCGCGCTCGCCGGCATCGACGCCGTCGCCGACATGCGTCCCGATGCGCAACAGGTCGCCTCGTTCGACACGGCGTTCCACGCGACGATGGGCGAAGCCGCAGCGGGCTACGGATTGCCGTTCGAGTGGACTGAGCGATGGGGACTGCGACGGTTCGGCTTCCACGGCCTGAGCGTGTCCTACGCGATCGAGCGCACGCGTCAGATCCTCGGCGAAGTGCCGGCGCGCATGATCGTGTGCCACCTCGGAGCTGGTTCTTCGCTCACCGCGGTCGCGGACGGACGCTCGATCGACACGACGATGGGCTTCTCCCCGCTCGAGGGCTTGATGATGAGCACGCGCTCGGGCTCGGTCGATCCGGGGTTGCTGTTGCACCTGCAAGCGAACTGCGGCATCGGTGTCGACGAGTTGCGCGAGACGCTGACGAAACGGTCCGGGCTGTTGGGCGTCTCCGGCGTCTCGGCGGATCTGCGACAGGTCGTCGCCGCCGCGGAGAGCGGATCGCAGCGCGCGTGCGTCGCGTACGAACGATTCGTGCTCTCGATCCAGCGAGAGCTCGGCGCGATGGCGGCCGTCCTCGGCGGCGTGGACACGATCGTGTTCACAGGAGGCATCGGCGAGAACAGCACGATCGTGAGGCGCCATGCAGCAACATGCCTCGCGTTCGTCGGCGTCGAACTTTCCGCCGCCGCGAATGAGGCTCGTCCAGTGGACCAGGACGTGTCAGCTTCCGGTTCCACCGTGCGCGTTCTCGTCATCCACTCGCGCGAAGATTTGGCGGTCCTGAAGGACGTGGCACGCATTCGGGGACGCGCGGATCAGGCGAGCTGATGTGCGTGTCCGACCTTGCGCTGGCACGGTACGGACACGCGCTCGCGCGTGCGTGCTACACTCTTCGAGATCGACGTCGATCATCATCCCCACGCCACGCGATCCACACCCATCGAGTCACACCGTGAAGCAACGTTTCCTCCAGCTCTTTTCCGCTGCCTGCGCACTCTCGTTCCTGTGCGTCGGATCCGCCTCGGCCAACACGCGCTACGTGAACGTCGGTCTCGCCACCGGTGCGAACAACGGCACTTCGTGGGCCGATGCGTTCCAGGGCGTCGACGGCATCCAGGCCGGCCTCGCGGCGGCCGTGGCCGGCGACGAGGTGTGGGTCGCGCAAGGTCTCTACAAGCCGACGGCGACGACGACGCGGACCATCAGCATCAACCTGAAGTCCGGCGTCTCGATCCTGGGCGGGTTTGCGGGCACCGAAGCGACGAGCGCGCAGCGTGATTTCGTCGCGCACGTCACGATCCTC
>JBBQNP010000273.1:0-3147 GCA_038330085.1 Planctomycetota bacterium | reverse complement strand
CCACCATGAGAGGTGGTGGCCTGCGTGTCCTCGTCGCGGTCGTAGCGCTGCTGGTGTTGGCGCTGTGGGCGTGGCGCCCCGGAGCGAAGCGTACAGCGGTCGATCGACAACCCGCAGCCCAAGTTTCGCAGAGCCCGCGTGTCGATCTCGCACCCGTCGCGGCTGCACGCGAACCCGTCGAGCCGACTGCGTCAATTTCCAATCAACCGGCACCGACCCTCGCCCAAGAAGGTCCCGCTCGTTACGACTTCGATCTCACGGTCATCCCGATCGACGGGTCGGGCCGAGCGTACCCGAGCATCGAAGTGCGCGTCGGCCTCGATCTACACGCTCTCGCTTTGTTGGGCACTTGTGATTGGAAGGGCGAGCTGCATGCGAACTGGCGCAGTTCCGAACCCACGGTGGATCTCGTGCTTGCCGCGCGACGTGACAACATGGGCTCCTCGACGCTGCGTCATGTTCACTTGATCGCAGAGAAACCCGAAACCGTCCGGCTTGCCGTCGACATCAACTCGGTTCCACTCCTCGCGGTTGAGGCCGGAGTTCAAGGCATGCGTCGGGGGAGCGCGGGTGAATCGACATTGGACGAAGGAGTCGATTTCAAACACGACAGCTCCGGAGATGGTGTCTTCGTCGATCCGACGCTATTCGGCTTGCCGTCTCACGGAGTCGAAGAGCCTTGGGGCAATTTTGGTGATCCATCTCGTTGGCCTCAATTCCCGGAACCCATGGGTTCCCTGGCCGCTCCGATGCCGAACCTCCAGCTAGGGATCCCGAAGACCCCGTCCGCCGTCGACGTCACGGTGGTCGACGAGAAAGGTGATCCCATACCTTCCGTGCTCATCACCGTGCTCCACCACGGTGGTGGCGGTGCAGGAAATTCCGGCCCACGCGGTCACCTTCGAATGCGTTCGGAGGCAGGTCCTGCGAGGGTCGTCACCGGTGGGGGATTGCATGCGACCGTGTGTCAGGATCTCGAACTCGAGGACGGCGAGACGCGGGTATTGGTGCTGCGCTGCCCAAAGCTCACGAAGACGCGCCTCCGCCTGCTTGACCGCACTCGTCAACCGCTCTCCGGTTGGCATCTCGAGAGCCGCGAGAGCGATGCCTCGAGCACTTTCGTCGATCGCGATGACACGAACGCAGAGGGTCGCGCCGAGATCATGATCTCGGAGGCCGGTCATGGTTATCTCTTCGCGCGTCCGTTCGGGCTCAGCACGTTGCCCAAGCTGGGAATCGACACACGCAGCCTCGATCGCAACGCGGACAACGACATCGTGCTCGATCAGTTCGCGAAGCTGGCCCGGATTCGCGCGACGATCATCGCTCCCGATTCGAAGATCGAAGTGCGCTTGTGGAACACGGACTCCGACGAGGGCATGCGGCTTCCGCCGCCGGATGTCTCGAGAGACGAGCGCACGCTCTTGCAGCGCCACGTCTTCCATGCCGACAACCTCGTGCCCGGGACGTACATGCTCGAGATGGGTGCGCCGTGCGTCGAGTGGAAGCGCATCGGTCCGTTCCTCCTCGCGAGCGGGCAAGAGCTCGATGCCGGCACGTACTCGTTCGACGAACCGGCCAAGTTGAAAGTCGCAGGCATCGCGTCGACGGCCGATGCGAAGGTGACGGTGCGCGGGATCGAGCACGGTCTCCGTCTCATCGGAGAAGCCGACGTTTCGCAAGAAACAGATACCCTCTCGTTGACCCCCGGCGAGTGGACACTGTCGGCGAAATCCGCCGATGCAAACGCGCCGAAGGTCTTGTTCCCTCCGCGCGTGATCAAGGCGCAATCAGGCCGGACGCTCGTGCTGGACTCCGGCGAATCATCACCACCTCGCTGAACCGCACCGCTCGATGCGGCGCCGAATTCGCCGGGGTTTCCGGATCCGCAGCGAGCGGAACAGATACGCTGGAGTTCGGCCGCGAGCGCTGACCTTCCACGTCACCGTTCGAGATACAGCGTCTCGTTCGCGTAGTCGAGCTCCACGCGAAAGCCCTTCAACACGTTGCCTGCGAGCGAGCCGACGATCGGGCCCTTTGTCATCGAGCTCATCCACTTCTCGAACGTGCCTTTGCGCTGCGACGTCACGCCGACTTCCTTCAGCTCGTTCTTTCCCCAGCGTGCCGCCGGCAGAAACATCGTTTCGAGCGTCATCCCGCCCAACGTCGCCGCCTCGCCGTACGCGCCCTCATGACGCGGCCAATCCGGATGCGCTTCGCCCCACGACTTCAGCAGCACTTCCGACACCATCGTGAACGACGCGCCCGTGTCGATGAGGAAGAACTGCTTCTGGCCGTCCACCTCGATTTCGGTGCGCGGAAATCCCGACTTCTCGGAAACCGGCATCGGCAGCGCTTCTCCGCGCGGGGTCAGCACGCCCGGCTCGGCGATCGTGAACGTCGCATGCGGATAGTCGAAAACGACGTGGTACTTCGCGAGCAGATGCCCGGGGAACATCCCGTCGGCATGACCGGGTGCGGCGCTCGGAAGCATGTTGTCCTTGCCAATCAGGGCCGCCACCCGATCGGCGTCGAGCGCGAGCGGGAAGTCTCCGACCGAGACAACCGGCGGAGTGGTCACGCGTCCGAACTCCTGACCCTCTTCCTTCATCGTCTCGCCCCATTCGAGGCCGAGATCGTGGGCCACGGATTCGACGATGAGGAATGCGCCACCGCCTGAATCGACGAGAAATCGCGCCGTGCGCGTCGATCCGTCGGGACGGTGGAACGTGAGGTCGATGAAGGGCCGATTGCCCTCGACGTGCAGCGGCACGGTCGCCTGCCGTGACGCGATAGCTGCTTTCGGCGCGACCGACCCGTCCGGCGCGACCGCCGAAGACGGCGTCGGAGCGGCGGGCGCTTCGTTGCAACCGTGTGTGGCGCACACGACGGAGAGCACGAGCAGCGCACGTGATGCAGTGAACGCACAGCGGAACACCGGACGGAACATGTTCGACCTCACGCGCGTGCCCTCACTTTGACCGTCTCGCCGATCGCGTCGAGCACCTTGCGCAGCTCGTCGTAATCGGTGTGCTTCACGCGCACCCACGCGTTGCCCATGTAGCCGCTGCCGACCGGTTGCGTCGGCGTGCCGGGCGGCGGGAAGTGCGAGTCGATCAGCCACTTGCCGAAGCGCTGTTGCATCGC
>JBBQNP010000272.1:0-3190 GCA_038330085.1 Planctomycetota bacterium | reverse complement strand
CGCGTCGGCCGCAACGCGAAGGACAACGACGACCTCACCTTCCACCACGCGAGCGGCAACGACGTGTGGATGCACACGGCCGACTCACCCGGCAGTCACATTGTCCTGCGCGTCCCGAAGGGAACCGAGGCCCACCCCGAGGACCTGCTCGACGCAGCCCACCTCGCGGTGCACTTCTCGCCGCAGCGTGCAGCCACGCGCGTGCGGGTGCACGTGGCGCGGCGCAAAGAGGTCCACAAGCCGCGCGGTGCCAAACCCGGCCTCGTGACGCTCTCCGGCGGGAAGATCCTCGACGTGCGCGTGCAACCGCCGCGGCTGCAGCGGTTATTGGGGTCTCATCGCCCGGCAAACGACGGCCCCTGACCTGCTACCGCCGGCGGGTCCTGTATGCTGGGCGGCTCGACAGTCCATCCGATATGGCCCCTGCGATCTGATCCTTCCGACTGGACCCTTCTTAGATGGCCCTTCCGAGTTGGCCCTTCTGATCTGGCCCTTCCGAATCCAGCCTCGACGCGCACCCCTCAAGTCCGGACCCATGTACAGAAAACTCCTGATCGTCGCGTTGAGCCTCGGCTCCTTCGCTTGCGCCTCGGAAGGCATCACCGCGGAGCAGAAGACGAAGCTGATCGAGGGGTTCACCGAGACCGCACAGCAGTACTTCGGGATGGGCGAGTACGACCGCGCCAACGCGCAGTGCATCCGCGGGCTCCAGCTCGATCCCGACAACACGCGGCTCAAGCTCGTGCAGGCCTGGTCCCTGCAAAAACGCGGCACGACCGAGGACATCGCCTCCGCGGAGAGGCTCTTCCGCGAACTGCAGTCGACCGGTGACTTCCGCGCCATCCTCGGCCTCGCCGAAGCCACGGAACGCCGCGGTCTCGCGTTCTCCGAGGGATCCGAAAAGCTCAAGAGCGGACAGCGCGTGACCGAGGCCGCCGATCCGCAGAAGCGCATCGACGACTACGAGAAGGAAGCCGTCAAGGCCTGGACGGAGTCACGCGAGCTCTATCTGAAGGCGCTCGAACAACAGCGTCTCTCCTTCGACGTCCTCAACGGCCTCGTGCGCGTCGAGATGCTGCTCGAAAACACGGCGCAGGCACTCGAGTGGGACGACAAGCTGATCGCGACGACGACGGAGACGCTCGACTTCTGGAACCTGCAGCTCAAGCGCTCGGGGATCTCGACCACCGAAGAGAAGCAGTACCGCGGCGACGCGCGCGCGCTCACCAAGGGCCTCACGATGGCGCACATGACCGCCGCCGATCTGTGCGTTTCGCTCAACCGGCACGAGAAGGCGCTCGAGCATCTCGACGCTGCGATCGCGCTCGACCCCGACCGCCCCGAGAGCTACAGCCGCCGCGCGCAGGTGCAGAAGGACCTCGGGCATCCCAAGCTGGCGCTCGCGGACATCGAGAAGTTCATCGGGATCTCGTCGCTGGACCCCAACCACCCCGACATCCAGCGCGCCTGGCGCTTGCGCAAAGAGTGCGAAGCGATGGCGCGCGGGATGTAGAACGGCCGGTGCCTGGAACCCGCCGTGGGTATCCCCGCGGCGGGTGCCTGGAACCGCCCGTTCCATCGTCACTGACGCCTGACTGTCAGACGCGAGGCGTGGATTGCCAGGCCCGCGCAGAGGTGCCAGGCTCCCGCCGCGGGACGCTGCGTCCTTCGTCGCGCGAAAGCGCGCGAAGCTGCGGCGGGTGCCAGTCACCACGGCTCACAGGCGGCGTTCCGAGCTCGCGCGCCACGTCAGCACGCGCTTCTGACCGTTCTCGTCGACGACCGTCACCGCGACGTCCTCGCCGTCCTTGCGCGAGCGCAACGTGTCGCGCACGTCATCGACCGACTGGATCGAGTGACCGTTCACGTCGACGACGAGATCTCCGCGCTGCACGCCGATCTTCGAAGCGATCGTGCCCGGCTGCACGTTCTCGACCTTCAAACCGACGCCGTCGTCGACCTTGGCTTGCGTGCGATCGTCGGCGCTCGGGATGCTGATCTGGACGCCGAGCAAATCCGTGCGCATCGCACCGGGCTGTAGCGGGATCGCCGGACGATCCTGGTCGTCGCGGTTGAGCCCGCGCGCGCCGCCGAAAGGATCGACGCCCCCACCGTTCAGGCCGAAGTGCGGCATCGTCTGCGGCCCCGTCTGCACGCCGACGTGCACGCCGAGCTGATCGCGCAGCTCCGGGTGCGCCGCATACAGCTCGTCGAGCGTTTTCGCGGTGAAGGTCTGCGTCTCTTTCTTGCCGTTCACGTCCTGGCTGACCTCGACCTTCACGCCGTCGGGATCGACCTGCATCGAGTAGCTCTTCGACTCGGAGTTGGAGAAACCGCCCTGCTGTCCGGGTTGCGACGGAGCGAACCGACCCGGTCCGGGCAGGCCCTGGAACGTGTGGTCCATCTGGCGCTGCAGGTCCTCGAACATCGAGTCGAGACCGCCGAACTGGTTCTGCAGGTCGTCCATGCGCGAGCGCAGGTCGTTCCACGGTTGCGCACTGCCGAGGCTTGGTCGACGCGGCGTCCAAGAGTTCGAGCCCGACTGCACGCGCAGCTCACGCAGCGCCATGCGGCTCGTCCACGCGAGGTCGGGGTTGGAGTCGTCCTGAGACCAGGCCTCGAGCTGTTTTTGGGCCGCGTCGTTGCCGCGCGTTTCTTCGATCAAGCGCTCGAAGGCGTGTTCGCGCGCCTCGAGATCGCGCTGGCGCAACTGCGCCTTCCAGCCGTCGGCGTCGAAATCCGCGGGCATCTGCGCTCCCGAGTTGGGCGCAGCGGAGTTCGGCGGAGTGGGGGTGAGCGCATCCACGCGCACGAGCCCCGAGTGCGCCGTGGAGTTCGTGTGGTTGCCGTGGGTCGTGCTGCACAAAACCAGCGGAGCCACCAGGGCCGGCGCTCCGACGATCGCCATCCAATTCGTGTTCATGATTTCATCTCCTTCAAGATCGGCGCGCCGCACGGATTGACGCGCACTGCGTTCATGGGTGCCTTTTCGTCCAAGGGGCCTCGTTCGCACGCGGCCGTGCAGCGCGTGTCGTTCGTGTTTTGGCGCGTCGACCCAGAGCGCGCCTTCGTATTGGATTCGAACTGCGGATCACTGCGTGCGAGGCACGAGCCTGAGCCCGACAGCCGTCGCTTGTCTCGGATCGTTGCTCGCCCAACCGTCGACCCAGGGTGAATCGAAGTAGCTGTG
>JBBQNP010000271.1:0-3218 GCA_038330085.1 Planctomycetota bacterium | reverse complement strand
CTCCCGAAGATCAGGACGGGCATCCAAGCCGCGATCCGCGGGTCGAGCGCGGCTTGCAGACCGAGGTTTCGGAACACGAGATCGGCCGCGAAGAAGCCGATGCACAGCATGCAGGCCGAGAGGAGGCTCGCGACCACATGCCGGCGCTCGTAACGCATCAACAGCGGCACCCCGACGAGCACGAGCACGAGGTTCGCCAGCGGGAACGTCACGTGGTACTGCAGGAGGGTCTGGTAGACGACGTTGTCCGGATCGCGCCGCGCCATCTCGCGCGTCTCGGTGTACGAGAGCTCGAGCGCTTCCTCGTGTGCGCGCGCGAACGTGCGCGCGAGCGCGGGTGTGAAGTCGAACCCTTCGAGCGTCTCGATCGGCGTGTCGCCCGACACTTCGTGCCGCACGCCGTTTTCGAGCTGCCACACACCCGACGACCCCTGCGTCACGTACACGGCACGGTCGGCGTCGGTCTGCACCCACTGCGAGAGCGACTGCAGCGTCGCGTGGAGCCCCACGACCTCTGCGTGCGGCGGATTGCCGGTCGAGGGACGAAACTCATCCAGGTGCACGACGCTTCCCGACAGGTCCTTGATGAACGTGTGATTGTAGACCTGGTCGTACGAGCCCTTCATCAAGACGTAGTGCAGTGCATCGCGGCTAGTGACGACTCTGCCGGACAAAGACTCGCGCAACTGGAACATCAGGGCCCCGGCCAGGAGTCCGAGGACGACGATGGGCGCGAGCAAGCGGTGCGCGCTGACTCCCGCACCCAGGCTCGCGACGACCTCGTTGTGCTTGAGCATCCTCGAGACCGTGAACAGGCCCGCGACCAACGTGACGAAAGGCCCGACCTGCAGGTAGAGGAACGGGATGTCGAGCAGGTAGTAGCGCACGACCAGGACGCTGGGCTTGGTCGTATGGTCCAACATCGGCTCCAGGTACTCGTCGACGTGGGACGTGAAGTCGATCACGAAGAACAGCCCGACGACGACGAACAGTGCTGTCGCGTAGGACGAGAGGAACAGCGTGGCGACGTAGCGGTCCAGCCGACCACCGATCTGCAGCCTGCGAGCGGTCACCGTGCGTTCCTCCGCTCGTCTACGCTGGAGAAGGTCATTCGCGCAGCGCCTTCCAAGTGAGGATCGCGCCCGCGACCGTGCCGAGGACGGTCACGGCCCAGGCCGCGACGCCGGGAGGAACGACGTGGGCGTGCGCCAGCAGCATCCCGACGCGCATGGAGAGGAGGTAGTACAAGAGCACGTATCCGACGGCGACGGCCAGCGCCATGAGCTGCGTCCCGCGCCGCAGGAGGAGTGCCGTCGACGCGCCCAGGAGCAGGAACATGACGCAGGTCGAAGCCATGGCGCGGCGCGAGTGGATCTCGTATCGGAACACGTCGGCTTTCTCCACCACCTCCCCGTGCTCGATCATCTCGCGCATCTGCGTCGACTTCAGGTAACGGACTCCGGTGTTCTTGTTCGGCTTGTTGCGCAGCGCGTCCAAATCCATGCGCACGTCGGTTGCGCCGAACTTCATTTCCCGCCCTTCGACGAACGTGTGCACGTTCGTGAAGTGCGCAAGGATGCTGTTCTCGTCGGAGCTGAAGCTCACGCGCTCGGCCAGGAGCGTCTGCGCCTTCTTGCCGGACTTGTCCCCGGGCACGTACACGTACGCGTCGATGAAGTCGTTGCGATCCCGTGATGCCGACGAGATGTAGAAATCCCCCAGGTGAAGTTCGGTGCGGCCGGGCTCGTTCCGACGGATGGTTTCGGACAACGCTGTCGTAGCGTAGTCGCTCTCTCGCGTTCGGATCTGCGGCAGCT
The DNA here is from genome assembly GCA_038330085.1 of Planctomycetota bacterium. GTDB lineage: Bacteria > Planctomycetota > UBA1135 > UBA1135 > JAEUIA01. The sequence continues at coordinate 1,401 of JBBQNP010000271.1, read as the reverse complement.
TGTCGGAGAGCAGCCAGAACGTGAGGACTCCGAGTGCCACGGCCATGACCAGCCCGGGCAAGAAGCAGCTGAGCGGGTTGCGCCCCGACATGCGGATCGCAGTCCATTCATTGTCCGCCGCAAGCCGACCGTACGTGGTCACGACGGCCAGGAGGAACGAGAGCGGCACGATGTAGGGAAAGAGCCCCGCCTCGACGAGCGGAATGAAGAGAAGCACGGCCGTGATCTGAACGCCGGCCAGCCGCTGAACGGCGACTGCCGTGATCGCCGGGAGCGTGAGCACGAGGATCCCGCCCAACGTGAACGCGAACGCAACGAGGAGCTCTCGGAGGATGTAGATGTGGAGCTTCACGTCGTGGGCGTCGGCCGGCTCACACTACGAGTTGTCGGTGGTATCGGAGACAAGTTTCGGCCTCCTGCGCCGCGCCTTGCCACGGAGGTAGCCGTAGTCCCGCGCGGCATGCCCGCATGCCGCACCCTCGCCAGTACAATCCCTGCGTGGACGACGATCGATCCATCCTCAAGCGCGGCGCCAAGCGTACGCTCTGGCTGCGCGCCGTTCACGGCCCGCACGCGGATGTCGTCGTCAAGCGCTTCCACGCGCCCGGGCTGTTCGATCGTTTCCGCGATCTGCACCGCGCCCAGAGCGAGCGGCGCACGCTGCATGCGTTGTTCGCTCGCGGTTTGCCGGTACCCGAGCCGCTCGGGGTCGAGCGCCATGCGGCCGGCGTCGACCTCATCATGCGCTCGATCGAGGGCGCGCGCAGCTTGGCGCACCTGATTCGCGAACCGGTCGCAGCGCCGTCCGCGTCCACCATCGCGCACTCCATCGGCGTCCTGCTCGCGCGCGCGGCAATGTGCGGGTTGCGTCATCCCGACCTGCACGCCGGGAACGTGCTCGTCGACGCCGACGGCCGGGCCTGGCTCGTCGACCTGAGCAGCGCAAAGTTGGGTGGCGCCTTCGATTGGAGCGAGCACGAGCGCGCGCTCGTCGTGCTCGCGGCCGACGTGCGCGAGCGAACGAGCGGGCGTGACCGGGCGCGCGTGCTGATCTCGAGCCTGCGGTTTCTCTTGCGAGCAGGCTGTCGTGACTTGCCCGGCGTGCGCGACGTCGCGCAGCGCATCGAGCATGCGGCGCGACTTCGCCGGCGCACGGTCCTTGCGCGCGCGAGCCGGCGCTGGATGCGCGCGTCGAGCGTGACGCAACCGATCGAAAGAGCGACACGCTCGGGAACCGAGCGCGGCTTGCGTGCGCGGGACGCGGACGAGGCGCGTTGCTGGCAAGCGCTCGACGGCGGGGGCGCACGTCCGTTCGTCGCGGGCAACGCGCGCAGCGTCGATCGGGCCTGGCGTACGGCCGCACGCTTGCACGAACACGGCATTCCGGTCGCAGCGCCCCTC
>JBBQNP010000270.1:0-3346 GCA_038330085.1 Planctomycetota bacterium | reverse complement strand
GCCCTGTCCAAATCGGACGGGGTGACGTCTGCGTCGGTCAACTTCGCCACCAAGACGGCGACGGTCCACTACGATCCCGCCGCAACACAACCTCGCGATCTCGTGGAGGTCGTCAAGGATGTCGGCTACGACGTCGTCGAGCCTGCGGTCACCCACGGCGCGCGCACGCAGCCGGGCGGTTCAGGCGGAGCGCACGATGCGCAGTCGATGGACCCGCACGCGGGCATGGACCACTCCGCGCACATGGACGTCTCCGCGGATGAACGGTCCCTGCTCCAACGCAAGCTCCTCATCGGCGCGGTCCTCACGCTGCCCGTGCTCGTCATCGCCATGTCCCACGGGCGCATCGCGGCGTTCAACCAACCGTGGATCAACTGGCTCCAGCTCGCGCTCACGGCTCCCGTCGTGATCTGGTGCGGGTCGCAGTTCTTCCGATCCGCCTGGAAGGGCCTACTGCACCTCCGCGCGAACATGGATTCGCTCGTCGCACTCGGCACCGGGACGGCATTCGCGTACTCCATCGCAGCGACGATCTTTCCCGGCTTCTTTGCTGCAGGTCGAGGGGCGGGCACCGGCGGTATGGCGATGGCCCCCGTCTACTACGAGGCCGCATCCGCCATCATCGTGCTGGTGCTGTTCGGGAAGTTGCTGGAGGCGCGCGCGACGAGCCGGACAGGTGCAGCCATTCGGCGTCTGCTCGACCTGCAACCCAAGACGGCGCGCGTCCTGCGTGCGGCGAAGGAACTGGACATCTCGGTCGCAGACGTCCTCGTCGGCGACACCGTGCTCGTTCGTCCAGGCGAGAGCGTTGCCGTGGACGGAGTCATCGAACGCGGAGACTCTTCCATCGACGAGTCGATGCTCACGGGTGAGAGCCTGCCGGTCGACAAGAAGTCCGGCGACCCCGTCTTCGGCGGAACGCTCAACACGACCGGCGCGCTCCAGTTCAAGGCGACGAAGATCGGAGCCGACATGGCGCTCCAGCGCATCGTCCGACTCGTGCAGGAGGCCCAAGGCAGCAAGGCGCCCATCGCGCGCCTGGCGGACACGATCAGCGGCTACTTCACGCCCGCCGTGCTGGCAATCGCGCTCGTTGCGTTCGTCGTGTGGTTCTTCGTCGGACCGGTCGAATCACGCATCAGCATGTCGCTCGTGGCGTTCGTTTCGGTCCTGATCATCGCGTGCCCGTGCGCACTAGGACTCGCCACGCCCACCGCGATCATGGTCGGCACCGGTAGAGGGGCCGAGCACGGGATCCTGATCAAGAGCGGCGCCGCGCTGGAGACGGCCTACAAGCTCACTGCAATCGTGCTCGACAAGACCGGCACGATCACGACCGGCAAGCCCGTGCTGACGGACGTGCGCGCGTTGCCCGGTTTCGAGGAGCCCGATCTCGTGCGCCTCGCCGCATCCGCGGAACGCCGCAGCGAACATCCCCTCGCATCCGCCATCGTCGCGGGTGCACAAGCGCGCAACCTGGCGCTCGCAGAGCCCGACACTTTCCAGGCCGTCGTCGGCCACGGCGTCGAGGCGACCGTCGAGGGCCACGCCCTGCTCGTCGGCAAGCGCGCGCTCCTGGTCGACCGCGACATCGATCCCACGGCGCTGGACGCTCTTGCTGCGGAGTTGGCGAACTCGGGCAAGACCCCCATGTACGTCGCGATCGACGGCAAGCCCGCGGGCCTCGTCGCCGTCGCGGACAGCATCAAGCCCGAGTCGAAGGCCGCCATCGCCCAGATGAAGCAGCTCGGTCTGCGCGTGGCGATGATCACCGGTGACCACGCCAAGACCGCGGCCGCCGTGGCCAGCGCCGTCGGGATCGATCCACAGTCCGTGTTCTCCGAGGTCCTGCCGGAGAACAAGGTCGAGCACGTCAAGAAGCTTCAGCAAGAGGGCTTCGTCGTGGGCATGGTCGGCGACGGGATCAACGACGCCCCGGCGCTCGCGCAGGCGGACATCGGTCTTGCGATGGGGACCGGCACCGACGTCGCGATCGAGGCCGCGGACATCACGCTCCTGCGCGGCGACCTGCGCTCGGTCGCGGATGCCATCGCGCTCTCGCGCGCGACGATGAGGACGATCAAGCAGAACCTGTTCTGGGCGTTCGCGTACAACGTGCTCGGGATTCCGATCGCTGCAGGCGTGCTCTACCCTCTCACGGGTTGGCTGCTCTCGCCGATCATCGCCAGCGGCGCGATGGCACTCTCCAGCGTGTCGGTCGTCTCCAACAGCCTTCGACTGCGCTCAGCCAAGCTGAACAGCGAGGGTGAGTAGCGCGTTCGACCGCGCGTGAGCCGCCGGCGCGATTCGACGAAGCGGAAGGACGATCATGCTGAAACCTGATGTGCTGCAGAAGATCGACGCGTATTGGCGCGCCGCGAACTACCTCTCCGTCGGCCAGATCTATCTGCGCGAAAACCCGCTGCTCAAGGAACCGCTCGAGCGCGAGCACATCAAGCCGCGCCTGCTCGGACACTGGGGCACGACGCCGGGTCTCAACTTCGTCTACGTGCACCTGAACCGGATCATCCGCGAGCGAGACGTGTCGATGATCTACGTCGCGGGTCCCGGACACGGCGGACCGGGCATCCTCGCGAACGTGTACCTCGAGGGAACCTACAGCGAGGTCTACCCGGACATCTCGCTCGACGCTCGAGGGATGCGCAAGCTGTTCCGCCAGTTCTCGACGCCCGGCGGCGTGCCGAGCCACGTCGCGCCCGAGACTCCGGGCTCGATCCACGAAGGCGGCGAGCTCGGTTATGCGCTGTCGCATGCGTATGGCGCCGTGTTCGACAACCCGGACCTCGTCGTCGCCTGCGTCATCGGCGACGGCGAGGCGGAGACGGGTCCGCTCGCGACGAGCTGGCACTCGAACAAGTTCTTGAACCCGGTGCGCGACGGCGCGGTGCTGCCGATCCTGCACTTGAACGGATACAAGATCGCCGGACCGACGGTGCTCGCGCGCATTCCGCGCGAAGAGCTGCACGCGCTGCTCGTCGGCTACGGATACGCGCCGCACTTCGTCGAAGGCGATGATCCGATCCAGATGCACACGCTGATGGCCGAGACGCTCGATCGCGTGTTCGACGACATCGCGCGCATCCAGTCCGACGCGCGCACGCGCGGAATCACCGCCCGGCCGGCGTGGCCGATGATCGTGCTCGCGAGCCCGAAGGGCTGGACCGGTCCCAAGTTCGTCGACGGGCTCGAGATGGAAGGTACGTGGCGCGCGCACCAGGTCCCGATCGCCGACATGAAAGACGACGAGCATGTGCGGTTGCTCGAGTCGTGGATGAAGAGCTACCGCCCGGAGGAGCTCTTCGACGAAAACGGCACGCCGCGCACT
>JBBQNP010000269.1:0-3352 GCA_038330085.1 Planctomycetota bacterium | reverse complement strand
TACGACAAGCTCCCGATCCAGATCGGTGGTCATGTGTACGAGTTCAGCGGCACCTACGACATGGTCACGGATGTCGCGCAGTTGACCGCACCGGTGCCGGTGAAGTTGCTCGGGAAGAAGATCAGCGCCGAGCTCGAGGCCGTGAGCGACTACATCGATCCCGACACGACCATCCCGATCACGATCAAGGGCAGCATCAGGAACCCGAGCATCGGGCTCGACAATGGCGCGCTCGCGACGGTGCTGAAGAAGGCCGCGGAAAAGGCCGCGGAAAAGGGACTCGGCGGCCTGCTCGACGGGCTCAAGAAAAAGAAGAAGAAGGACTGAATCGGTCGGGTGGTCTCACGCGCAGATCAGACCTTCACCGGCCGACCGATCTTCTGCGACACGACTTCGCCGATGCGGTCGAGCAGGCCGTGTCCGTCGCGATCGTCGACCCAGCTCTTGTTCGGTGCATCCCATCGGTAGTGCCACGCGCGTGCGCCGGCGGCGAACCACATCTGCTCTGCAGCGGCTTGCCGGTTGAGGACGTAGCGGACGCCGTCGGGGAACTCGAGCGTGACGACACCGTCGGTCGTCGAGAAGTCCATCTCGTCGGGATCGAACGGTTCACCGAACTTCGCGATGCGCGCGAGGCATTCGTCGGCGAGCTTGAGGTAGGTGCTGCGATCCATCGGCGTCATGGTGACAGATACGGGCGCTTGGTGGTGCCTGGAACCCGCCGCGAGTATTCACGCGACGGGTGCCCGGCACCGCCAAGCGCCCGACGAAGTTGGATCTTGACGTGAAAACGGTCAGGGCATCCCTCGCGCGTCAACCAAGAGATCGGGCGTCCCGAGCCAGGCTCCTGTCGGCGGGAATACCGGCTGCCGGCGCCAGGCACGAGGCGCTTCTCAGTCGATCTCGATCGACGAGAGCAGGCCCTCGCTGATCCACTCGCCGAACGCGGCGAAGATCCGTGCGGGCAACGCTTCCAGCTCGCCGTCGAAGCGCGTGGCGCCGGCTTCGATCGCGGACTGCACGCGCTCGCCGTCCTTCAGCGACGACAACACCGCGAACAGCGTCTCGTCGAGGTCCATGCGCCAGACCGTCCACTCCTTGCGCCACACCACCGTGCGCGTCGCCTGCCGAGTCAACGCAGGCGGCTTCTCGTCCTGCCGCAGCGCGCGCACGATCGCGTTCGCGCGGTGCTCGAACACGCAGAGCTCGAGCGCGTCGACCAGCTTCACGCGAGCCGAAGGGAACGACTCGCCCGGAATGCCCGCCATGTCGGCCGTCGTCAGGACGGGGGAGATGGGCGCGTCGAACACCACCGACATCGCGCACTCCAACCGCGCGATGTCCGCGAGCAACGCCTTGCGCGGAATGCGGAACGGCCCGTCGAGGAACGTAGGCAGCTCGCGGCCGAGCCCGTTGAGCGACCAGTGGCGCGAAGGGTGCTCCTTCAGATATGCGCGCACCAACCTCTGGAACTCGACCGGCCCGCACAGCGCGCGCGTCGACGGATATTCCTCCGCGAGCACGTCGTGCAGCCGCGCGAAGTACATGTTCGAGTAGATCGCGACGCGCTCCGCGGGTTGCAGCGTCTTCGAAGGCAGCACGTGCGGAGCCGCGATCTCGTTGCGCTCGTCGAACGTGCGCGTGCGCGATTCGTGCGGGCTCGTGATCTGCTGCTGAAACCAGTTTTCGAGATCGGTCAGCGATGCGGGATCAGTCCGTTCGCCCGCATCCGTCGTTCCACGCTTCGCTGCGTCGTTGTCGGCGGCGCGAGGTTGCGACATGGCACCATCTCGATCCGAAACGTCTCGATTCGACGTCCCGTGCATCGAAGCGTCGTTCTTCGCCACGTCACACCGCCCGTGCACGCGCCGACGCGCGCGGCTTGCGACCCATGCCGGTGTACGCGCGCGCTTTTTCCGCTTCGGCGACGACCACCTCGAGCGCGGGGATCTCTTCGTCCCACTCGTACAACGTCGAGCGCCCGCCGGTCAGCTCGCACGCCTTGCCGTACAGCTTCCAGACTTCGTCGACAGCGCGACCGAGGTGCGTGTCGAGGATGTGCGAGCCGTGGTTCGTGTGGCCCGCGACGTGGAATTGCACGACGCGCTCCATCGGGATGCCGGCCAGGTACTCGTATGGATCGAAGCTGTGGTTGAACGAGCTGACGAAGACGTTGTTCACGTCCAGCAACAAGCCGCAGTCGGCATCTTCCGACATGCGCGCGAGGAACTCCCACTCGCTCATCGACGAGCTCTTGAACTCGAGGTACGAGCTCGGGTTCTCGATCACGAGCGGCCTCTGCAGGATGTCCTGCACCTCGCGGATACGCGCCACGACGTGGCGCAGCGAGTCCTCGGTGTACGGCAGCGGCAGGAGATCGTGGATGTTGCGGTGCGCGACGCCCGTCCAGCACAAGTGGTCCGACACCCAGAGCGCCTTCGTCCTGCGCGCCAGATCCGCCAACTTGGCGAAGTAGTCGCGATCGATCGGATCCGTGCTGCCGATCGACATCGACACGCCGTGCATGACGATCGGATAGTGCGCGGCGACCTGCTCGATCACCCACGACGGGCGCCCGCCGACGTCCATGAAGTTCTCCGAGATGATCTCGAACCAATCGACGGCCGGCTTGTCATCGACGACATGGCCGTAGTGCTGCGTGCGCAGACCGATCCCGACGCCCAGGTTGGGCAAGTCGAAACGCGGCGGTGCGGGCGTTTTCGTCGGGGATTTCGTCATCGCAGTGGGGACTTCGGCATCGATGCGCTCGTCACGACCGAATCTGCGGTCGTGCTCGACACGCTCATCGTCGCGCTCGACACGTTCATCATGACCGATGCCCTGATCAGATGAGCGCAGATCGGAAGAGCGCGCACGCGCTGCGTTCGTATCGAGTGCGCGTGCAGCACATGACCACGCAGCCAACGCTGGTGAACGTCATGACCACGAGCGTGCGCCTGACAGAGCGCGGGAGGACGGCTGACGCATGCGTCCGCGCATCCTCCCTCGCTCATGCGACCTCGGAGGCGACCCTGCGCAGAATCACCTGCGTAGGATCAACCGCCCCGGTTCAACAACTCCGGATCAGCCCTTATGCGGAACGGCGCAGCCGCCGTTGCCCTTGCACGAGTTCTTGCCCGCGCAGCCATGGTCGCCGGTCTTGCAGCCGCCTTGGCCCTTGCACGAGTTCGCACCCTTGCACGAATGCTTGTCCGTCGCGCAGCCGCCGTGGCCCTTGCACGAGTTCTTGCCGGCGCAGCCGTTGTCACCGGTCTTGCAGCCGCCTTGGCCCTTGCAAGCGTTGTGGCCTGCGCAGGAATGCTTGTCCATGGATGCGCTGGACGACGTGCCG
>JBBQNP010000268.1:0-3403 GCA_038330085.1 Planctomycetota bacterium | reverse complement strand
CCTCGATCGCTACATTAGAAACTCCTAACCCGGTAGAGCGAGGTCCACCGCGCACAGCCGAACCGCCCGGCTGACGCACTCCACCCCCCTGGAAGCCTCGCTCACCGGATCAGACCGTCTTCGACTGGAGCACCGCCGGATGGCGCAGATGCGGATCGTCAAGGGAGTGCCCGTCGCTCCCGGCTTGGCACTTGGACCCGTGCACGTCGTGCACACGACACCGCATGTCGTGCCGACGTGGTCCGTGTCCGAGGAAGACGTGCCGCGCGAGATCGCGCGTCTGCGCGAAGCCGTGCACCTCGCCGCAGAGGATCTGCGCCGGCGCGAGCGCGTCGTCGCGGACGAAATCGGCGAGCGCGACGCGGCGATCTTCTCGTTGCACCGCACGATCCTGCAGGATCCTGCGACGCACAAGGACGTCGAGTCGATGATCCGCGAGCAGCGCATCAACGCCGAGTCCGCCGTGCAGACGTTGATCGAGCGCTTCAAGAGCCTCTCGGTGAAGGGCGGCGACACGCGCGGCTACGCAGCCGACTTCAGCGATCCGTGGCGTGTCGTGCTCGATGCGCTGATGCGCCACGAGCGCGAGGTGATGGAGCAGACCGACGAGCAAGTCGTGATCGCCGCGGCAGAATTGACGCCGCAGGTCGTGACGTTCCTGCAGCGCGAGCGCGTGCTCGCCGTCGTGGCCGAGACCGGCGGACGCTTCAGCCACGGAGCGGTGCTCGCGCGTTCGTTTGGATTCCCGTGCGTCGTGGGTCTGCCGAACCTTTTGTCGCGCCTCGAGCAGGGGATGCGCATCAGCGTCGACGGCGACGCGGGCACCGTGCAACTGCGACCCGATCAGCAGGACATCGACCGGTTCCTCGCGCGCCTCGAGCGACGCAAGGCGCGGCTCTCCAAGCTGGGCCTGCACGCCGGGCTTCCGCCCGAGACGGTCGACGGTCACCGCTTGTCCTTGATGGTCAACATCGAGAGCATTCGCGACCTCGACACGTTCGATCCGGCGCACACCGACGGCGTCGGGCTCTTGCGCACCGAATTCCTCTACATGGAGAGGACGCAGTTCCCCTCGGAGGAGGAGCAGTACCGCCTGTACCGCCGGGTGATCGAGCGCATGGGCGGGCGGACGGTGACGCTGCGCACGCTCGACATCGGCAACGACAAGCAGCTCTCGTACTTCAAGACGCCCAAGGAGAACAATCCGGCGCTGGGCTGGCGCGGATTGCGCATTTCGCTCGAGTGGCAGGACCTGTTGCGCGTGCAACTGCGCGCGGCGTTGCGCGCCAGCGCGCACGGACCGATGCGCATCCTGCTGCCGATGGTCACGTCGATCGAGGAAGTGCGCGAAGTGCACCGCGTGTTCGACGGCGTGCGGCGGCAGCTCGCGGACCAGGGCTTCGAGATACCGGTCGACGTGCCGGTCGGGATCATGGTCGAGGTCCCTTCGGCCGTGCTCGTGTTGCACCACATCATCGGCGAGGTCGACTTCGTCAGCGTCGGCACCAACGACCTCGTGCAGTACCTCCTGGCGACCGACCGCGACAACCCGTGGGTGTCGCGTCTCTACGACGTGCACCACCCGGCGGTGTTGATCGCGCTCGACCAGGTCGCGCGCGCGTCGCGTGCGGCCGGCAAGCCGTGCTCGGTGTGCGGCGAGATGGCGGGGGACTACGCCACGGCGCTGATGCTGCTCGGGATGGGATTCGACGCGGTCAGCGTGGTTCCGTCGTTGCTCTCCGAGGTGAAGTTCGCCGTGCGCGAGTCGACCTTCGTCGAAGCGCAGGAGATCGCACGGAACGCGCTCGCCGAATCGACGTCCGAGGGCGTGCGGCGCGTGCTGATCGGCGCGCGGGATCGTCTCCACATGCGACAGCTCGAAGCCCGCGGCGATTCCGAGCTCACGCTCGGGGCGGACACGAATGGGGATTCCAAGAAGCGGGAAAGCAACTGAGTGCTTTCGGGCGCGCTGAAAACCTCCACCATGTGCCATCGCGAAAACGGATTCCTATAACCACCTGCCCGCCTCGAACACGACACGGAGACATCGGAATTGCGCCGCACGACATGGGGTAACGAGCGATCGACAGCGCCGCGACGCGGGCGCTGGTCGCAGTCCGAGCTCGCGCGCTTGCGTGAGCTGTACGGGCTGCGCGAGGAACGTGCGATCGCGCGCGAGCTCAACCGTCCCGTCGCGAGCGTGCGCAAGATGGCCGAGCAGGTCTTCCGCTCGGCGCCGCGCAGTGGCCCATGGACGGCGAAAGAGGTCGTCGAGCTCAAGCGGTACCTGGGCGGCACGACCAACGAAGTGATCGCGCGCATCCTTGGCCGCCCTGTGGACGAGGTCACGCAGCAGATCGGCGAGCTGCGGCGTCTCCAGCAGACTGGGCGCTGGACGCAGGAGGAGATCGCGGAGTTCAAGCGCTTGTACGGCACGCGCACGGACGAAGACCTCGCGATCATCTTCGGCCGCACCATCGAGGCGGTGAAGCGTCTCGGCGCGCGCTACTGCCTCGCGAAGGACAAGGCCTTCGTGCGCAAGCTCACGGGTTCGTCGGCGACGCGCATGCCGCGTTGGGCCGGGTCGGAGATCGAGCTGCTCAAGGAGATGTATCCGACGGTCGCGAACCTCGACATCGCGGCGAAGCTCAACCGCTCGGTGAAGAGCGTCGTGTCGAAGGCGCACAACCTGGGTTTGAAGAAGGAAGCCGACCGGCTGCGCGAGATGGGACGCGAGAACGTCGGCATGCGCTACCGGAAGAATCAGGCGTGAACGCCGCGCGAGCGATCGTCGCGCGCTCATTCCGGTCGTGCTGCATCGCGATTCCTGTCGCCCTCACGGTCGTCGGCTGTCACACCGATGCGCCGGTCGTGAAGCAGGATGACGCTCATGCGGCTGCGCACGCGCGCTCGACGAGTCCGGGTCCGCTGCACGATCTCGATTGGTTGGCGGGCTGCTGGCAGGGATCGCAGGGTGACATGGTCGTCGAGGAGACATGGACCGAACCCGCGGCCGATCGGATGTTGGCGACGGGTCGCGTCGTCGACGTCGCGTCGGGGAAGACGGTCTTCTTCGAGTTCCTGCGCATCGAAGCTCGCGGCGATCGGCTCGTGTACATCGCGCTGCCCGGCGGTCGGGGTGAGACGGTTTTTCCCGCGACGAAGGTGGAGAAGAACCGGTTGCGCTTCGAGAACCCCGAGCACGACGATCCGAAGGTGATCGAGTACCGGCTCGAAGCGGACGGGACGCTGGTCACGCGCGTCGAGGGAACGCACACGGAAGAAGTCCGGCTGCGTCGCGTGTGGTGAGGAGGGTGGTGCCTGGCGCCGATAGCCGGTAGTTCTCATCGTTCGGTGCCTGGGTAGAAACTCGCCGAAGACTCGGACGAGTTTCGTCTGTCGG
>JBBQNP010000267.1:0-3411 GCA_038330085.1 Planctomycetota bacterium | reverse complement strand
TTTTCACCGACATGGAGGTCGAACTCGGAACAAGCGCGAGTGGACTGCGAGAGCGGGTGGTGCCTGGAACCTGCCGTGGGTATTCCCGCGGCAGGTGCCTGGCACCGCTCGCTCTCGTCAGATCCGACAACGCGATAGTGGATTGCGGATCGCGGATGGATCGCGCAATTACGCTTCGAGTTTGGTGAGCGTCCAGAACTGGAAGCGTCCGCGGGAGGTTTGGATTCCCGGTGCTTTTTCGAGTTTGGAGAGCGTCCAACCGAGTGCGCGGGCGAGTGATTGAGAGCGATGGGACATGTTGCGCGTGCGGAAGGCGATCTCTTCGGGTTGCGGAACGGCTTGGAGGCCGATGCGGTCGGTGATGCGCAGACTTGATTGCGCGGACATGCGTTGCACGTCGCGCGGCTCGAGGGCTTCGAAGGGTCCGATGTTGGGGTCGGGCGATAGGACGTACTCGACGCCCTTGAGGCTCGCGCGGCGGTTGCGCATCCATTCCGTGAGGTCGTGGAACGACGCGGCGTTGACGAAGCCGAGCAGGACTTTGCCGCCGGGCTTGATCCACTTCGACATGTCCGTGATGAGGCGCGCGCGATCGGCGGCGCGCAGGTTCTCGAGCCGGAAGAGGCAGGAGACGACGTCGTAGTTGCCGAGAGGGACGGACGAACGTTGCGCGTCGCTCGCGGTCGGCCACGTGTACATGCTCGCGCGCGGTCGCGTGCGTGCGCTGACGAACTCGGCGACTTCCTGCGTGCGCTCGACGACGTCGAACTGGAAGGCGGGCCGTTCGCGTGAGAGACGTTCGGTCAGGATGCCGGTACAGGGAAGCACGTCGAGCCAACGCAGCGTGCGCGGTGAACCTTCGGCGGGTTCGGTGCGGCCTTCGGGAACGAGCCGGTCGAGCGCGCTGACGAGCGCGCGCGTCTCCCACGCACGCGGCTTGTTGTGGCGCAGCCCGTTGAGCACGCGCGCGCGCTGGTACACGGCGAGGAGGTCGGGATCCCAGTCCTCGGGCCGCGGCGAAGAGGGAATCGGCTTGCCCGAGTAGAAGTTCCAGTGCGCCACGTGCGCGAGCGGACGGCGCTTCGGCCCGCTGCGCGCCGCGAGCTTCGGATAGCCGAGCGCGAGCACGGCGACGACGATGCGATCTTCGGGCAAGCCGACGAGCGCGCGCACTTTCTCCGGATCACCAGTCTGCGTGATCCAGAACGTGCCGAGCCCGAGCACGTGCGCAGCGAGGCTCATGTTCTCGATCGCTGCGGAAGCGGACTGGATGTTGGCCCACGCGTCCTCGCTGAAGTCGCGTCCATAGCTGACGACGATGTTCACGGGCGCGTTGCCCATCTGGCTCGAGAGTGCCGCGAGCTGCGCGTTCACGGATGCTTCGTCGACCGCGACGAAATCCCACATCTGGTAGTTGCACGAGCTCGGCGCCCAGATGCCGGCGTGGATCACCTGGGAGATGAGTTCGCGCGGCACCGCGTCGCTCTTGAACTTGCGCACGGATCTGCGCTCGTAGATCGCGCGCCAGAAATCGAACGCCGGCGTCGGACCGACCGGGCGGCCCTCGTCCGCGTCGGAACTCTTCTGACCGAATACAGGGGTCCCGACCGGCTGCTCAGGGATGCCATCCGGTCGGCCGGAGTCGGGGGAGCTCGATGCTTCGGGGACCATCGGTGTTCGGGCGGGGAGTGTAGCGGCCGCCACCCTCGATTCCGGCGCGTGCGGATCGCGCGACGCCGATCGGTCGCTCGGGGACCTGCGCGGTCCGCGGCTTCTGCGCGGAACGGAAGGGCGAGCGCCGGTACGACAGGCACTCCAGCGGGTCCGTGCCAGCAGAGGTAGGATGATCGCGCAGGGTCGTGCGTTCCTGACGCCCGCGAGATCGGTTGCCGACCTCGGTAAAGCGACATCGGTTCTGCGAGCTCGTTTCCGCGGAGCGCGACGCCGACCTGCGGTAGGCTGGATCGTCATGCAGAACCGTCGCGAACTGTTGCAGACCGCAGGACTCGCTGCCTTTTTCCTCGGGCTCTCCCGCCAACCCGCCCACGCGGCATGGGCGCGCCGATTCGTCCCGCGACCGCTCGGAGACTTCGGCCCGCTCAGCCGCTCGCGCCCGCTCCTCAAGATCGAGGACGACCCCGAGGTCCGCGACGTCGAGGGCTTCCCATTCTCGCCGCAGTGGTTCGGCGATACGTACACAGAGGACGGCGTCCCGTTCCATCACTCTGAGATCGACTACCCCGGCGGGAACCCGCCCGCGCCGGACGAAGACGTCGACCTCGCGATCGTCGGCGGCGGATTGTCGGGGCTCGCGCTGGCGTACCTGATGCGCGATCACCATCCCGTCGTGTTCGAGCTGCACGAGCGTTTCGGCGGCGTCTCGAAGGGCGAGGAGTGGTTGGGCACGCCCTACTCGATGGGCGGCGCGTACTTCATCCAGCCCGACAAGGGCTCGTGGCTCGAAGGCCTCTACAAGGAGCTCGGCCTCGACGCGGTCCAGCGGTACAGCGGCGGCGGCGAAGATCCCATCGAGATGGGCGGCCGTGTGGTCGAGGACTTTTGGAGCGGCGCGGGTCTGCCGGCGCAGGAACGTCTCGCGTTCGAGCGCTACGCGCGCTTGATCATGTACTACGCCGAGAATTATCCGGAGATCCCGCTCATCGATGGGCGGGACAACGACTGGATCCTCGCGCTCGATCAACGCTCGCTGGCGCAGGACATCACGGAGCGGATCGGCGTGCCCGTGCCGCGACTTCTGCGCGCCGGCATCGAGGGCTACTGCTACTCCTCGTTCGACGCGAGCTGGGAGACGGTCTCGGCCGCGGCCGGCTACAACTTCCTCTCGGCGGAGGAGTTCGGCCGCTGGGTGTGCCCGGGCGGGAACGCGTACGTGACCGACCTTCTCTGGCGCAGGCTCGTGCGCACGTACAACGAGTCGGGCCACCTCGACCGCTTGCGTCCAAAGACGCGCGTCGTCGGGGTTGACGTTCAGAACGGTCGTCCGCTCCTCACGTACAAGACGCCCGATGGTACGTATCGCACTTTGCGCGCTCGACGTGCGGCGTTGTGCTGCTCCAAGCACATCTGCAAGTACATGATCAAGGACCTCGCCGTGCACGACCCGCTCAAGGCGCGGGCGATGGGGCAGGTGTTCACGAACCCCTACCTCGTCGTCAACGTGCTGCTCACCGCGCCGATCGCGCTCGACTTCTACGATCTGTTCCTGCTCGAGGACGGCATGTTCCCGTTCACGGACGCAGAGCTCGAGACCGAGCATCGTCCGATGGATGTCATCGCCGGCGGTTATGCGGCCGGGCCCAACCAACCGCGCAGCGTGCTCACGTTCTACTGGCCGCGGCCGACGGGGACGGCGGTGTTCGACATCCTGCCGAACACTTCCTTCGAGGCGCA
>JBBQNP010000266.1:0-3457 GCA_038330085.1 Planctomycetota bacterium | reverse complement strand
CTCGCCTTCGCGGAACGCGCGGATCTCGCCTTCGGAAACGAGGCGCTTGAGCTCCTCTTCCTTGAGGCGCAGCTCCTTCAAGGCCTCTTCGAAGCTGAAGAACTGGTCTTTCTCGGCCACGTGCGGGGTACTCCTGGGACTTCGTTCGGGGGGGGAATCGGAGGAAGGTTGCGTGCGATTCGGTGATGTCGGAGGCGTGCGTTCCACGCTGGGTGCCAGGTCACTGCCGGACCGGAAGTGACCGTGGCTCGGTGCGGATCAGGGCTTCTTCTTGCCGGACCCGCTCGTACCGGTGGGGACGTCATCGAACTGCTTCTCGAGCGCCCGATACTGCACTTCGGGCTTCGACTTGTCGTTGTAGCTGACGAGCTGCAGGTCGAGGTCGATCTTGCGCGCGCCGACGAGCCGGATGCTCTGCGTCGAGTCGCTGCCGCCGTTGGCTTGGTAGACCGCGAGCTGGCGCGTGTTCGTGTCGATCACATAGAGGACGTTCGACCCGGTCATGTCGATCGCCGTCGCGACGATCATGCCGTTGCCCGCCATCGTCGTCCCGATCGCCGAGTTCTGGTGCGTCGCTCCGGCGGGCAGCGTCACCGGACCCGGCGGAATAGGGTCGTCCTGGAGCGCACCGGCCGTCGGCTGCAGCACGATCCCCACGAGGAGGAGCACGCAGCCGGCGAGCAGAATGGCGCCGTGATCACGGAAGAGGCTCGATCGGGTGGTCATGGTTCGCTCACTCCCTGGAGCTTTGGGGCCGGCACGCTGGATAGAGCACCCGGGCTGCGACATCCAAGCTGCGACCGCGCACGCGTGCGGGCCGCTTCAGGGGGGTGGGTATCCTAGCCACGCGTCCGGGTTGCGACAAAGCAGCAGGGGAAAAGCGCGGGTGGGGTGATGCGGTGGTCGGTTTCAGAAGTCGGCTTGGATGCGGGTCCCTGGCCAGGTGAGGCGACGATGCGTGTTCGCTGCAACGGTCGGAGGCTCGGCGACGGAGCCAGGGGGTCTGGAGACGTGCAGGATTCTGCATCGAGCGGTCGATTCATCCCACTACCACCCGGCGAGGTCGCCCGAGATCTCCTCGAGCAGGTCCTTGAGGGTCACGAGACCCAGCGGCGCCGCAGGATCCCCCACGATCGCGAGACGCTGACCGCTGCTGCGCAGGCGCGCCAAGGCGCGGTCGACGGGGGTCCCGGGCGCCAAGCGCTGGATCTCGCGCAGGTGGGTGAGGACCTTTTCCTCGGGACCGGCGCCGAGCACGTCGAGCTGGTGCACGTAGCCCTGGACGATCCCATCCGGCCCGATCACCGGCAAGCGCGTGCGCGGCGATCGCGCGACCGCGTCGTAGAGGTCGACGTCGGGATCGCGCGCATCGAGGCGCAGCACCTCTTTCCAGGCGACCATGCAGCGCTCGACCGGGATGGAACGCAGCTCGAGCACGTTGCGCGCCATCTGTTCCGCGCTCGGCGGGATCGCGCCCGAGCGACGGCCCTCGCGTAGGAACTCGAGCACCGCGTCGCGTCCCTGTCCCCACAGGAACTGGCGCGGCTCGAGACCCAGCGCGCGCGAGACGAGCCACGTGATCACGTACATGACGCGCTCGATCGGCCAGAAGACCCAGCGCGACAACATGACGAAGGGTGCTTCGATCGACAACCACGCGTGCGGCCGGCGGCGAGCGAGCTCTTTCGGCAGCAGCTCGCCGAAGAAGAACACGAACGGCGTCAACAGGAGCGTGAGCCAGATCTCGATGCCGAAGCGCGGGACGCCGGCCGCGACGAGCACGCCCTCGAAGCGGTGTGTCATCAGCTCGATGCACAGGTTGAGCCCGATGACGAGCACGATCACGAGGCGCGTTTCGTCCGACAAGAGCACGCGCACGACGCGTCCGGTGCGCGAGCGCTGGCGCGACTCCATGTCGACGCGCACGCGCGAAACACGGTAGAGCGCCGTCTCCGCGCTCGAGTAGACCGCCGTCGCGACGAGGAGCGTCAGCAGAACGAGCGCGTCGAGCCACAGGTTCATGCGGGGATCCCCTGCGCGATCTCGCGCTCGCTCGTCGGGATCGACATGTCGACGCTGGTCACGCGGCGGCCGCGCACGTCGCGCACGGACAGGTCGAGTCCGCCGAGGCGCACTTTGTCGCCGGTGCGCGGGATGCGTCCGAGCAGCGCCATGACGAGGCCGCCGACGGTCTCGAAACCTTCGGGCACGATCTCGCGCCCGAAGAGGTCGTTCCAGTCGCGAATCGAGAGACCGCCCGACACGCGGAAGCGCCCGTCGGGGAGTCGCAGCACGGGCTGATCGGCGCTCTCGCCTTCGACGCGCAGGTCCCCCACGATCTCCTCGAACACGTGCTCGATCGTGACGAAGCCGGTGGTGCCGCCGTACTCGTCGACGACGATCGCGTGTGCGACTTTGTTGGTGCGCAGGAAGTGCAGGAGATCGAGCGCGCTGGCGACTTCGGGGATGAACGACACGGGGCGGAGCAGCTTCTCGAGCGGCGCATCGGGTTGCGCGAGCAGCTCGCGCATGCGCACTTGACCCACGACGTCGTCAGGGCCTCCGCGCACGACCGGCAACCACGTGCTGCGGCGGGCGAGCGCGCGCGCGATCACGAACAGGCGCCGTTCCTCGTCCGGGTCGTCGATGTCGAGGAACTGCATGTCGACGCGCGGCGTGGTGATCTCGCGCACGCGGATACCTTCGAGCTCGACGACTTCGGACAACAAGTCGGCTTCGGTCGGCGCGATGAGACCGCCCTTGGCGCTGTGCTCGAGCACTTCGTACAGCGCGTCGGGCGTGATACCCTGTTCGGGTCGTGCGACGTCACCCAGCGCGCGCAACGCGACCTCGAGCGTGAACTGCACCATGCGTCGCGGCACGGACAGCAACGCGACGAGCGGTACGACCGGCACCGCAGCGAACCGCGCGAACGTCGCACCTGCGCGCAGAGCGAGCGCCTTCGGCAAAATTTCGCCGACGAGCACGAGCACGAACACGGCGCAGAGCCCGTACACGAGGCCGCCGTAGGGCGCGTCATCCGGCGCCAGGTGGTTCGCGAACGCGAAGAAGAGCACGTTCACGACTAGGTTCGACAAGAGGAGCG
The DNA here is from genome assembly GCA_038330085.1 of Planctomycetota bacterium. Lineage (GTDB taxonomy): Bacteria > Planctomycetota > UBA1135 > UBA1135 > JAEUIA01. The sequence continues at coordinate 351 of JBBQNP010000266.1, read as the reverse complement.
TCACGAGCAGCGACTGCGGCTCCGCGAGCAGACGCTTGACGCTCGCGCTCGATGTCGTGCGCGCGCGATCGTCCATCGAGAACAGCGCGGTCTCGCTGGCGGAGAGGAACGCGGACACTGCGGCGAGGGCCGGCAGCACGATCCAGGCGACGTTCTCGCGGCTCATGCGCGGCCTGCGTCGGGACGCGTCGGAGTCCAGACGGGGAGCAACAGCTCGACACGGAAGCCGACGCCGGGCGTGCTCTCGAGGTGCACGCGTCCGCCGTGGCTCGTCACGACGCCGTGCACGATCGAGAGGCCGAGCCCCGTGCCCTTGCCCACGTCCTTCGTCGTGTAGAAGAGATCGGCGAC
>JBBQNP010000265.1:0-3466 GCA_038330085.1 Planctomycetota bacterium | reverse complement strand
CGCACGCCGTGTCGCAACAACAATCCGCTCGTCAACCCCGGTCGGTACGCGTTCAAGTCGACGCCGCCCGGATGCAAGCTCACGACCGAGCTTGAGAAACCGGCGCGCAGCACGCGCTCGCGCGCGACCGCGTCGAGCGCGATCACGCTCGTGGCCTTCGCGCGGATGTAGCGACCCCACAACCGCCGGCCGATCCCGCGCAGAACCGCACTGCCGCCCCGCGCTGCACCGCCGGTCGCAGCTTCGACGAGCACAAGCGGCACGCGCAACTTGCTCGCGGCGCGCGCTCCCATCCAGGCCGCGGGCGACAGCGCGTCATACGCGATGATCGCGTCCGGATCGAAGCCGACGACGCCCAGCGGTTCCTCGCCCGACACCTCGTCCGGACCGTTCGGATCCGAACCCGATCGCGGTATCGCGCCGGGTGGCGCGCCGAAACCCCGCACCGTGTGGCCCATCCCGAGAAGCTCGCGCGCGAGCTCGGGCGCGTGCTCGCCCCACTTCATCCCGAGCGTGAACGGGTTGACGAGCAGGGCGATGCGCAGGGGAGAGGGCACGTTGGGCAGGTCGGAGAGGGAGTCGTTTCGGTACGCACACGCCAAGCGGCAGGCATTCGAATCCTAGCCCGCTCCGACGCCGGCGTCCTGCGTCTCTCGCTCTGATCTCGCAGCGCGGCGCCGCGCGATCGAAGCGTGTGTGGAGGCTATCGGCCACGTTCGCGCGCGGGCCTCAACGCGAACCGCGAATCCGGAACTTCGTTCGAGCCGCGCCCGCGCCGATGTTGCGCTCCTGTTTCAATCCGCCCGATGGCTCAAGCCCACCTGCGAGCAGCCGAAAACAGCACGCCCCCCCACCCCGACGGCCGTCCCCCGAGATCCTCATGCAGCGCCGCCAGACCCTCGTCCTCCCGCCCCTGCCGGGCACGGGAATTCCTTCCCGTGGCCTCTTCGTCAGCCGGTTCGGCGCGCTGCTCGAGCGCGAGAACGAACGGATCCCGCGCAGCGTCGAGGAAGCCGCCTTCCGCCCGAGGATGCAGGAGCTCTTGTTCCGCGCCAGCCAGGCGGGATGGAGCGTCTACCTCATCGGCAACGTCGACAGCGTCGCGACCGGGCGCGCCAGCGACGCCGCTTGGCAGCGCTTCGACGAGGGCCTGATGGCCCACTTGAAGGGCCAGGGCATCGCGGTGAAGCGCAACTATGCCTGCGTCGACCATCCGCTCGGCAAGCCGCCGCACGACAAGGACTCGGTCTTCCTCTTCCCGAACACCGGCTGCCTCTACCACGCGGCGCAGGAGGACGGGATCGAGCTGCGCCAGAGTTGGTTGGTCTCGGATGACGTGCTCGAGCTCGCGGCGGCGTGGCGCGCCAGCGCGCACGTGGCGGCGATCGAGTCGCAGGGGGCGCGGCTCGAGGAGGAGCTCGAGGTCGAGCCTGACATCGTGGTGAGGGGCGCGTCGGCGGCGCTGCTCGAGATTTTGGCGGCGGGGAACCGGGCTTAGGGGGAGGGAGAGAGAGAGAGAGAGAGGGCGGAGGGAGGGAGTGTGGCGCGCGTGTGGGCGTCGGAAGAGCTGGAACGTCGTGGCGAGATGTTCCGCGCCTACGGCGCGGCTCCGACCGACGCACCTCGACCTGAGTACAGGTCGAAGTGCGCCGGCCGGCTAACAAGGGGATCCGTGCGCGATGAGGGCGTCGCGCAGCGGACAGCCAAGTGGGGCCTGCAGTCGTGCGGGCTGATTCGGGGGACCCGACCTTCCGGTGGGAACCATTTTCTGACCCATCGCCGGTGAGCTTCGTCTGAATCACGCGGTCAGGTCGTGGTCGGACTCGGAGCCTCAGGCCTGAATTCAACATCCGCTCAATCAAGTTCCGAGCGTGGATCTCCACCGACGGGGGCGATGTCGAGGGTCAAGCGGTCCACGCCACATTCAGCCGCCCACCGAGAACCAAGTCCGACGCTTGGGCGGCCATGGCGGTGAACGCGAGCGTGGCGAAGGGTGCTTCCAACCCTCGAACCAAGCCACGACAAAAAGGGATCGGTGTTCACGACGCGAGGCCCGTGCCCGCGGTCTGCGCTGGAGGAAGTGGCACGTTCGCTGCTTCATCGCCAGTTGCCACGACACAGATCTTCGCAACAGCTCGGATGCGAGCGTCTGCACGCAATTCAGTTCGACACCGCCAGTGACCCAGGTGCGCATCGATCTCGACAGCGAGCTTCAGTAGGAAGACAAGCAAAACACCAGCGACCGGAGACGCGCCCACAGCGCGTTGCATGTTCATCGCGACCCGCTGGACCAAATCCCCCCAGATGACCGTGTCGCGATCGACGACGACGCCACGAGAAAGACTCGGCGAATGTTGGCGATGCGAATGTCGTGGATGCGGCAGTGAAGACGGGTGCGCAGATCGACACTGCCACGGCGCAGATAGGTTGCTCGCTCGATTCCAGCGATCCATCCCTGACTTGCGGCCCACCCTTAGCCGGCCGGCGCACTTCGACCTGTACTCAGGTCGAGGTGCGCCGGTCGGAGCCGCGCCGTAGGCGCGGAACATCTCGCCGCGGCGTCCCACCTCCGTTTGTCTTCCACGCGTGCGTGAAATTCAATCGCTCCTACGCCGATGACGCGGCCCTCACTCCACGCATCACGTCACCCGCTCTCTCCCCGCCCCCGATCCCGCCGCCGTCACCCCTCCGACTCCGACTCCGCCTCCGCCTCCCCCAACGAGTGCCCCGAAGCGTGCACCGACACACCGCTCGACAACACCCCCAAAATGCACCGCCGCAACGTCTCCGCCCTCACCGGCTTCGGCAAATACTCATCCATCCCCGCCTCGATGCAGCGCTCCCGATCGCCCTCCATCGCATTCGCCGTCAGCGCCACGATCGGCACGTGCTGTCCGTTCCGCTCTTCCCTGCGTCGGATCAACCTCGTCGCTTCGAACCCGTCCATCACCGGCATGCTGACATCCATCAAAATCAGCGCGTACGTCGTGCGCGCCAGCTTCTCCAGCGCCTCCGCGCCGTTGTCCGCCACGTCGACCCGATGCTGCATCTTCTGCAGCATGCGCAGCGCGATCTTCTGGTTCACCGCGTTGTCTTCGACCAGCAAGATCCTGAGTCCCGCCCGTGCCTCGCCTTCCTCCGCACGCTCGGTTCCGCGATCCAGGTCGCCCGATTGCGGCCGCACGACGGCGTGCGCTTGAGCCTCGGGTGAGACGGACGAATGCGGAAGCGGCGGCTGCGGCTCGACCAGCTCGGCGTCGACCATGTCCTCGAGCCGTGCCGTGAACCAGAACGTGCTGCCGCGTCCCTCTTCGCTCTCGAAGCCGATCTTCCCGCCCATGATCTCGCACAACCGCCGCGCGATCGCGAGCCCGAGACCCGTGCCACCGAACATCCGCGCCGTCGAACCGTCGGCCTGCGTGAAGGGCTGGAAGAGCTGCGCGCGCGCCTCCACCGGGATGCCGAT
>JBBQNP010000264.1:0-3537 GCA_038330085.1 Planctomycetota bacterium | reverse complement strand
CTGGGGTGCAGGAGCTGCAGCGCCCGCAGGTACTCCTCCGGCGGCTGCAGCATCGGCTGCACGAAGAACAGCGCCAGCCCCAGCGACACCGCCAGGCCGCCGATGCCGCAGAGCAGCGCGCCGCCGATCTGCCGCGCGCTCACCGGGTGGAGGCCCAGCGCCTGCCGCAGCGGCACCCGCCCCAGCAGCGCGGCCAGCAAGACCGGCGCAGCGCCGGCGGTGAGACTGAGGAGTGATGTCATGGCGTGGGGCTCGTGATGAAGGTGTGACGGAGCCGCGCTCTGTCCGCCGAAACCCGGTCGGACCGCAATGCTCCTACACGTGGACCTGCCACCGCCGGCCCCGCGAGACCGTGAATCCGGAAAAGCCTCTACCGGTCCGCGGACGTCGAATCGCCGCAAAGCTTCATGAGCTCGGCGTCGCCCGGCGCGAGCTCCAAACCGACGCGAGCGGCCCGCTGTGACTCCTCCGTCAGGCCGAGCTTCGCCTTCAACAGCGCGATCCGACGCCACGACTCGAGGTTGCGATGGTCGAGGCCGATCACGGTCTCGAACTCCTGCAATGCCTCACTCATCCGGCCCTCTCTCATCAGGACCTGCGCATAGAACTGTCGCACCTGTGGCTGCGTCGGCTCGGCATCCAAGGCAGCACGAAAGGCTCGCTCAGCCGCGTCGACGTCGTTCGTGTCCTTCTCGATGTCGGCGATGTTGGCCCACGTCTGCCACATGGGCCGGCAGGCGAGCGCGTTCTGGAACGCGGCGAGAGCCTCATCTTGGCAACCCATTGCGCCGAGCACGACGCCGAGCGAGTTGTGCGCGTGAACGTCGAGTGGGTTCAGCGCGATCGCACGTCGTAGCTCACGCGCTGCACTCGGGAGATCACCGACTGCGTTGTACGCATTCCCCAGGTTTTGGTGCGCGGCCTCGAACGTCGGGCTGAGGCGGATCGACTTCTCCAGCAGCGGAATGGCTGCCGCAGGATCGATGTTCTCGAGCGCGAGTCCCGCAGCGAAAAGCGCACGGTTGTGCTCGGGCCACAAAACGGCGAGTGCCGCCGCCGCCGAGCGCGCGCCGGCTTCGTCGCCCGCGGCGCTCGCCGCCTCGGCGCGCTGCGTCTGGTAGTAGACCCGTGCTGCCGGCGAGCGCTTGACGGCCTCCTCGAAGCGCTGCATGGCGAGCTTTGCGAGTGGGCGACGGTCCGCATCCGAAGCGCGATCGCTCTGCCGTTTCAGTCGCAGACCGTCGACGAACATCTCGACGCTGTCTGCGTGCGCGAACCACTCCTTGTCATGCTGCGCCGGCGGCGTGCGTCCGGCCGCGAGATCGCGCAGTGCGTTGAAGGCCGGCGAGGCGGGCCCGTCCGCAAGGATCGTCTCCACATCCGCGTCGCGATGGTCTTTCATCGCGGCGAGCGCGCGGCCGGCGAACGCTTCGGCATTCTTCGGGTCGATTGCGAGTGCCTTCTTGAACTCGATGTCGGCCTCGGGGATCCAGTGGATCGAAAGATCGTTGAAGCCCTCCTGAATCGCGCGATCGAGGTTGTGGTGCAGCGTGAGATCGGCGGCTGCGAGTACTTCGTTGCGCGAGGCCGCCCACATGCCGGCCGCAACCGCGCCGATCAGCGTCATGAAACCCAGCAGCATGGCGAGGACGGCTTGTCGCGGCTCGCGACGTGCCCAGCGCAAGATGCGACCGTGCAGCGGAACCGGACGCGCCGCGATGGGCAATCCCGCGACGCACGCTTCGACGTCCTGCGCGAAAGCCGCGGCGCTGACGTAGCGGCGCGATCGGTCGCGTTCCATGGCCATGCCGACGACGACGGCCAAGTCGCGCGGAACGGACGGATGGATCGAGCGCACTTGCGTCGGCGATCCGCTCACGATGGCGCTGTACAGCGCGATGGGGGTCGGCGCGTCGAACGGTCGGCGTAGCGCGAGGCACTCGTAGAGCGTGACCCCCAGGGCGTACACGTCGGTTTGCGCGTCGGGTCGCGGACGCTCGCCGGACAGGAGCTCCGGCGCGAAGTACGACGGCGTGCCGGCCAGGTCGCCCGTGCGCGTCAGCGTGTTGCCGTCCGATTCTTGCGGGATCGCGAGGCCGAAGTCGACGAGCACGGGCGAGCCGTCGGGCGTGATGATGATGTTCGAGGGCTTCACGTCGCGGTGCACGACGCCTTGTTCGTGCGCCGCCTGCAGCGCGCGAGCGACGCGCGCAATGCAGCTCGCGGCCTTCAGTGCGGCAGCTCGCGGACGATCGTCGCCCTGCGGCAGCCGCACGCAGCTCGAGTGCTCGTCGCGCGCGCGGGCGATCTTCTTCGAGAGCGTCTCACCCTCGACATACCGCATCGCGATCCACGGACGCTCGTCGTCGACGCCGGCCACGAAGACGGTCGCGATGCCGGAGTGGTCGAGTCGCGACGCCAGCTCGGCTTCGCGACGAAAGCGGGCACGCGCAGCCGGACTCGGCAGGAACTCCGGCGGCAGGATCTTCAGCGCCACGCGGCGTCCAAGCGGTTCCTCGATGGCTTCGAGCACGACGCCCATCCCGCCGCGTCCGATCTCGCGCACGACGCGGAAAGCGCCGATGTTCTTCGGAAGGGGCGTGACGTCGTCGCGGTCCGCCGTGGCGGACTCGAGCGCGGACAAGGCCTCGAGGGCCGAGCGCAGGTCAGGCTCGAGCTCCGGGTACTGCGCCGCGAACTCCGCCAGGTTGCGTCGCGAGGGTTCTCGGCGCTGCTCCAAAAAGAGCTCGACGGCCTCCTCGACGCTCGTGGGTCGCGCCGTCACGACGCGTCTCCGGCGGACTCCGGCGCAAGCGCCTGGAGCGCCGGCTTCAAGCGCAACAGTGCGCGCACGAAACGCTTGCTCGCGGCGGCGGGCTCGATCGAGAGCTCGGCTGCGGCCTCTTCGTTCGTGAGTCCTTCGAAGTGGCGCAACGCGACGATCTCGCGATCCATGTCGTCGAGCTCCTCGAGCGCGGCGAGCACGCGCGCGCGCAACTCCTCGCGCTGTGCCGCTTGCGTGGGCGACGTCGCCGTCGCAATGAACGCGTTGGCCGCGCTGAGCGCGGTGATGCTCGGACGGCTGAACGCGCCCTGCACTTCGCGGTGTGCATCGCGCTTGCCCGCAGCAAAGTGACGCCGCTGCATCTGAGCCAACGCCTGGCTCGTCGTCAGCCGCAGCCACACGTGGAACGGCAGCTCGTCCTGCTTGCACCACTGTGGGAATCGTTCGACGACGTCGACCCAGGCCTCCTGCACTACGTCGGTCGGATCGAGTCGCCGTCGCAACGCGCCGTCGAGACGCAGGTCGACCATGCGCACGAGGCGTGGCTGGTGGAGGTCGAACAGCTCCGACAAAGCCTGCGTGTCGCCGTCGCGAGCACGTGCAATCAGGCGTTCGTTGAGAGCCGAGTCCATACCGAGCGGACCCGATTCTATCCCGGGTGGTGCCTGGCGCTGGTTGCCGGCATTTCCGGCGATCGGTGCCTGGCAACGCCCGCCCAGCCCGCTCCACTCCAGTCGGCACGGAGCGGATCG
>JBBQNP010000263.1:0-3608 GCA_038330085.1 Planctomycetota bacterium | reverse complement strand
AGCAACGCCTTCGCCGCGGTCGTCTGCAACTCGAGCAGCTTGAAGCGCTTGTCCGCGTCCTGCGGGAACATCTGCAGCGCTGTCGAAGCCTTCGTGCCGATCGCGGAGAGGATCTCCATGCCGCGCTCGGGTCGCGCGGTGAAGCTCTCGTCGAGCCACGTCTGTCCGAGCTCACCCTGGATCTTCGGCGCGATGTCGACGGCGCGCGTCAGCGCTTCCTTCTTGTCGTCCTCGCTCACTTCACCGGTCGCGAGCACGGCTTGCGTCGCGTGCCAGGCTTCTTCGAGCCAGCTCGTCTTCTTGTCCTTCTCGTACTGCGAAAGGCAGTAGCGCGAGATCAGGTTGAGGCCTTCGCGGTCGCCCTTCGCCTCGGCTTCGACCGCGGTCGGCAGAAACTCGCCGATGAACAACTCCTGGTTCGCGGCCGACAACACCAGACACAGTTGGCGCTTCGAGACGATGAACTCGGGCTCCGCCGCTTCGTGATCGAGGCCCGGGCGCACGAGCGAGAGGAAGCCCTCCAACTGGTGGCCCTGGTCGAGCGACTGGCGCAGGATCTGTCCGATCAGCGCGATGTTCTCCTTCGTGAGCTTCACCGGCGCCGACGTCACGAGCGCGACGACGTCCTCGGGTGAGAACTGGTTCTTCTCGACGTAGGCGAGGCCCATCGGGGGCACGTTCTGCGGCCGTTTCTCGGAGCCCTTCTGCAACGACTGCAGCAAGCGGTCATACGCGGCCTTCTTCTCGTCGTCGGTCAGGCTCGCGAGGTACGTCTTCACCGCGGGCCAATCGCCGAGCGTCACGTTGCGCTGGAACGCGGCGAGCTCGTCCTCGAGCGCCTTGGCCTCCGCCTTCTTGCGTTCGGCTTCCTCTTCGGCCTTCTTCTTCTTCGCCGCGGCTTCTTCGGCCTTCTTGCGCGCGGCCTCCTCGGCGGCCTTCTTCTTTTCGAGCGCTTCGGGCGTCTCGGGCGTCGCGTCCACCGGCTTCGCATCCACAGCATTGGCGTCCGCGGGCTTCGCGTCGGTGGGGCTCGTGCTCGATGCAGCGGGTGCAGTGACGTCAGGCGCCTTCGGTTGTTCTGCTGTCGGTGTCAGCGCCGCGTCGGTCTTCTCGCCCTCGGCCGCGTCGATCTTGCTCTTGTCCTTCGCATCGTCCTTGGGCTTCGGCGGGTTCGACCAGGCGGCGAGGATCGACGACGCGCGGCGGTCGAAATCGAGGCGCTTCAGCTTCTCGAAGCGCGGACCGGCCGGCTTCTTGCTCGGCGTCGCATCGGGTGCGTCGGGCGACTGGGTCGTTGCATCTTGCACGACCTCGTCGTCGCCGCCATCGAAGCTGATCTCGCCGCCGCTGCTGATGACGCTGACGCCGCTGACGCTGCTGACGCTGCCACTGCTGCTGGTGGTGCTGATGATCGTGACCTGCGCGCGTGCGGGGAGCGCGAACGCGATCGTCGCCAGTGCCAGATAGATACGAAGCCCCATGAGGATCACTCCTTGATCGGACGGCAGTCTGCCTGCGTCCTGCGGTTCAAGACCGGTGCGGCCCGGTCGAATGCGATGAAGAGCTGGAGGGTTGCTGCGACTGGAGGGTCAACGTGCGGATCGACGACGTCAAGAACCGCTGCCATCCGGCGGGGGACCTGAGCTCGCTCCGCGCGAGTCCTTGTCAGACCGAGTCGAGCGAGACTTACCTTTGCCCGGGCCGCGACCGCGACCCTGTCCGCAACCCTTTCACTGCGACGGCAGGGGCAATCCCTGCAAGTCGGTCAAGCTCATGCGCTCCAGGCGGATTGCCGATTCGAGGTTCTCGGCGGCGCGCACGCTCGCGACCTGTTCGTCGCCTGCTTTGCAGGCAGAGTCCGCGCTCGCACACTTCAGCGCCGGATCTTCCGCGAGGAGCTTGTAGTTCTGGCGCGAGGCTTCGATCTCCGGCTCCCACTCTTCGCGCGGAGCACCTTCGAGGCGCATCAACCACGTCGAGTAGTACTGCGCGTTCGCGAGGGCTTCGCGCGTCGCGCGCATCTCGCTCGCGTCCGCGGTCGGATCGTTCGCGATCTCGCTGACGAGCGCGTCGAGCTCGTGCCGCGCGTCGGGCAGCTTGCTGATGTACATCTGCGCCTTGGCACGCTCGAGGCGCAGCGCGCGCTGATCGGCGGCCTTGCCGGGCGGCAACAGGTCGAGCGCTTCGGACCAGGCCGCTTCGGCGTCGGTCCAGATCGGACGCGCCGCTTCGTCGCCGTCCTTCGTCGCGGTGTCGCGCGCGAGCTGGGTCGCTTCTTGGGCGCGCGCGACGGCGGCAGCGGCTTTGTCGGCGCGCAGCCGATCCTGGCCGGGGCCGTAGTGGTACGCGCCCAGCGCGACCGGGATCAGGAGCCACAGGAACAGGATTGCTTTTCTCATGCTTGTCCTCGAACTCTCAGTGGTCTCGAACGTTCGTGCTCAGCCTCGTCGTCTCTCGCGTTCCACTCACAGCGATGATCGGCAGACAGCGCTCGCGCCTGTCGGCCTTCGTCAGGTTCCACTCCGGAACGGTTCCCATCCTACACCTCCACCTCGGCCAGGGTTTCCATTCGCTTCGAAGAGGTGGACTGGGAGTGCACCGTGCGGAAGCCCTGCGCCCTCCGCCGGGCCCCCGGACGCCAGCGCGTTCCCAGCCAGTGCAAGAGGAACGGCAGGAACGCCAGGATCGCGCCGCCGGTGCCGATCGCGATGAGGGCGTACTCGCGGCGCGTCAACTTCTGGAAGACGTCGCGCTCGTCCGCGCCGAATGCTTCCGCGATCAGGCTCGAGGGGATCTGGCTCGCGTTGCCGTCGTGGTAGGTGCCCGACAGTCGGGCTGCGATCTGCTTGAGCGTCGGCACGTCCTGCCTGGACTGCCGACCGTCGATGAACTTCCCCGCGTGCGCATCTCCGACGCCGATCACGATGACGCTCTTCACCGAAGCGGGCATCGGCGGCATGCCGGTCGCGGGCACGGTGTCGCCGTCCGAGACGACGAGCAACGTCGTGCTGCGCGGGTTCCACGGCTTCGCCAGCTTCGCCGCTTCTTCGAGGCCGTCGAAGAGCTTCGTCTTGCCGGCCTGGAAGGCGAACTGGAGCGGCAGGTCGCCGAGGATGTTGCGCACGACTTCGAAGTCCTGCGTGTCGACGACGACGGGCTTCGCGCCGTTGTAGACCGCGATCACCGAGACGCGGTACGTGTCGAACGGCACGCGGTCGAAGAACGACGTCATCACCTCGCGCACGCGCGCCATGCGGCTCTCGTTGCGGTTGGGTCCGGCGTCGACGAGACGCATGCTGGGCGAGACGTCGAGCACCATCAGCACGTGGTGCGGGTCGTTGGCGGAATGCGCGGCGGAATCGGCGGTGGTGTAGCGCTTGCCCGGCAGCAAGTAGAGCGTGACGAGGCCCCAAGCCAATGCACAGAGCGCGAGCACGCGCAGGATCGGTGCGACGCGCGCCCACATCGCCGGCTTGCGTCCCGGACCGAACGCGAGCAGCGCGAGACGGCGCACGCGGCGCGAGTGCAACCACTCCGCGACGAGCGCCAGCAGCAGCACGGCTCCCGCCGCCACCCACGCGACCGTCACCACGTCAGGAGGCTCGAGC
>JBBQNP010000262.1:0-3742 GCA_038330085.1 Planctomycetota bacterium | reverse complement strand
ACTGCGGGCGGAATCCGAACAAGTGCACTGCGCCCTGTCCGTGGGCCGCGCGCACCCACGCACCCTGCTCGGCGATCGCTTCCGGCTTCGCGATCCAACCCGACACGAGCAAGCGCGTCGGCGCGTAGCGCAACAGGTACTCGACCTTCGCTTTCTCCGAGTGCGAGTCACCGCGCTCCTTGTCGCTCATGTCGCGAAACGCGCCGCCGCGCGAGAAGAACACGTCGACCGAGTCGTCCAGATCGCTCGTGAACACGCTCGTGCCCTGCGGAATCGTGCGCAGGACGCTGCCGGGACAGTTGAACTCCTTGGCTTCGGGCGTCGTCGTCACGTCGACGATCGGAAGCTTCATCAAGTCGATGGCCCACTTCGCCGAGCTGCCTATCGCGACGAGCGTCCCGCCTCCGCGCACGAACTCTTCGACGGCGACTGCGCCCTCGGGATCGAGCCCGCCCGTGAACTCGTCGAACACACTGCCTTCCGCGCGGCCCTTGTCGAGATCCGCTGCGCTCACGCCGGGCAACACGAGCACGTCGAGGAAGCTCGCGAGATCGCCGGCGCGCAGCATCTCGTTGCGCACGATGGCGTGCTTCACGCCGAACGTGTCGAACACCCAGCGCGTCCAGCCTTCGTCGTTGTTACCGCTCCACGGCGAGTACAGGCCGATGCGCGGCATCTTCGCGATGACGAGTGGCTCGGACGGATCGTGGTCCGCTTCGGGCTTCGCATATCCGACGAACACGCCGGCCATGCCGGTCTTGGTGTCGAACGAGTACGCGCCGCCCTTGCCGAGGCCGGTGAAGACCGCTTTCCACGCGTCGCTGTCGCGGTCGGACAACGTCTCGGCCGTCGTGTCGCTCGTGCGCGTGTCGGCGCGGAACGAAGCGAGCGCTTCGTCGACGCTCGTCACCGGTTTCACCTTCACGTCGAGTGCACCGATGATCTCGACGCGCCGCACGCCGAGCAGGGCCGGCAGCGTCCAGCCAGCGACGTCGTACGGCGGATCGCCTTGCGGATAGCGCTGCACGTCGAAGAGGTCCTTGGCGTGCGCGCCGTACGGTTGCTCGCGGCGGACCACGATCGAACCAGAGGGATACGTGCGTCCGTCAGCCTTCACCTCGTCGTCCGCGACACCGACCTCGATGCCGGTTGCGAGCAGCACGTCGACGAGACGCTTCGTCGCGCCGCGGTCGCGCTGGTCGGCCGGGATGATCCACGCACTCGGCGCGCCTTCGCGACCGTCGAGCAGCGTGCGATCGGCAGCTTCCAACGCGTTCTCGAGGAAGAACCGCCGCTCGCGCGACATGCTGCCGAGCAAGGACTGCGCGAACGCCATCTCGTAATCGACGATGTCGGACAAGTGCCACCATCCGCCGGGCCAAGGTGCCGGGAAGTGGTTCGAGGGCGCATAGTCCTTCAATCCGTCGGGCGCGACGAGCTCGGACCTCTGCTGAAAAATGGGCGTCGCGAGCCGGCATGACGCAGCTTCGGTCAAGAGCCCGACCATGTTGTGACGCACGGGAACGTTGCGGTTGCCGCCGTTCCACCACATGTCGAACGTGCCGCCCGTCGCGACACCCGTCTTGTGCGCGCGCGTCATGTCGAGTTGCGCGCGCGTGCCGAGCAGGTTGATCGCCGTGATGATGCCCGTGTCGAGGTTGGGATCGAGCTGGTCGCGGAACGGCGGGACGAACATGCGCTCCGCCTTCGAGCCTTGCTGGTGCACGTCCCAGAACACCTGCGGGCGCCACACTTTGTAGAGGAGGTTCGTGATCGCGCGCGTCTCCGGTTGCGTGAGCATGAACCAGTCGCGGTTGTTGTCGTGACCGGCGTAGAGCTGGTAGAGGCGCGTCATCTCGGTCGCCTCGTACGGCGTGCCGACGGTCCGCATGTACCACTTCGCGACTTCGTCGAGACCGTCGGGGTTCGTGGAAGGCAGCATGAGCACGACGCACTGTTCGCGCGCCGCACGCCACACCTCGTCGTCCGAGGTCGCGAGCGTGTACGCGAGCCGCATCGCGAACTGCGGCGCACCGCATTCGGTCGCGTGCATCGCGTTCGAAATGAACAGGAACGCGCGGCCCTTGTCGAGCGCTTCCATGCGCTGGTCGCGCGACGCACCACGCGGGTCGGCGAGCAAAGCGTTGTAGCGCTTCAACGCCGCCATGTTCGCGAGGTTCGCTTCGCTCGAGATGACGCTGAGCACGAGGTCGCGCCCTTCCGCCGTCTTCGCGACGGACTCGAGCTTCACGCGCGGGCTCTGCGTGCTGAGCATCTCGAAATACCCGCGCACTTGGTCCCAGTCGGGCAACATGAAGTCGGCCGCGAGCGGGTGCTTCAAGTAGTCGTCAGGCCGCGTGACGTCCGCCGGGGACGAATTCGGCGCGCTCGTCGAACCGGCGCAGGCGACCGCGGACGTCGTTGCCAGCCAGAAGACCGAGGTCACGAGGGTTCCAAGGCGTGAGCGCGCGCAGGTCGTCTTCATCGCGGCGATGGTAGCTCCCGGCCCACACGAATGATGAGACCGCGGTCGAATCAGCCTGCCCTAAGCGGGCCATTCACACCCGCTGACGGTCTGACGCGGATCTTTCCCGGAGCGTCGATGCGGAGGGTGCGCGGTGATGAGAGGCCCGCTATCCTCGCGCACTTCCATGGAGGTTCTCATGCGCTCACTTGCACTCATCGTTCTGCCGTTCCTCGCGTCCGTCGCTCGCGCGCAGGACATCGACGTCCCCTACTCGACGTTCACGCTCGACAACGGGCTCAAGGTCATCGTCCACGAGGACCACTCCGACGCGGTCGTCGCGGTGTACGTCAGCTACCACGTCGGCAGCGGACGTGAAGAGCTCGGCAAGTCCGGCTTCGCGCACCTGTTCGAGCACATGCTCTTCCAAGGCTCCGAGCACGTCGGCGACGACATGCACTTCAAGTACGTCTCCGAAGCCGGCGGCACGCTCAACGGCACGACGAACACCGACCGCACGGTGTACTTCGAGACGTTGCCGGCGAACCAACTCGAGGTCGCGCTCTGGCTCGAAGCAGACCGCATGGGTTTCCTCCTGAAGGCAGTGACGCAAGAGACGCTCGCCAACCAGATCGACGTCGTGAAGAACGAGCGTCGACAGAACTACGACAACCGCCCGTACGGTCAGGATGATCTCGCGATCGTCGCGGCCCTCTACCCGCACGGACATCCGTACTCGTGGCTCACGATCGGTTCGCACGAGGACCTGACCAACGCGAGCCTCGACGACGTCAAGAACTTCTTCACGCGCTGGTACGGACCGAACAACGCGACGCTCGCGATCGGCGGCGACGTCAAGCTCAGCGAAGTGCGCACGCTCGTCGAGCGCTGGTTCGGCCCGATCCCCCGTGGACCGGCGGTCGATCGTCCGGCGCCGCGGCCGGTCAAGCTCGACGCGGTCAAGAACATCGCGATCGAAGACCGCGTCAAGCTGCCCGAGCTCACGCTGACGTGGCCCAGCGTTCCGTCCGAGTCCGACGACGAAGCGGCGCTCGACACGCTCGCGCAGATCCTCACCGAAAACGCCGGATCGCCGCTGAACAAGCCGCTCACGATGGACGAGCAGTTGGCTGTTTCCGTGCGCGCGCAGAGCGACACGCAGGAGCTGGCCGGTACGTTCGTCGTCACCGTGCGTGCGCAGCGCGGCGTTTCGCTCGACACCCTCGAAGAAAAGGTGCAGAAGATCCTCGGCGAAGTGGCGCGCAACGGCGTCGATCC
>JBBQNP010000261.1:0-3826 GCA_038330085.1 Planctomycetota bacterium | reverse complement strand
CGCTCGGGGCGGGTTCGTCGTCGCAGTTGAGTGCGGGAGGAGCATCAAGGTACGCGGCGGTTGAATGCGATCAGGGAGAGGACGAGTGCGACGAGCGTCACGACGATCAGGGGTGCGAAAAGGGTGAGGTCGAGGGTGTGCGTCGTGTTGATGCGCATGAACACGGTCAGGTCCGTGAGGCGGAAGATCGAGTAATGCGTCACGTACTTGATCATGTACATGCCGAACTGGAAGACGGTGAAGAGCAGCATCGTGAAGCCGATCTGCATCAGCTTGGAGCTCAAGGTCGAGTAGAGGAAGGTCAGTGCGTAGATCGCGAGCAAGAGGGCTGACTGTTGGACGGATGCGAGCATGAGGTCGCTGAAGCGCATGTGCTCGTCGACGAAGGAGAGCAGGAAGGGGACGGTTGCGCTGGTTGCGAAGACGGGTAGGACGACTGCGAGGGCTCCGGCGGTGAAGCGCTCGAGCAGCATCTGTCGGCGCGAGAGGGGACGCGAGAGAAGGAGCTCGAGCGTGCCGCGGTAGGCTTCACCGGCGACGGCGCCCATCGCGAAGATGACGGCGGCGAGCGTGCCGAGAGTGTTGCAGCCCTTGAAGAAGTGCTGGCCGTTCACGTAGCCGGCGATGCCCATCTGCGCCATCACGTCGAATTGGTCGCGCAGCTCGCGGATCGGAATGAGGCCGCGCAGGGGCGCGAGGTTCTCCTTGAAGCTCGGCCAGAAGAGGATCGCGCCGGCGAGCAGGGCCTCGAGCACGACGAACCAGGCGAGTGCGCCCCAAAGAGCGAAGCGGTGCTCGCGCAACATCAGCAGGCCTCCACGCCGTAGAGGAAGCGGTAGAGCTCGGCGAGAGAGAGCTGTCCGTACTCGATCGCGACGGGAGGCGGAAGTTGGGGTGATGCGCAGAGGAGCGAGAGGAATGCGCGGGGATCGTCGTCGGTGAGCTCGACGTACGCGCGCACTCGGTTGTTGCCGATGGACTCGATGCGGACGGAGCGTGTGTGCTGCGTCCGCTCGAGATCCGTCTGCAGTTGTCCGGGAGGTGTGAGGGATTCGAACTCGAGACGTAGGGAACGGCGCGCGCGCTCGGCGACGGTCGCGGAGGTTTCGTCCGCTAGGAGCTTGCCGCCGGAGAGGAACACGAGCCGGTCGCACGCGCGATCGACCTCGCCCAAGTGGTGCGACGAGAGCAGGATCGTGGTGCCGCGCTTGGCTTCGTCGGCGAGCAGATCGAGCACGACGCCGCGCTTGGAGGGATCGAGTCCGTCGGTCGGCTCGTCGAGGATGCGCACACCGACGTCGGGTGCGAGTGCGGCGGCGAGCAGAAGTTGTCGCTTCATGCCGTGGCTGTACGTGCGCACGCGCGCGCGCAAGGGGAGGCCCAACGTCTCTGCCGTCTTCGTTGCGCGCGCGAGGGAGCCGCGGTCGCGCCCGCGCAGGAGCCACTCGAGGTGATCGGTCGCGCGCATCTCGCGGTAGAGCGCGAGCTCGCCCGGCGCGTAGGTCGAACGCTTACGAACCGCCGTGCCGTCGCCTTCGAGCGCGACGCCGTCGACCCAGGCTGCACCCGCGTCGCGCGGAACGATTCCGGTCAGGAGTCGCAGGAGGGTGCTCTTGCCGCTTCCGTTCGGACCGAGGAGACCGACGATCCCGCCCGGTCCGAGGTCCAGGTCGAGCGGCAGGAGGGCCTTCGTCGCGCCGAACGAGCGCGCGAGTCCACGCACGCGGATGCGCCGATCGCCGGGAACTGGAGCGGTCGTGGTCGTGGACAAGTGCGCGCTCGAAAAACGCCGGGCGCGCGCGGAGAATAGGAGGATCGTGTCCGGGTCACAAGCTGAGGTAGCGCGCGCACCGACCGTGCTCAAATCCGACGTGTTCGGGCGCATCGAGGTCGGAGCGGACGGCTGCGTGCGGCGCGTCGCTTGCGGCAACGGCGTTCCGTTCACGCGCTTCGTGGCGCGCCGCCTGATGTCGCGCGAGAGGGGCGCGCTCGAAAGGCTCGCGGGGTTGGAGGGGATCCCGCGGCTCGTGCGTCACGACGGGGCGAGCGGCGTGCTCGTGCGCAGCTTCGTCCCCGGCGAGCCGCTCAGCCAGGCGCGCGCGCTGCCCGAGAACTTCTTCGACGAGCTCGACGCGCTGGTCGAAGCGATGCATGCGCGCGGCGTGTGCCACAACGACCTGCACAAGGAGCAGAACGTGCTCGTCGGCGACGACGGCCGTCCGTGGCTGCTCGACTTCCAGCTTGCCAGTGTCCACGCAACGCGCACGCGTGCGTTCGCATCGCGCGCGCGCGAGGACCTGCGTCACGTCGAAAAGCACCGCCGCCGTTACACGCGCGACGGTCGCGGTCCGAAGGGAGAGCGCTCGTTCGGTCGCGGGGCGGGTCAGCAGCGATCGTTGCTCGCGCGCGCGTGGCGCAGGAGCGGCAAGCACGTGTACAACGCGATCGTGCACGCGCTCTTGCGCAGGCCGCCGAGCGAAGCGCGCCGTTCGAGCGCCGGTCCCTGGCCGCAGTGGACTCCCGCCGTCGAGCCCCGCGCCGGCAGCGCTCAGAGGATGTCGTCGCGGTAGACCCAGCGCTTCTTGTCGTGCGGCTCGCGCCGGTGCGACACGAGTCGCCACAGTTCCGTCGGACCGACCACGGTCAGGTACTCAGCACCGCTCGACTCGATCCGGACGCGCCCCGACACGAGCCCCACGAGCTTCCGCTCGCGCTCGTCTCCGTCGGGGACCAGGTACACGCCCGCACCGATCTGGTCCTCGGCATCGCGCAGCTCTTTGGGGATCGTCGTGATGATCCCCGTGACGTGGCCGTCCTGCTGCACCTTGACGGTCGCGTTCCACAGCACGCCGTTGCGCCGTCCGATCACGAGCAGCTCCGCGCCCGGCTGGGGCTGGTCGAAGGTCATCGGTACTTGTGACAGATCGATCTCGGTCTCTGCGGTGAAGAGGCCATTGCCGATCGGCTCGATCACCGTTTTCTCGATGTCCGGACCGTCGCCGAACCAGGCCGTCACTTCGACCGGACCCGCCGACGCCGTGTGACCGAGGAAGACGATGCCGTACTCGGTCGAGACGCCGAGCTCACTACCGCCCTTCGTGCGCAGCGAGAGCACCGGGTCTTTGAGCGTGTGCACGCCCTGACACGAGACGGCGAGGAGCGGGATGACACAGAGCAGGGCGCGCAGTCGTTGCATGGCGGTGCGCGCAACCTACCTCACTCGAAGCCCTCGAACCATTCGCGGAAGCGCTCGTTCTCCGGATCGAGCTCCATGGCCAGCCCGGCCTGCGCCTTGGCCTCGTCGTTTTTGATCTTCTCGCCGCCGTCGTTGAGCTTGAAACCACCCGGTCCGCCGGTCGTGACGATGCCGACCATCATGAGCGAGAGCCCGTAGCGGTAGTTGGCGGCGAGCGGGTCCATTTCGACCGCGTGTTGGGTGTCGGCCAAGGCCTCGTCGCGCTTCATCAGGAACATCTCGGCCTTCCCGCGTGCGTACCAGGCGCGCGGGTCGGTGGCGCCGCCGGTGATCGCGGCGTCGAGGTCCTCGAGCGCCGACTCGAAATCGCCGCGCCGGACGGAGTTGAGCCCGCGCTTGAGGCGCGCCGGCACGCCGTCGATCGGGATCGCCGCGACGAACGCCTTCCACTCGGCTTCGAGTGCCGGGACGTCCTTCACACCCAGCTTTGCGAGCAGGTAGTTGCGGATGTCCTTGGCCTCGACGCGCTTCCCGCCTTGGTCGGTCTTGACGGGCAGGCCCTTCTCGGTCGTGTACAGACCCTTGAAGAACTTGTTGAAGGACTTGGCGTACTTGCCGTTTTGCGCGGTG
>JBBQNP010000260.1:0-3903 GCA_038330085.1 Planctomycetota bacterium | reverse complement strand
GGCCGCACGATCGCGAACGAAGTGGTCGTGATGGTGTTCTCGGAGTTTGGCCGGCGCGTGAAGGAGAACGGCTCGCGTGGCACAGATCACGGCGTCGCTGCACCGATGATGGTGATCGGCCACAAGGTGAAGGGCGGTCTGTACGGCAAGCATCCGTCGTTCAAGGACCTGGACGCCGGCGATCTCGCGTTCACTACGGACTTCCGTTCGGTGTACGGCACGGTGATCGATCGCTGGTTCGGCGCCGATCACACGAAGGTCTTGAGCGCGAAGTATCCGACGCTCGGGTTCCTGCCGAGCTGACCGTGGGCAGACTCCTAGCGCCGGTCGCCGGGAATGCCGGCAAGCGGCGCCAGGCACCCAGTCGAAATCACCGGGGCCAGCGCGATCAGAACGCCCAACCGATACCGATGCGCCCGAGCAGCCCCATGAACGGCGTGCTGTCGATGCCGACATCGACCTTGTTCGTGACCTCGTAGGACACGTTGCCGTCGACGTAGAAGTGGTCTGTGATCGCGAACAACAACCCGGCCCCGACCGAAGCCCCGGCGTACGTCATCTTTCCGTCGCCCGTGTCGAGCCGACCGTACAGCACGCGGAAGTCCATGTAGGGCTCGAGCTTGACCAGGTCGAAGAAGCGCTTGCGGATGCCCGCCGCGAGTTCGTCGGCATCCTGACCACCCAACTGGCGCCGCTCGTAGCCGAAGATGAAGTCGACGACGGGCGAGTTGATCGCAGCCTGCAAGCCGACGCCCTTCGCGTTGATCTTGTCGTCGCGGAAGTCGCTGCCCGGCACGGGATCCTTGACCATGTAGTTGTCGTAGACGACCCCGCGTGCCTCGAGCGCGAAGGGACCGTTGCCCATCGACGAGCACCCGCCCGCGATCAAGAACAAGGACGCGACGAACAAGTTGACGATCTTCAATGAGAACTCCTCTCGATGTGATGACGTTGTCTCGTGCGAACGTTCGACGGCACTCAAGCGACACGGAGCAGCGTGTGCAGCCGCATGATCGCAGCGCGATCGGTCTCCAGCTCGAGCGACGGATACGCTTGGCTGAACTGCGCCCAGCGGAACTCGGCAAACCGCGGATCGAGCCGCACGTTGTCCGTGCCCGGCAGCGCTTTGAACCCGAACGTCCACTCGATCACGTCCTCGACGCCGAGCTGCCAACGCGCCGGCATCCCAAGATCGATCACATCGAGCGGCCGCAGGATGCCCGTGTCGTCGAGCACCTCGCGATGGATCGCCGACTCCATCTTCTCGCCGAAGCCGATGCTTCCCTGCACCGGCCCCCAGAAGCTCTCCATGCCTTGCGCCGGGCGCAACAAGAGGTACGCGGGCTCGGGTCCAGTCTGCTGGAACACGAACACTTTGATCCTGTGTAGCAGCTCGGCCATGTCGTGATCGGGTGGGCGGGAGGGTGCGACGGTGGAGCGCGGAGGCAGGCATAGCGCCGGAAAGGCACTATCGGCGAGCCGACCGCCGTGCGATGAGCCGAGGTCCGCGATCTGCCGATCGCACCCTTTGCACCCCACCTGCTGCGGCCACCCACGCGCCCTGCGGCTACTCTCTTGGAACGAACTTCAAGCTCGGCACACCCGCTTCCACTTTCCGCATGAGCCTCACGATCCACCAGGTCGACGCTTTCACCGACCGCCCGTTCCGCGGCAACCCCGCGGCAGTGTGCATCCTCGCTGCGCCCGCACCCGAGCCCTGGATGCAGAGCGTCGCGCTGGAGATGAACTTGTCCGAGACTGCGTTCCTGAACCCAATCGGCGATGCGTGGGCACTGCGCTGGTTCACGCCCGCGATCGAGGTCGAGCTGTGCGGACACGCGACGCTCGCTGCGGCGCACGTGCTGTGGGAGACGAAGCGTCTGTCGACCAGCGACATCGCGCGCTTCGACACCAAGAGCGGTCGTCTCACCGCAACGCGCCGCGGCGCGAAGATCGTGCTCGACTTCCCCGCGCGCCTGGCCGAGATCGCGGACGCGCCCGAGGGTCTCGTCGATGCGCTCGGTGTGCGTGCGGTCGCGGTCGCTCGCAGCCGCTATGACTGGCTCGTCGAGGTCGCATCCGAAGCGCAAGTGCGTGCCTGCGCGCCCGACTTCACGCGGCTGAAGCGCGTCGATGCGCGCGGCGTCATGGTGACGAGCCGCTCGAGCGATTCGGCCTTCGACATCGTGTCGCGCTTCTTCGCGCCAGGTTCAGGCATCGACGAAGACCCGGTCACCGGCTCGGCGCACTGCACGCTCGGCCCATGGTGGGGCACGAAGCTCCACCGCACGGAGCTCGTCGCGCGACAAGCCTCGGCGCGCGGCGGGACGTTGCACATCGCGCTCGAAGGCGATCGCGTGAAGCTCGCCGGCCAGGCCGTCACCGTGCTGCGCGGCGAGCTGTTGTCGTCGCCTGCGTGAGCGAGCGCCGAGAAACGGCATGAGGCAGAAGTCCGAAACGAGCGCGGTTCGATGAGCAGCGCCAGGCTCCAAGCCGCGCTCGCGCGACTCGACGTGCTCGTCGATTGGGAGCGCCGCGATCGGCAGGGCATGCGTCAGGGCCTCGATCCTGCGATCGATCTCCTCGCGCGCATCGGCGACCCGCACAAGCGCTTTCGTGCCGTTCACGTCACCGGCACGAAGGGCAAGGGCAGCACGAGCTCGATGATCGCCGCCGGCCTGATGCACGCCGGCATCCGCACCGGCTTGTACACGTCGCCGCACGTCGATCGCGTCACCGAACGCGTGCGCATCGACGGCATCGAGGTCGACGACGACGTGCTCGCCGAGGCACTCGAGCGCGTGCTCGTCGCGCGCGCAGCCTCCATCACCGCCGCGACGCCGGCCGACGAGTCGACCTGGTTCGACGTGCTGACCTCCGCAGCGTTCCTCATCTTCGCCGAAGCAAGATGCGAGTGGGCCGTCGTCGAATGCGGCATCGGCGGACGCTTGGACTCGACCAACGCCGTGCGCGGCGAAGTGTGCGTCATCACCAACGTCGACCTCGAGCACACGCGCGTGCTCGGACCGACACGCGCGCACATCGCGCGCGAGAAGGCCGGCATCTTGAAGCCCGGTTCGACGCTGGTCACGACGCTCTGGCCCGATCCGACGCGCGGCGGCGACGACGATTCCGGATCGGTGATCGAAGCGATCGCCTGTCAGCTCGACGTGCCGATCCTGCGCCCGACGCGCACGGCGCCGACGATCCACGAGCGCAACGCCGACCTCGCGCGGCTGGTGCTCGACGAGCTCGGGCACCGATGCGTCTTGAACCGTCTCTCCTCCCACCCGCTCGATCGAGACCTGCTCGACGACGCGACGCTCGAGCGCGCTCGCCTCCCCGCACGCCTCGAACGCATGCGAGCCGGCTCCATCCCCGTCATCCTCGACGGAGCCCACGTCGCCTCGAGCGTGGCCCTCGTCCTCGAAGAACTTTCCCGCGACCCGAGCCTCTCCACGCGCCCTGTGGTCGTCCTCGCGCTGGGTCGCGACAAGGATGCAGCCGCCATCCTCAAGACCCTCGTTGGCCGTGCCGATAGGCTCGTCTGCACCACGGCGGCCTCAGGTCCGCTGCGTGCCACGGAAACCTTGGTCGGGGAAGCGTCTCGAGCTGGATTCGTCGCCGAAACAGCGGCGGACCCAACGAGCGCCCTCGCCAGGGCAACCGGGCTCGCAGAGGAAACTCCTGGAGGCTGGGTCTTGGTGATCGGCTCCTTCTACTTGGCAGGAGCTGTGCGACCCCTCCTCCAAGCCTTCGCGACCAAGGACCCCTGATGTTGACGATCGTCTCCGATCTGCTCTTGACGGACTCGTTCCTGATCAAGGGCAACATCGAGAACAAGTACACGCGCCTCTCGCAGGTGCTCGACGAGACACGTCGGTACTTTCTCAAGGTCCGCGA
>JBBQNP010000259.1:0-3916 GCA_038330085.1 Planctomycetota bacterium | reverse complement strand
TCACACTTCGACGGCAACTGCGGTCGGAGCTGTTGCTGCGCCCGCGGTTCTTCGTCGAAGTGTGAACAAATGGGACTGGCACCGCATTTCTGCGAGTCCGTCGACCCGCCGATTCGGATCAGATCAGGTTGACGAGATCCTTGAGCACTTCGTCCTGCGCCGTGATCACGCGCGAGTTGGCCTGGAAGCCGCGTTGTGCTTCGATCAACATCACGAACTGCTCGGCCGTGTCGACGTTCGAGCCCTCGAGCGAGCCACCGACCACGCGACCCGCGTGACCGACGTTGCCCGCGCCCATGTTGGCCGTGCCGCTGTTCGCCGTCACCGCGAACGCGGAGTCGCCGACCTGCGCCAGACCCTCGTCGTTCGCGAACGTCGCGATGCCCATCTGCGCCAGCGCCTGATTGTGACCGTTCGAGTAGTTCCCGCGTACCGTGCCGTCGCCGTCGACCGTCAAGCTGTCGAGCGTGCCGACCGCGAAGCCGTCCTGCTGACGCACGACGACATCGCCGAGCGCGCCGAGCTGCGTGACGCCCGTGAACCCGCCGTTCGTGCCCAGGTCGATCGCGAACGTCTGCGGCGCAGGTGATCCTGTGAACATCACGGTGATGTCCGTGTTGAGGCCGGCGAGGCTCGTCGGCGCACCGTCGGGTCCGAACGTGATGTTCGTGATCGGTGCGGAGATGATCGTACCCTCGCTCGCGGCGAGCGTCGGCGTCGCGGTCCACGTGCCGTCGTCTTGACGCTCGAAGTCGACCGTCACGGCATGCGCGAGTCCGGCTGCGTCGTACACCTCGGCCGTCGTCGACACGACGTCGGCAGCGGTGCCGGCTTGCGTCGTCGAGAGCGCATAAGTCGTCCACTGCGTTCGCCCGATCGAACCCGTTCCGTCGGTGATCGTCATCGAGAGGTTCGACTCGCCGCCGGGAACCGCCTGCGCGAGGATGCGCCCTTGAGCGTCGAGCGAAACGTTCGCCGTCCCGTACGTCGAGTCGAGGAAGCTCACGAAGTCGTTCACGGTCGTGCCGTCGTTCGAAGCGCCGTACGTGAACGTGGCGTCGATCTGCGTTCCGTCGCCGTCGAAGCCGCGCACGCGGATCGTGTCGCCGTCCTGATAGTGCGTCACGTTGCCGGGCAGGTCGTTCAGATCGGTCGCCGCGCTCACCGGCGTCTGCGTGCCGAGCACGAGCGTCGTGCTCAAGCCCAGCGCGCTCGCGAGATCCTGACCGGTATCACCGGCGGTGACCTTGAGCGACACCGCTTCGCCCGTGCGCTCCGTCGACACGACGACGTGGCCGGTTCCATCGACCGTCGCCGCGACGCCGTCGAGCGCATCGATCGCGGCCGCGACCGTCGCAGCGCTGACGCCGCCCGCCGCGCCCGGGATGCTGACTTGCTGCGGCGCGCCGCCGCTCGCCGTGACCGTCATCGACCACGTCTGCCCGAGCGGAATCGGGAACGGCTCGGCGACGGTGCCGGTGATCGCAGCCGGGTTCCCGTCTTTCAATCCGCCGACGCCGGTGAGGATCTGCGGCAAAGGACCGCTGACATGCGACGGCAGGTTGCCGGCGAGCGACACGAGCGTCGTCGCTTGCGGCGGGTAGATCGCGTCGGTGTCGACCGTGATCCGCGCGCCGCCGCGGTCGAGCACGTTGAAGCCCGTGCGCTGATCGACGAGGTTGTGCGCGCCGTCGAGACCGAACGTGCCGACGCGCGTGTAGTACGTGTGCGAGCCGTTCGCGATCGCGAAGAACCCGCCGCCTTGCAGCGCGACGTCGAGCGGCTTGCCCGTGCTCTGCAACGCGCCTTGCTGAAAGCTGCGCCCGATGTCGGCCAGTCGCACGCCGCCGCCGACTTGCATCGGATCGACGCCGCCGAAGCTCGTGCCCGGTGCGCTCGCGTAGCGCAACGTCGAGCTGAACTGGTCGCTGAAGCGTGCTTGACCCGTGCGGAACCCGTTGGTGTTCGTGTTCGCGAGGTTGTTGCCGATGACGTCGAGCCAGTCTTGGTGGGCCCGAAGTGCGGACAGTGCGCTGAAGAAGGAGCTCATGGTGTCGTGATCCTCACTCGGGGGTCGTGGTCGGGTCGGTCGTGCCCGTGCCGGTGTTCGTATCGGTTCCGCTGCCCGTCGTGCCGTCGACAGGCAGATGACCGAGCACTTCGGTCACGTTCGCGAGCGGGACGTCTTGGCCCCCGATCGACAAGAGCGCGACGTTGTCCTGGATCTTCACCGACGTCACCGTGCCGGTAGCCGGCTGATTCGTCGACGGATCCATGTAGTTGACGGTCTGTCCGATCAACGAGCTCGACTGCGTGAGCTGCGACATCAGCGCGTTGTTCTGCTGCAGCACGGCGAGCCCGACGATGTTGTCGTTCAACGACTGCATCTGCTCGAGCGAGCTGAACTGCGCCAATTGCGCGAGATATTGCGTGTTGTCGCTCGGCGAGAGCGGGTCCTGGTTCTTGATCTGATCGACGAGGAGCCGCATGAACGCGTCCTTGCCGAGGCCGTTCGATGCGTCAGCCGTGGCGGGAGCGCTGGTCGGGCTGGTCAGCGGGATCGTGGTCGGGTCCGTGCTCTGGATGCCATGGATCGTCATCGTGATTCCTCAGGTTCTCAGGCGTAAAGATCGACACCGCTCGCCGACGCAGTGGCGCGCAACAAGACGGCGTGTTCGGGATCGCGTGCGTCGACGGTGCGCGCGTTGGAGGATTGCTTGCCGCCCTGCGAACCTTGTGGATCGCGGCGCGGCTGGTTCTGCAGTCCGAGCGAGAACGTGAAGTCCTGCGCGACGATGCCGGAGTCGCGCAGCGTCGCGCGCAGCTCGGGCAGGTGCGCCTGGATCGCGTCGAGCGCTTCGCGCTTCTCGGCGCGAACTTCGGTGCGCATCTTCCCGTCCTCGACGGTGATGTGGATCGAGACGCGGCCGAGCTCGCGCGGCTGCAGGTCGATGTGCGCTTCGCCGTTGCGCGGCGCGAACTGCACGCGCACCTGGCGCAGGATGTCGGCCGCGCGCTCGAGGTCTTGCGGCGGCTTCGTTTCGCGCGCTTCCTTCGGCGCTTCGAGCGCACGCTTTTCATCGACCTCCGTGGCCGCATTCTGAGGAGCTGCTTGTGCCACGGGATGAGCGTCGACGTGGAGGTCGACCGGGCGGGATTCGGCTGCTTCGCCGGGGGTGACGGTCGCCTGGATCTGCACGGGCAACGAAATCGAGACTGCTTCCGCCGTTGTTTGTTTGCTCGCGGACTTCGTCAGCGCGACCGGATCCAGCTTCGCGGACTGTGCACGCAGCGTGGGCTTTTGCGCGATCAGCTCGGTGATGTCCTGCTCGGGTTTCGTCGCGGAGGTGTTCTGCGCGCCGGATTCTTCCGTGGATTTGGCCTCGGGCTTCTGTTCCGCCTTCTGCCCCTCCCGTTGGTCATGGACTTCGAAGCGATGATCCTTCTGCTTCGAGTCAGGGCGCTCCGTGCGCTGACGGTCGTTCACCTTGGACGTGGCGCGCGCGTCACCATCGGACTTGTCGGCGGAGCGCGATCGAGCCGCACGCCCGTTCTCGCGCGGCTTGCGGTCGTTCGTCTCGGGTCGCGTGCTGGGCGTCGCGTTGCGGATGTCGGGGAGGCGGTCCATGCGAACCACCTCGGGAGCAAGAGCGCTGCCAAGCGGCCTGAGCGTGTGATTCGCCGTCGTGAGAGCCCGTTTCGGTCTGGTGGGTCGCAGTCGCGGCGCGACGGACTGCGCATTGTTCGCGCAATCACTTCCGGACTGTGGACTTTCGTTCTGTTCGCGGCACCGGTCGCGGGGTGGGGGGGGGGGGGGGCGGGCGGGTGGGGCAGGCCCCCCGGGCGGGGGCCCGCGCGCCCGGGGCGCCCATGGGGGGGGGGGGCGGGGGGGACGCCCACTAAAGCCCGGAAAAAC
>JBBQNP010000258.1:0-3933 GCA_038330085.1 Planctomycetota bacterium | reverse complement strand
GAAACCGTCGCGAGGTCGTCGATCAGGCCGCGCATGTCGTGCGGATGAACCGCAGGATGAACCGTCATTCCCGCGACGAGGAGAAGAGATCCGACTCCGATCAGCAGCGCGGAACTGCGATCGGATCCCTGCTCGATGCCGTGCGTAGCGGCTGCTCCAGCACCTGCCCCCTGCGAGCGTGTTGGGTTCGAACCTGAATCGTCGGCGCGCGTGTCGTTCGGATGGCTCACTCGAATACCTCGTGTAGACTGCGATTCACCGTAGCGGTGATGCAGCGCGAGAGCCACGTGCGCACGCGCGTTCTCGTGCGTACCGGACGAACGAACCCAAATGTCCGGAAACGATCGACACCCTCCCAAGGACGGCGACCCTCGCCAGCGCAAGACGCGCGACGCGATCTTGTCGGCGTTCGGCGGGCTGATCCACGGACGCAAGCAGCGTTACGCACAAATCCGCGTCGACGACATCGTCGGAGGCGCCGACGTCGGTCGCTCGACCTTCTACGAGCACTACAAGAGCAAGGACGACATGCTGCTCGCGAGCATGACGGACATGCTGGACGTGCTCGCCGGCGCGGTGACGGACCAACCCGACATGCCCCACCTCGAGAAGCTGCTCGCGCACTTCGTCGACATGCGCCCGTTCGCGCGCGAGGTGTTGTGGGGTCCGACCTCGCAGCACACCGCGCCGCGAGTCAGCCGCGAGCTCGCTCTGCGGGTCGAAGGGCACTTGCGTCGACGGTGCGCGGACCTCGGCGGCACGCCGCTCATCCCGCTCCAGCTGATGGCTGCGCAGATAGCCGACGGCCAACTCGCGCTCGTACGCGCCTGGCTTTCCAGCGAATCGAGTGCGACGCCGGCCGACGTCGCCGCCGCTATGTGCCGCAGCGCGCGCGGCTCGACGCAAGCACTGCTGCCCTGATCCGGGCGAATACCGGAATACTGGTATCAGCCCTGTCGTTGCGGCGCGTCCGGCGGTCGCGCGGGCGTCGACGGTTTCTCGCCTTGCACGGCGCCGCTGCCGCCGCGGCGGGGGTCGCTCACGGCTTCGGGCGTGCCGCCGATCTTCGTCAGGCGGATCGCTTGCACGCTCGACCAGCGTGTCGTGCTCTTCGTCACCGGTTGACCGCGGCGATTCTGCAGCGCGGCCGTGATCGCCTCGTCGAAGCCGGGCTCGAACGACGTTTCCTTCGGCGACCACTGTTGGTGCATGCGCGGCGCGCTCACGGCTTCTTCGAGCGTCTGCCCGAGCACGAGCGTCCTCAACAAGACCTCGGCCACCGACGTGATGATGCGCGGACCACCCGGGCTGCCGAGCACCATCACGTTCGCATGACCGCCGTCGCGCAACACCGTCGGCATCATCGACGAGAGCGGGCGCTTGCGCGGCGCGATCTCGTTCGCGGCTCCGCCGACGAGACCGAACATGTTCGGTGATCCGTGCTGGATCGAGAAGTCGTCCATCTCGTCGTTGAGCAAAAAACCGGCACCTTCCACCAGGATGCCGCTGCCGAACAGCGCGTTGAGCGTCGTCGTGATCGCGCACGCGTTGCCGTGCGCGTCGAGCACGGACAGGTGCGTCGTCTGGTTGCCTTCGTGCAACGCACCCGCGGGCGTAGCGCCGCTCTGCGCCGGTTCATGCGAGCCCTCCTGCATGTTCTTCCAGGGAGCCACGTCGAGGTTGGCCGTCTCGCCGATGCCGATGCGCCGCTCTGCGATCCACTCCGTCGACAAGAGGTCGTTCACCGGCACGCGCACGAAGTCCGGATCGCCCAAACTTTCCGCTCGATCGGCGAACGCGGCCCGGAACGACTCGATCCACCAGTGCACCATGTGCTCCGACAAGCCCGGCACGTCGGTCGTGATGGCCGCGTGCTTCTGCTCTTCGATCGCGTGCGCGGACAGCGCTTCGATCCGATCGGTGTCGAGCGGCAGACCTTCGAGGATGCCGAGCGACTGCAACAAGACGATCCCACCCGACGAAGGCGGCGGCATCGTCACGATCTCCATGCCGCGGAACCAGCCCTTGAGCGGCGCGCGCAACCGCGCTTGGTACTGCGAGAGGTCGGCGCTCGTGATCCAACCCTTGCCCGTGCCGTCACCGACGTTCCCGCCGCGCTCGGGTTTCGGGATCGCACTGCGCGCGACCTCGCGCACGAGCGCGTCGGCGACCGGACCGGTGTAGAAACCGCGTGGACCTTCGCGCGCGAAACGCTCGAGCGTCTGCGCCAGATCGGTTTGCACGAGGACCTCGCCTTCGCGCAACGCTCGTCCGCGCGGATAAAAGATGCTGCGCGCGGCCGCGTTCATCGACTCGCGCAAACCTGCGTGCATCAGGTCGTGCGCGAGCCACGCGTCGACCTTGAAACCCTTGCGCGCGAGCTCGATGGCGGGCGCGCACAAGTCGGACAGAGTGAACTGATGCGATCCGTTGGCTTCGAGCAGGGCTGCGAGACCCGCAGGCGAACCGGGCACGGCGACCGCGAGCGGACCGAAGAGGCTGCGCTCCGCGACGGGCTTGCCGTCTGTGCCGAGGTACGGTTCCGCGCGCGCGACGATC
Organism: Planctomycetota bacterium; assembly: GCA_038330085.1. Classification (GTDB taxonomy): domain Bacteria; phylum Planctomycetota; class UBA1135; order UBA1135; genus JAEUIA01. The sequence continues at coordinate 1,374 of JBBQNP010000258.1, read as the reverse complement.
GGCGCCACCTCGCGGAAGTCGATGGCCTGCGGTGTGCCGACGTGCGGGACGTACAGCGCGAAACCGCCGCCGCCCAAGTTGCCCGCTTGCGGATACACGACCGCCAGCGCGAGCGCCGTCGCGACTGCTGCATCGACCGCATTGCCGCCGCGGTCGAGCACGTCGATGCCGACCTCCGTCGCGAGCGGGTGCTCGCTCACGACCGCGCCGTGTTCGGGCGTCGGCCAGACCGCTTCACGCCCGAAGACGGTCGCGTTGCGGCACGCGGGGAACGTGAACGTCGCGAGCAAGACGACCAAGGTCGCGAGCGTTCTGCGCGCACTCCCAACGAACGCACTCCCCACGAAATCACTGGCGAGCAGCGAGTGCCGATGCGAAGCGACGTCGCGAGCGCAGCGCATCAGCGCCCCTGGTCTGCGATCTCCTCCACCTTCACCCCGCGCGACTTCAAATACGCGACCGATTGCTCGATCGCCTTCTCGTCGCCCTCGATGTCGACCGCCACGAGCGCCATCGTGTCGGTGATGCTCGCCGCGCGGATGTTGGGCACGACGCCGAACTTGTCGCCCAAAGTATGGGAGATGATCGGCTCGGAGATCAGCTCTTGCGGGAAGGTGCAGAAGTAGCGGTGTTTGGCCATCGGCGGTCTCGGACGCGCTGGAGTGCGAACGCGAGCGCGCATCCCACCACAAACACGAGGCCGCCCGCAAGGCGACCGTCGTACGCCGAGCGCAAGATCGGATCGATGTCGGACGTGGATGCAGCATCGTAGATCGCAGGATGGCGCATCCAGTCGACGCCGGAGGACTCGACGACGAGCGTCGCGGGAGAGAGGTCCAGGAGGCGCGCGTTGACCTGTGCGGGCGGGTGATCCCGCAGGAATCCGCCCGAAAGCGGCAGCGCGCAGAGGAGAGCGTTGACGAGCAGGATGATGCCTGCGGTTCGCCAAGTGGAGCGTGTCGGCAGCGAACCGAGAGCGAACCCCAACGAGAAGAGTCCTGCGATGGCGCATCCGGACCAGATCGGACGCGGGAGGTCGCGCGCGGAGAGCGCGTCGGCGAACACGATGAGGAACATCCACGTCGCCGGCACGAGGACGGCTGCCGGCCAGAAGCGGAGGCGCAGAGCGCTGCACGCGACGCCGACCGCGGGCGCGACGAGGGAGAGCCACACGAGGAGCGCGACGGGATCGGGCTCGTTGTTGTGGCCCGGCCAGGCGCCGAGGATGCCGATCGTTGCGATGCCGAGCGACGTGCCGAACTCTCGCGCGGTGATCGATCCGAACTTGTTCACGCACCGAATCGTTTCACGCGCACGCACCGATCACAAGGAGCGGCGGGTGCCTGGCGCCGTACGCCGGTATTCCCGGCGTTC
>JBBQNP010000257.1:0-3975 GCA_038330085.1 Planctomycetota bacterium | reverse complement strand
GAGAAGCTCTACTTCCCCGAGATCCTGCGCGGCCTCTCGATCACGTTCCGCAAGATGTTCGAGCCCAAGGCCACGCGGCAATATCCCGAGGAGCCGATGCCGACCACGGCGGTGACGCGCGGACAACCGCGACTGCTGGTGAACGACGACAACACGATCGCGTGCGTGTCGTGCGGCTTGTGCGAAGCGGCCTGCCCCGCCTATGCGATCACGATCGACGGCGGCGAAACGGATCGCACGATCGAGCGCGAACCGGTGCGCTTCGACATCGACATGCTGCGCTGCATCCTGTGCGGTTTCTGCGAGGAAGCCTGCCCCAAGGACGCGATCTGGATGAGCAACGAGCTCGAGCTCTCCGACTACACGCGCGAGGCGCTCATCTACGACATGGACAAGCTCAAGCGGCCGCGTGCAACGCTGCAGCCGCGCATCGACTACGTCAACGGGATCAACAATCGGTGGCAAACGCGCTCTTCTACTTGATGGCGCTCGTGACGGTCGCCGCCGCTCTGGGCGTCGTGCTGTCGAAGAGCCCGATGCGCTGCGTGCTCTCGTTGCTCGCGGCGTTCTTCTGCTTGGCGGTGATCTACCTCTTGGCGGGGTTCCAGTTCCTCGCAGCCGCACAGATCCTCGTGTACGCGGGCGCAATCCTCGTGCTGTTCTTGTTCGTGATCATGCTGCTCAACCTCGGCGCGCCCGGCACAGCGGACCGCATCGACGCGCGCATGTTCTCGCGGCCCAACGTCGTGCTCGTGTTCCTCGTCGGCGGAGCCTTGTTGATGGCGGGCGCGATCGCGGTGCGCAAGAGCGTGCCCATCCCGGCCGGCCAGGACATCCCCGAGCACGGCATCGACTCGATCAGCGCTCTCGCGGGCGAGATGTTCGGACGCTACCTGCTGCCGTTCGAAGCGGTGTCGATGCTGCTGCTGGCGACCGCGGTCGCCGTCGTCGTGCTCGCCAAGCGTGACCGCGGGCCGCGCAACAGCGGAGGTGGAGCATGACGGTCCCCGCCGAACACATGCTCGTTCTCGCGGCGATCCTCTTCGCCATCGGCGCGGCGGGTTTCTTCCTGCGCCGCAACGTGATCGTCGTGTTGATGTGCATCGAGCTGATGCTCAACGCAGCGAACCTGTCGTTGCTGGCTGCGAGCCGCATGCACACGCTCGAAGCGGGCGTGACCGCGCCGAGCCTCGAGGGTCCGCTCTTCGCGATCTTCGTGATCGTGATCGCGGCGGTCGAAGCGGCCGTCGGGTTGGCACTCGTGATCGCGCTGTACCGAAACCGCCAGTCGGTGAACCTCGAAGACGTAGCCGAGCTCAAGGACTGATGCGTTGATGCTGCTCCAAGTCCCCCCCGCACACGTGCCCGCCGGCATCCAGGAGAGCGCTGCGTTCGATTGGATGTGGTGGATCCCGTTCTTGCCGCTGGTCGCGAGCGCGGTTTGCGGGTTGTTGCACTTCATGACGCTGCGCCAACGGGCGGCGAAGAACCCGCGACCGGTCGACACGCACGGTCACGATGATCATGGTCACAGTGGTCATGGCCACGATGATCACGGCGCTGCTGCGCACGCTGTACACGATGACGCACACGGTCACGCTGACGACGGTCACGCGAAGGTCGCCCCGGGCATCGGCGCGCTCGCTCCCTGGGTCGCAGCCCTCTCGATGCTCGCCGCATTCGGCCTCGCGATCCACGGCTGGATGACGCTCGGTCACCTCGAGGCGAGCGCGCGCTTCCTGCGCTCGAGCGCGTGGGACTGGATCAGCGCCGGCTCGCTCTCGATCACGATCGCGATGCACCTCGACCCGTTGTCGAGCGTCATGTCGCTCGTCGTCACGGGCATCGGCAGCCTCATCTTCATCTACGCCGCCGGCTACATGAGCGGCGACAAGGGCTACGCCAAGTTCTTCGCGTACATGTCGCTGTTCGCGTTCTCGATGCTGATGCTCGTGATGAGCTCGAGCCTGCTCGGCTTGTTCATCGGCTGGGAAGGCGTCGGGCTCTGTTCATATTTGCTGATTGGGTTCTGGTACGAGAAGGGCTGGCCGGCCGAAGCGGGACAAAAAGCGTTCATCATGAACCGCATCGGCGATGCGTGCTTCCTGTTGGGCACGTTCCTCCTGGTGCGCGTGTTCGGATCGCTCGACATGTCGGCGATCGCAGCCGGGGTCCCGGGCAAGCTCGTCGACGGCCTCGCGACACCGGAACTGTTCTGGGCCGGGCTCCTCTTGTTCGGTGGTGCGTGCGGCAAGTCGGCGCAGATCCCGCTCTTCACCTGGTTGCCGGACGCGATGGCGGGCCCGACGCCGGTCAGCGCCTTGATCCACGCGGCGACGATGGTCACGGCCGGTGTGTACCTGGTCGTGCGCTTGAACCCGTTGTTCGCCGCCTCGCCGGACCTGCTCGCGATCATGGGCGTCGTCGCTGCACTCACCGCGTTCGTCGCGGGCTCGACGGCATTGGTGCAGCGCGACATCAAGAAGGTGCTCGCGTACTCGACGGTCTCGCAGCTCGGCTACATGTTCCTCGGCCTTTCGACCGGAGCATGGGCGGCGGCGATCTTCCACCTCGTCACGCACGCGTTCTTCAAGGCCCTCCTCTTCCTCGGCGCCGGATCGGTGATCCACGGCATGCACGAGGAGCAGGACATGCACAAGATGGGCGGCCTGAAGAAGTACATGCCACGCACGTTCATCACGTTCCTGTGCGGAGCAGCGGCGCTGTCGGGCTTGCCGCTGATGTCGGGCTTCTTCTCGAAGGACGAGATCCTCGGTCACGCGTTCGCGCACGGCGGCTTGTACAGAGCGCTGTGGGGCGTCGGCATCATCACCGCTGCGATGACGGCCTATTACACGTGGCGCATGGTCGCGCTCACGTTCTTCGGGACCGAGCGGTTCGACACGCACAAGGTCCACCCGCACGAGTCGCCGGCGGTGATGACGCTGCCGTTGATGGTGTTGGCGTTCCTGTCGCTCGTCGGCGGATTGCTCGGCTTGCCGCCGGTCACCGGCGCCACGCACATCCTCGAGAAGTGGCTCGAGCCGGTCACGCGCACGGGCACGGAGATCCTCGCGCGACACGGCGAGCACGAGCTCGGTCACGACGCCGAATGGGTGTTGCTCGGGCTGGGCGCCGCGGTCGCGCTCTACTTCGCCCACCTGGGCTTCAAGAACTACAAGGTCGGCAAACAGCTCGACGAGAGCATCACGGTCGGCACGCCGCGCACCGCTGCTTTCCTCGCCGACGCGTGGACGATCGACACGAAGTACACGCGCTGGATCGTGCAGCCGATCAAGCTGATCGCGTTCGTCATCGCCGTCGTCGTCGACCAGTTCGCGATCGACGGGCTCGTCAACGGCGTCGCAGCGCTCGCGCGCGACATCGGCCAACGCTGGCGTCGCATGAGCGACGGCCAGATCGCGACGTACGGGCTGTGGATGGGTGCCTTCACGGCGCTGATCGCCATCCTCCTGATGTGGAAGTCCTGAGCGCGCCATGAACCTCCTCTCGCTCACGGTCCTCGTCTTCCTGCCGCTGGTCGGCGCGCTGCTCGTCGCGGCGACGCCCAGCAAAGCGGCCGGTCTGCAGCGCGGCATCACGCTCGTCACGATGCTCGCCACCGCCGTGATCGGCGTGATGTTGTGCCTCGACTTCGACGGTGCCTCCGCCGCAGCGCAGCACGCCGAGGACATCGCCTGGTTCACGTTGCCGGGCGGGATCCCGGTGCACTATCGACTCGGGCTCGACGGCTTGTCGGTCTTGATGGTCGCGCTGACGGCGATTCTGGGCCCGATCGTCGTCATGTCGACGTGGGGACACATCCACGAGCGCGTGAAGGAGTTCATGATCTGGCTGCTCGTCATGCAGACGGGGATGCTGGGCGTGTTCGTCGCGACGGACCTCGTGCTCTTCTACGTGTTCTGGGAAGTCAGCCTCGTGCCGTTGTACTTCATCCTGGGCATCTGGGGCGGA
>JBBQNP010000256.1:0-3983 GCA_038330085.1 Planctomycetota bacterium | reverse complement strand
CGCGCGCGCCGCCTGTCACGACGATCGGTGCACCGTCGAGCCCGCTCTCGCGCGCGACCTCGCGCGCGAGCGTACGCGCCGCGCCGCGGAACCCGACGACGACGCCCGCTTGCAACGCGCCGTCCGTGTCGCGCCCCAGTGCTCGCGAACCGACCGCGGGATCGACGTGCGGCAATCGCGCCGCGTGCCGCGCCAGCGCATCGGCGAGCAGCCGCGGACCGGGCGCGATCGCGCCGCCTTCGAACCGTCCGCGACCGCCGGCATGGCTCAGCGCATCGACGGTGAGCGCCGTGCCCGCGTCGACGACGATCGCGGCACCACCCATGATTTCGAGGGCGCCGCGCGCGGCGAAGAGCCGATCACGACCGACGCGATCCGGCTCCACGCAGGCGTTGTCGAGGCCGGGGTCGGGACGCTCGACGAAGCGTTCGCCGAAGCGCGCACGCAGCGTCGTCGCCAGCGTCGCTTCGCCCGACAGGGCGGCCACGCTCGAGAGGCCGACGCGCGCGATGTCGGCCGTGCGCGACGACCACTCGTCGAGAAAGCGCGCGAAGGGCTCCGTCGAGACCGCAACGCTCGTCGAGAGCTCGCGCTCGTCGAGCGGTTGCCAACGAGACGACCCGTGCGACGGCGAACGAGGCTCTGCGACTTCCTCGCGCTCCCACAAGACGAGCTTGCAGCGGCTGTTGCCCAGATCGATCGTGAGCACGCGCTCGCTCATCGGCACGTCTCGCTCATGGGCACCGCTCGGTCAAAGGCCGCACTTCGATCCAGGGCCGCAGTTCGATCAAGGGCAGAGGTGCCCGTCCACCGCGTCAGTTGCTGCCGGACTCGTACGTCACCGTGCGCGTCTTGCCGTGGTTCTCGATCACCACTTCCCACGTCGTGTAGTTGCCCTGGTTCACCTGCACGAAGTGGATCGCATCCTGAGTGCTGTTCACGGCGTGGCCGTTGATGCTCTTGACCACGTCGCCTTCCTGCGCACCGTGTCGCTCGGCGATCGAGTTGGCCTGCACCTTCTTGATCTCGATGCCGTCGTACTTGCCCGTGCGCGGATCCTGGTGGCGCGACGTCTCGACCTCGCGACCGAGGATCTCCTGATAGCGGTTGCCGAACTCCTTCACGTCGTCGCCGCCGAGGCGGAAGCGGTTCGTGCTGATTTCGGCCGTCTTGCCGGGGCGGAGCGTGTCCGGTCCCTTGGGGATCGTGAGGGGAGACGGCTCCTGCACGATGCCGTCGGGCCCGATGACGATGATCTGCGACTTGGCGTCGAACTCCTTGGTGGAGAGCTTCTCGTGATCGCGCTTGTCGTCGGCGAAGGCGAAGTCGACGCCGTCGCTCGTGATCGAGACGATGTGCACGTAGTCGTTGGGCGGCGCGAGGTGATCGCCTTCCTTGAGCAGCGAGAACGCCGCCAGCGCCGGATCCGTGACGGCCGCTTCAGGCTTGTAGCGCAAGGCGACCTGCGACAACGCGCGGTCCGAGAGATCCTGCTGGAGCGCGAGCACGGTCACGAGGCGCGACACGGAGAGGACTGGAACCACCTTGGGCGTGTTGTCGATGACCTTGGGCTGTTCGACGGCCTTGGGCGCGCCGGTCCAGTCGAGCACTGCGATCAAGCGTTTGGCTTCGTCGAGGTTGGGGCTGCGCCCCTTCTCCTCCAGGTGCTTCACGAAATCGAAGACGTAGAACGCCAGCCCCAGCGTGAGCACCCCGGCCGCGGTCCAGGCGATGAGCTTGATCTGTCCGATGTTCATGGATGGGTCCTCGTGATCACGCGCCTCGGCGAGGCGGGGGGCAACCAGCCGAAGCTTTCGAATCCTAGCTCCGAAGCCCCTTCCTGGCCAACGCGGCGGCGGCCTGCAAGGTGAACAGCGACGGTCGGCTTCTCCCGATCTTCCCGCGAAGGAGGGGCCAGTTCCGCCGACTCGAGCGCGATCAGACCCTCCTAGCTCGTCGAACGGAGGACGAGCATCTCTTCCTACGTTCTCAGTCGCGGCGTGCGATGCGCAGGCCGTCGTTGCCCGGGCTGTTCTTCGTGACCGCGTTGGTCTCCGGGCGCGCCGAGCTGCCGGTGATACCGCGCAGCGCGAGCACCAGCTCCTCCGGCCGGTCGCTGGACGCGAGCGCGTCGTCGAGCTCGACCTTGCGCTCCTGCACGAGCCTGCGCAGGCACATGTTGAACGAGATCAGTCCCTTTTCGGTCCCCTGCTCGATCACGCGGCCGATCTCGCCGGTCTTGGCTTCGCAGATCAGGTCGCGGATGTGCGGCGTGCTCTGCATGAGTTCGTACGCCGGGATCATGCCCTTGCCGCCGCAGCGCGGGATCAGGCGCTGGCTGAGCACACCGACGAGGTTCTCCGAGAGGCGCATGCGAACCTGCGCGTGTTGCTCGGACTTGAAGAACGAGAGGATGCGCTCGACGGTCTGCGGCGCGTTGATCGTGTGCAGCGTCGACATCACGAGGTGCCCCGTCTCGGTCGCATCGAGTGCAGCGATGACGGTCTCGGCATCGCGCATTTCGCCGATCAAAATCACGTCCGGGCTCTGGCGCAGCGCGTGACGCAAGCCGTCCTGGAAGCTGGCGCAGTCCGTGCCCACTTCACGCTGGCTGATGACGCAGCGCTGTTCCTTGAACATGAGCTCGATCGGGTCCTCGAGCGTCACGATGTGGCGCTCGAGCGATTCGTTCATCGACTGGATCATGCCGGCCAGCGTGGTCGACTTGCCCGAGCCGGCGATGCCGGTGACGAGGATCAGCCCGCGCTTCTTCAGCGCGAGCTTCTTGAGCATGTCGGTCGGCAGGTCGAGCGAATCGAGCGAGGGCGGCTTCTCGTTGATGCGCCGGATGACGACGGCGGGCTCGCCCATCTGGCGGTACGCGTTCATGCGGAAGCGACCGAGGCCGTCGAGGTGCAGCGCCGCGTCGGCCGAGCCGCGCACGCGCCACGTCTCCATGCGGTCCTTGCCGAGGATGCCTTCGAGCACGTCGAGCAGTGGGCCCATGTCGGGTACGCGACCGGGCAGGAAGGTGATCTTGCCGTCGATGCGCTGACACGGTCGGCCGCCGGCGCGCAGGATCAAGTCGGAGGCACCGGCCTTGGTCATGACCGCGAGCCAGGCTTCGAGCTGATGGCGCGGCGAGTGCGACGTCTGCACGAGTGCGGGCGCTTCGGAGAGCGGATCACGCACAACCGGCGCTGGGGCGGGGCTCTGGAACGCCGGCTTGAGTGGAGTCGGCTTGAGCGGCGTCGGCGGCGTCAAGTTGGGCGGCAGCGATTGGCCGACGTCCTTGAAGCTGAACTCGTCGTCGGGGATGGAAGGTTGTTGTGCCACGCGGGGGGTGCCGGCCTGATGGGGCCACCTCCTGATCGGTCGCGCGCGCGCCGACGCTTGAGGTACCGCGAGAAACCTCTTCCTCGTTGCCCTGAGGGGCACTCCGGGAGCGGGTGGCGCCCCGGGATCAGGGCCGATCGTCGGCGCGGAGCGAGCGCGGCGCCGCGGGAACGGTCTCGGAGCGCACCTGCCGGTGGGCCGCGACGAGCAGTTCCTTGAGGCCCTTGCGCTGCGCCGCGGAGATGCGCCAGACGCGCTCGCCGGTCTCGCGCTCGAGCGCCGCAGCGCGCTCCTCGGCGGCTTCGCTCTCGACCTTGGTCGCGACGAGCAAGCGTGTCTTCGCGGCGAGCTCCATCGAAAAGCGCGAGAGCTCAGCCACGATCACGCGCCAGGCTTCGAGCGGTTCCTCGGTCGCGTCCTCGGACACGTCGACGAGGTGCAGCACGACACGACAGCGCTCGACGTGCTTCAAGAATCGGTGGCCGAGGCCGACACCTTCCGACGCGCCCTCGATCAACCCCGGCAGGTCCGCGAGGACGAGCGTCTCGGTCGAGTCGAGGCTCGCGATGCCGACCTGCGGGCTCAACGTCGTGAACGGATAGTCGGCGATCTTCGGCGTCGCGGCCGTCACCGCGGAGAGGAACGTC
>JBBQNP010000255.1:0-4031 GCA_038330085.1 Planctomycetota bacterium | reverse complement strand
TGCGGCGTCAAACCCGGCGCGTTGTCGAGCTGATCCTCTTCGTCCTCGGTCGCCTCGGTCATCGTCTCGAAGCCCTTGCGCACGATCACGTGGCACGTCGAGCACGCACACACGCCGCCGCAGGCGTGATCGATCTCGATGCCGTGGCCCAGCGCGATCTCGAGGATCGAACCCTTCTGACCGTCGCGCGAGTACGGCAGCTCCTCCGGGCGCACGTCGACCTTCACGTTCATCGGCAGGAACGTGATCGAGTACGGCTTGGCCGGCAGCTTGGCCGTGACCGGTCGGATGAAGGGATTTTGACCGCCCATAGTGTGCTTTCGAGCAGCACAGAGTAGCCCGCATCAGGCCACAGCACACCTCAACAGTTCGCGTACTTCCAATTCCGCGACTTGCCTTGCGCCATCCATTCGATGGCCTGAGCAACCCGACGCGCGCGCGTGACCTCGCCCTTCGCCTCGCCGATCCACTCCATGTACTCCTTTTTGTGGCTCGGTCTGAACGCGTCGAACGTGGCTTTGGCCTTTTTGTTCTTCGCCAGAGCGGCCGTGAGCGCGGGGGGCATCGTCACGGGTTTCTTGTTCTTCGTGGTCTTCGCGCGCACGACCTTGACGCCGTCCTCGTTGAGCTTCATCGCCTTCTTGATGTAGCGCGTGAGCAGCGCCTTCGGCGGCAGATCGTCCATCGACGTGACGCGACCGAAGCTGCCCATGGCCCCGCGCGACTTGATGTCGTGCTTGTCGACGACCAACTCGTGCTTCCAGAACCCGAACGCGCAGTGCTGCTTGAACGTCGCGATGCCGCAGAGCATGCCCTTGTACTCGAAGCTCGGATGGCTCCACTTGAGCGTCTCGACGACGTCGGGGCAGGCCTTGTGCACCGCTGCGCGCAAGTGCTTCAGGATCGGACGTGCGAACGGTGGGGACTTCTCGATGTAGGCGTCGATGCGCGGATCGCGTGTGACCATGCGATCAAGATGGCGCCGGCGCGCGATTCTGGCAACCGACGAGAGCGTGCGACGCAGGCCGCGAGCTCAGCGGCTGCGAGGTCGACGGCGCGGGGGCCCTTCGTCGCCGCGGGTCGGAGGCGCAGGACGGCGCACTGCGTTGCCGAGCAGACCGCCGGTCATCGGCCGCTCGAACGTGCCCGGCGGACGCTCTTCGCTCGATGCCTCGGATCGCGGACGATCGCGGCGTCCCGAGGGAGCGGCGTCGCGAGCTGTCTGCGTTCGCTCGGGTCGGCGCGTTGCGGGCTTTTCTTGCGAACGCGCGCGCTCCGCAGGTGCCGAGCGGCGGGGTTCGTCGGGCTGTCTCGGTGCACGTTCAGGCGCATTCGGCCGCGGCGCAGTGCGAGGCTCGCGTTCAGCCTGTCGAGAGCGTTCAGCGGGTGCGCGCGGAGTCGGCCGTGATCCTGCGCTCGTCGGAGCTCGGGGCTCACCGCGCGATGCAGCGCCGGATCCGCTGCGCGACGTCGGACGAGCTTCGCCGCGCTGGGCCCCGCGGGTGTTGTCACGCGGTGTCTCGCGGGCGTCGTCGCGCGGTGCGTTGCGGGCGTCGTCGCGCTGTGCCCCGTGGGCACTGTCACGCAACGCAGGTCGATCCTCTGCGCGCGCTGTCGGACGAGCTTCCGTGCGCGACGTCCGCGGCGCGTTGCGCGGAGCAGGCCGAGCCTCGTTGCGCGCCGGACGCGGCGATTCGCGGTTCGGCCGCACGTCGGGATGACGCACGGACTCGTCGTGAGCGTGAGTGTCGACCGGCCAGTGCTCGCGGCGCGGGGCCTGCGTTTCTGGTGCGCGCGCGCGTGCCGAAGCCGAGCGCTCTGCGGGTTCGGGTGCGGCCCGCTCGTCGTGTCGGCGAGCAGGGCGCTCGCGATCCCGAGCGGGACGTTCCTGCCCAGAGCGCTCGCCGCCGCGCGACGGACGCTCCGGTTCACGCGCTGCGTGTTGCCGATCGTCGCCACTTTCCGAGCGTGTTGCAGCCGGAGCATCGCGCCGCGGACGTTCGTCACGCCATGCCGGACCGCGCGACGGACGCGGAGCCTCGGCCTGCGGGATGTCCCACGTCGCTTCGCGCTGGATCGGACGCCACCTGCGCATGTCCAACCCGCCGACGAGCGTGATCGCGCGACCCTTGCGACCCGCGCGACCCGTGCGGCCGATGCGGTGCGTGTAGTCGGTGACGTCCTGCGGCGAGCTGTAGTTCAACACCGTCGTCACGTGCGCGACGTCGAGCCCGCGCGAGGCGACGTCGGTCGCGACGAGCACCTTCACCTCGCCCGTGCGGAACGCGCTCATCACGCGGAACCTGGCAGCCTGGTCGTAGCCACCGTGCAGCGCCTTGATCGAGAACGGCAGGCGCTCGAGCCGACGCATGAGCTTGTCGACCTCCGTGCGCCGGTCGCAGAACACCAGAAAAATGTCCTCGGGATCGCTCTGCTCGACCAGCCGGATCAACGTGAGCGCGCGATCGTCGTCGTCGATGCTGATCCAGGTCTGGGTGATCGTGTCGACCGTCGACACGCCCGCGGCCGTCGCGATCTCGACGGGGTTCTTCGTGTACTCGCGCGCGAGCTTGAGCAGCTCGGGCGGGAACGTGGCCGAGAACAACAGCGTCTGCCGCTCGTCCGGCGTGTACGACAGGATCATCTTGACGTCGTCGATGAACCCGATCTCGAGCATCACGTCCGCTTCGTCGAGGATCGCGAACTCGGTCCACGGGAACGACAGGAAGCGCTGCTTGTACAGGTCGAGGATGCGACCCGGCGTGCCGACGACGACCTGGGCGCCGGCCTTGAGCGCTTCGACCTGCGGTCCCATCGGATCGCCGCCGACGATGAGCACGACCTTGACGCCGCGCGCTTTGCCGAGCTCTTCGAGGACCTTGCCGACTTGCTGCGCGAGCTCGCGCGTCGGGCACAACACCAACCCCAGCACCGATGCGCGCGCCGGATCGATCTTCGCCATCATCGGCGCGCCGAACGCGAGCGTCTTGCCCGTGCCCGTCTCGGCCTTCGCGATCACGTCGCGGCCCTCGAGGACCGGTTGAATCGCGAGGCGCTGGATCGGCGTCGGGACCGTGATGCCCATGTCGGCGATCGCGGTCTGGAGCTCATCACCGAGCTCCCATTCGCGGAACGACTTGATGTCGGGCGGATCGAGCGTGGGATGCAGCGGCGCTGTCGAGGAATCGGACGGCGACGAATTGGACTTCTTGCCGGTAGAAGGCGGTGGGCGACGACCGCTGCCGCCGCGACCACCGCGGCGAGGAGGATTCGATTGACTCAAAGATGGGCTTTCAAGCGAGGATGCGAGGAACGAATGGACCGTAGGATAGTGCCCTCCGCTCGGGGAAAAAGCCCTGTGCGGGAAAACCCACTTGGACGAATCCTGGGGCAGCCATGGCCTTCACGTCGATATTGACCCTCGTTTTCGCGGCGACCATGCAGTCCGCGACCAGCGCACCGGCGACCACTGCACGGGCAACTCCTGCGCAGGCGACTACCCCACAGAAACAGGGCGAAACGCACGCTCTCTCGCTGCAATCCACCGTCCCGATGCCGCTCGTGCTGGGGCGCATGGACCACATGGCGATCGACCTGAAGCGCAACGTCCTGTACGTCTCGGGGCTCGGCGACGACACGGTCGAGTCGGTCGATCTCGCGGCCCAGAAGCTGCTTGCGCCGCGCACGGGCCTGAAAGAACCCACGGGCATCGTGTACCTCGACTCGGACGAGTTGATCGTCGCCAACGGCGGCAACGGCGATCTCGACGTGGTTCGCAGCGACGCTCCGGCGGCCGAGGAGCCGAAGGCCGATCCCGCGAAGGGCGAAACACCGCTCCGGGGCACTGACAAAGCCGTCGCGGAGAGAGCCAAGACGGTGCGCAAGGTCCACGTCGGCGCGGACGCGGACAACGTGCGCTTCGATCCGGTGACCAAGCGCGTGTTCGTCGGCGTCGGCAGCGGCAACCTCACGATCGTTCGCACCGACGCGTGGTTGATGTCCGGCCTCATCGAGCTCGGGGGTCACCCCGA
>JBBQNP010000254.1:0-4043 GCA_038330085.1 Planctomycetota bacterium | reverse complement strand
CAACGCCTCGATCACGAACACGATCAGCGTCAGGTACATGAACCAGCGGCTGTCGAACCCCGTCCATTCCGCGATCGGCCAGTAGACGAGGAACGGCACGACGACCCAGTGATCGGCGAAGCGCCACGGCGCCGCGCGCCTTGCCTCCTCGACACCGTCGATCGTATGGAGGTCGAAGCGTTGCAAGCTGACGATCGACTTCGTGAAGAACCACTCGTCGGTGGTCGGCATGGGGCTCGCGAAGGTGTGTACGAACGCGATCGCGCCCAGAACGGGTGCCGCGAGACGCACGCACCAGCGCAGACCCGCCGGCCAGCCTCGGATCCACGCGACGAACGCCTGCGCGCGTTGGACGGTTCCGCGCGCGGTACGCTCGTCGGTCACGGTTTTGGATCCTGATGGGAAAGCATGGAACGAACGCTGCCGAATCGAATGGACTGCGCGAGCTCGCGTAGCGCGAACGATCCTCCTTGGATCACGCGCCGTCGGCGTTGCACAGCGTAACGCGGCCCTCCCAGACCCGTGATCCACGTCAACAAGCCACCCGCGTGTCCGGTCGGATACCCTCTTCGCCCATGATTCGCACGCGACAGCTCGTCAAGCGCTATGACCTCCGCGAAGCCGTGCGCGGCATCGACCTCGATATCCCCGCCGGCCAGCTCGTCGGTCTGCTCGGACCGAACGGTGCGGGCAAGAGCACGACGATCAAGATGCTCACGGGGATGCTCGCGCCGACTTCGGGCATGGCAGAAGTCGCGGGCCACAACGTCGTGCTCGACCCGCTCGCCGTGAAGCGCGAGATCGGTTACGTGCCCGAGAGCGGTGCGGTGTTCGAGGCGCTGACCGCGATGGAGTACCTCCAGCTCGTCGCCGCGCTGCACTCGATCCCCGAGAGCGATGTGGTCACGCGCATCGGGAGGTTCCTCTCGTTCTTCGATCTCACGATGAGCGACGTGCGTTCGAAGCCGCTGGCGTCCTTTTCCAAGGGCATGAAGCAGAAGGTCGTGATCACGGCTGCGCTGCTGCACAACCCGCGCATCGTGTTCCTCGACGAACCGCTCGACGGTCTGGATGCCAACGCGCAACTGCAGTTCAAGACGCTGATCCAGTCGCTCGCGCGTGAAGGCAAGACGATCGTCTACTGCTCGCACATCCTCGACGTCGTCGAGCGCATGTGCGAGCGCGTCATCATCATCCACGACGGCCGCATCCTGCAGGACGGGACGGTGCCGCAGATCCTCGAGCGCACGCACTCGACGACGCTCGAGCAGGCTTTCAACCGCCTGACGAGCAACCAGGACCAGGAACAGCGCGCCGAAGAGATGGCGCGCTCGATGCGCCAGTGAGCAACGTCGAGGAGCGTCGGATCGACTGGCGGCAAGTGCGTGCCCTCGTGCGCGCGTTCGTCCTCATGAGCGTGCGCACGATGCCGATCCGCACGATGCGTGGCGAGAAGCGCGGGAGCGGCGTGGGCTCGATCCTCGTCATGATCGGGATCTTCACCCTCTTCGGCACCTTCATGTCGGCGATGGCCGCTGTGCTGAAGGACGTCTTCGTGTTCTCCTTCACGCTGCACACGATGACCCTCGTCCTCATCGGCACGTCGGCCATGAGCGAGGCGTCCGAAGTGCTCTTCAGCACCTCCGAGAACGACATCCTCCTCCACCGGCCGATCCAGCCGTCGACCCTCGTGTTGTCGAAGGCGATCACGATCATCGCTTTCACGCTGCTGCTCTCCGGGGCCTTGAACCTCGCGCCGACGATCGCGATCGGTTTGATGTCCGATGCACGCGGCTGGGCGCCGCTCGCGCACATCGTCAGCGTCATCCTGGCGACCGTGTTCGCGAGCGCCTCCGTCGTGTGCCTCTACGGGTTGATCGCGCGACTGCTCGGCCGCGCCCGGCTCCAGAAGGTCGTGACGGCAGCGCAGATCGCATCGACCCTGGTGCTCGTGCTCGGGTTCCAGCTCGTCCCGCGCTTGTTCGACCCGCGGAACGGATTCGACGCCGTGTCGTTCCTCCACGGTTCCGTTTCGACGTGGTTCCTTCCACCCGCCTGGTTCGCGGCGATCGACGCGTGGATCGGATCGAAGACGTTCGATCCGCACTTTGCCGGTCTCGCGCTGATCGGAATCGGAGTTACGGCGGTGTGCGCGTGGCTGGGCATCGTGCGGCTCCCGACGACGGGCAGCAATGCTGCGAGCATCCAGGAAGAGACGCGCGACGACATCGTCGTGAAAGTCGACGCAACCGGAAGCATCGCCGGGAGCAAGTCCTGGGTCGACAAGTTGACCGCTCCCTTCGTGCGCGATCCGGTCGAGCGCGCGTCGTTCAATTTGGCGAAGGCGTACTTGACGCGCGATCGAAACGTGAAGGTCAGGCTTGCTTCGGCATTCGGGGTCTTCCTCGTGTTCCCGTTGCTCTCGCTCATCGACGCGCATGGCCCGAAGGTCATGCCGGTGATGTTCTTCTGGATGACCGCGCTCGTGCCGCTCACGTTCGTCGAGAGCTTGCGCATCTCGTCCAATCCGGCCGCGGCGGACCTGTTCCTCTACTCGCCGATCGAGAAGGGTGCGAGCGTCTTCCACGGCGTGCGCAAGGCGGGAATCCTGCTCGTGCAAGTCCCGATGGCCCTCTACATCGCCACTGTCGCCGCGTGGGCCGCGCGTTCGAATCCGCAGATGCTTCTCCTCATGATCCCCGCGTTGTTCGTGTTCCCGACGGTGTCGTTGATCCCGGGAATGATGGACTCTTATCTGCCGTTGTCGATCGGCGCGCGCACGGGACAACGTGCGATGCAGAGCTTGCTCTTCCTCGTCGTGATGGTCCCTGCAGGGTTGGTCGCCTTGCTCGCGTTCTGGGCCCAGAAACAAGGACTCCTGTGGCTGATGGTGGCGGTGGAGGCAGTGACAATGCTCGCGTTGCACGCCTTGTTGTTGCGCGTCGTCGCGAAGCGGGCGGTCACGGGGCGACGACGCAAGGAGAAGTCGTCGGGCTCTGAAGGCTGGTCCGCTTCGTCCTGAGCGCTGTGCTTCCGCGGGAGCGTTCGTCCTCGCGCTCGATACGTCGAGGTCACCCGAGCAAGATCGGCAAGAGCACGCCCAGCCCGAGAGCGAGCACACACAACGCGGGAGCCGGCGTCCCGTCGGCGACTTCCTTCGATCGCGATCTCGTGCGCGAGGTCGTCGTGATCTCCTCGCCGTGACGCCGCTCGAGCATCAGGAACACGAGCGCAGTCGTCACGCCGTACACGAGGTGTCCGATCATGGACGGCAGCGACGTGCCGGCTTCCCCGATCGACCAACTGTACGGCTGGCCTGTGAACAGCGGGAACAAGGTCAGCTGTCCGAGGAACCACCACACGAGCCCGTACACGAGACCCCACGCGACCGCGGATCCGGCGTTCGAAGCCTCGCGCGAGAACAGGGCGCCGTAGATCGTGCCGATCACGACGCTGAGCACGAGGTGCACGAACCACCCGAGCCACGGCGACGTGCCGCCGACGATGCCCGCGACGTACGGCAGGATGCCCGTGTCGAGCATCGGCAAGGTGTACACGAGTCCGCCCGCGAGCCCCGCGATTCCGCCCCACGACAACGACAACAGCGTGCGCGCTCCCGTGCCTTCGCGCTCGCGCAACAGCGGATCCGACTCGAAGAAGAACGCGACCCACATGCGATCGACCGCAGCGTAGACGAGGCCCATCAACAAGCCGAAGAACACGTGGCCGACGAGCAGACCGAACTGCTGGGCTGCGAAGTCGGCGGACCAGTCGAGCGCTTGTCCATTGCTGAGCGGCAACAACGTGAGCGGGCCGATGAACCACCACAACATTCCGTACGCGAGGCCCCAACCCATGCACGATCCGAGTCCGCGCACGTCGCGTTGGAACAGGACGCCGAAGCTCGCGCCGATCGCGGCGGAGATGGCCAGGTGCAACGCTGAGTCTTCGAACGGCGACCCATCGCGTATCAGCCCTTGGACGAGCGGGCTGAACTCCTGTTGCGCGCCGGAGTGTGCGAACACCCAGCCACCCGCGATGCC
>JBBQNP010000253.1:0-4063 GCA_038330085.1 Planctomycetota bacterium | reverse complement strand
ATCCGGCGGTGCTCCAGTCGAAGACGGTCTGATCCGGTGAGCGAGGCTTCCAGGGGGGTGGAGTGCGTCAGCCGGGCGGTTCGGCTGTGCGCGGTGGACCTCGCTCTACCGGGTTAGGAGTTTCTAATGTAGCGATCGAGGGTTGGGAGCAAAAGGGGCCCACTCCCACGGTTTCTGCAGAAAACGCCTATTCCGGACCCTGGGAAGGGTTTGCAGGGGTGCCGTCTGATCCCCGCGGGGTGCCTCGCGGGTGGCATGAACCCCTCTACGACGTCCCAATTCCGCTTCGGCCTCAAGAGACGGGGATCCGGCACCCGACCTCTCGGGAACCACACACCCGGCTTCCGCGGTTGGAAGCCGTGCGCACAGCGCGGTCCGGTCGACCGGGCTGCGTCGGTATCGAAACACACCAACACGCGAATGCTCCCAGTCCCATGGACAAGAACTCGAGCGACGACGAGACGCAAGATCAAGCCGACCCGGCATCGCATTCCGGGACCGTGATCCTCCTATTGGCCGGCGGTGGGCTGGCGGTCGCAGGGATCGCGATGGAAATCGTGCCCGAGGTCGCGCACCAGTATTCGTGGATCGTCAACGGCTTCGCGAAGCACGGCGTCACGGGGATGCCGCTCGCGCTGTGCGGGTTGATCTTCCTCGGGCTCTGCGTGGTGTCGCGCGCACGCGACAAGGCCGATGCACGCACTGCGGAGTTGACGCGTCGCGAGCGCGAGGCGCGCGAAGGCGCGGACGATCAGTCGCTGCTCCTCGAGCAGCTCGCGAGCGATCTCGCGCTGACCCGCGGCGGCATGCAGGAGCTGCGCGTCGAGTTCGTGTACCTGAAGGACATCGTGCAGTCGGCCAACAAGCAGACCGTCGACCCCACCACGGGCCTCGACGAAGCGCAAGCCGCCGTCTTCCGTCTCGCGGCGAGCATGGATCAGCTCGGCGGACGCCTCGAGGCGCGCCTCAAGTCGCAAGACTCGGTCTTCCACGAGGTCATCGCCGCCTTGCGAACGGAGATCTCGGCCACGAACACGAGCCTCACCGAGCTGCGCCTACGCATCGAGCAAGGCATCCAGGACGCGAGCGCCGGCATCAACACGCGCACGGTCGAGGGCGAAGTCGACGAGATCGATTACAGCGAAGTCGAGCTCGGCTATCAGCCCAGCCCGGACGACCTCGCGGTCGAGGTCGAGCTCGAGGAGCTCGCGACCAACGGCCTGGGTCTGCTCGACGATCTCGACGACCACGGCAAGCCGCGTCGCTCGAAGACGTCGCCGAGCATCCGTCCTTCGATCCCGCGCACGAACACGTACGCCGACCTGGGCATCGTCGAGGTCCCGGTCGATCCGGGTTCGGTCTCGAGCGCACTGCCGACTCGCCAATCGATCGAGGCCGAGATCGAAGCCAAGCTCGAGGCGCTGAAGGTGCTGATGGCCGACCCGGGCGTGCGGCGCGCGCTCGAGGCGTCGCGTCACCGCGGGTAGAAGACCGTCAGGCCGTCGCGCGAGCCAGCGCGCCGGTGAGGCGAATCCTGCCGACAAGGGGCGGAGCGGGAACTCGATGCGACGCGCCAACTGCGCTTCGGTCTCGCTGTCGAGCGCCAGGATGTCGTCGCCCTCGGTGCGCAAACGGGCGGGCGGTGGCAGCTGCACACCGCGCCGCGTGCGACCCCCGACTCACGGAACTTGTCCGAGTCTTCGGCGAGTTTCTACCCAGTCCTTTGCTTCGCTGACGGGAACGTGCGTCGCCCAATCAAGTCGTCCATCGGTCAGCACCGACCCCGACGCAGGAAGCTGAGCTTCAGGGTAGTTGAGAGCAGTCTCGGCCCCGCTCCATCCAGGGTCATGACTTGATTGGCGACGCACGAGTTCGTGACCGCGTGCCAATCAACGAACACAGGCGCTGACAGTTCCACACCGCGCCGCGCGCGATCACAGACACTCGTCCGAGTCTTCGGCGAGTTTCTACCCAAGCACCGGTCGCGGGGAATACCGGCAACCGGAGCCAGGCAGCCTACTCGTCGTCCTTCTTGACCTTGAAGAAGCTCGCGAAGGGAGTGTTCGCCGGCTTGGCTCCGGGCGCGACGTCCTTCAGCTTCACGAAGTCCTCGCGATCTCCGAAGTCTCCGCCGCGACCACCTTCGCGACGTCCGCCACCCGGTCGAGCACCACCACCGCCGCCGCCACCACCACCGCCGCGTTGACCTCCTCCGCCACCGCCGCCGCCGCCGCCGCCGAAACCACGGGACGAACGCGAGCCGGAGCCCAAACCATCGCGTCGCGTCTGCGCTGCGCGCACGTTGGCAGGTTGTTTCGGCGCACGATCGAAGCGACCACGCCCACCCCCATCGCGTCCGCGTCCGCCGCCGCCGCCGCGCGGACCACCGCGCTCGCCTCCGCCTTCTCGCGGTGCACCTTCGCGCGGCGGGCCGTCCGTCCGCGCCTCGCCCTCTTGCCGGCGAGGTCCACGTCGCGGACCGCGCTGCTCACCGCCACCTTCGCGCGAGGGGAACGGCACGTTCTTGAGCGACAACCCCAGGCGCGCGCCGCTCGCGTCGACGATGCGCGCGCGCACGATCTGTCCGATCGACAGGAGTTCGCGCGCGTCGCGCACG
This sequence comes from Planctomycetota bacterium, assembly GCA_038330085.1. Classification (GTDB taxonomy): domain Bacteria; phylum Planctomycetota; class UBA1135; order UBA1135; genus JAEUIA01. Next base: position 1,446 of record JBBQNP010000253.1, on the reverse strand, counting down.
TACCGGTCGGAGATCTCGCTGATGTGCACCATCGCGTCGGACGGCAGACCGACGTCGACGAACGCGCCGAAGCTCGTCACGTTCGACACGATGCCCTCGACCACGCGGTCCTTCACGAGGCGCACAGGATCCGTGTCCGGATCGAGCAGCATCGGCCCCCACAAGCGCGGCCGCGGATCACGGCCGGGGTGCGCGATCTCGCGCATCAGGTCGCGCCACGTCCATTCGTCGACATCGAAGTCGACGCGACGCAAGCCCTTGGTCGAGCCCATGCGTCCGAAGCCCTGTTCCAAGCTCGATCCGGCGCCTTCGAGCAGTCGCCGCACCAACGGATACTGCTCGGGGTGCAGGTTCGAACTGTCGAGCGGATCGCTCGAGCCGGGCACGCGCAGGAACGCGGCGACGCTGGTCCACTGCGCCTCGGTCAGGATCGATTCCGTGCGCAGCTCTTCGCGGCTCGTGATCGGCTTCGTCGCGCGGTGCGCCACGATGCGCTTCGCACCTTCCGCGTCGAGACCCGGGAGGAGGGACAGGAACAGCTCAGGTGCGCGGTTCACGTCGCAGCCGACGTGGGCGGTGCACGACTCGAGCGTCTCGGTGAAAACGCGTTTGGCGTTGGCCTTGCTGACGAGCCCTTGCTCGAGGCCGAGGCCGAGATGGCGCGGGTCGACCTTCAGGATCTCTTCGAGCGGATCCTGCAGGCGGCGACCGAGGCTGATCGCCATGCGTCCGGGCGCCTGACGGTCGGGCAACTCGCGGCGCGCGAGCTCGGAGTTCGCGTAGCTCGAGAGACCGGACTCGTTGACGAGCATGACGCCCGCATCGACGTTCGCGGCCTTCAACGCGGCGCGGATCTTCGTCGCGGCGGCGCGCGGAGCCTTGCCGTGTCCGACCGCGATGTACCAGGCGTTGTGCGGGACGAGGAGCGCGCCGAGCTCTTGGCCCAGCTCCTCCAGAGTCTTCTCACGCCATTGCGTGCGCGGTCTTGCAGGCGCTTTGGGCGTCGTCTCCGGCGCCGCAGGCTTCGAAGCCACAGCCGCCGAAGCGTCCGCCGAAGCGTCCGTCGCAGTGTCCGTCGCGGTGTTGGTCGCGGCGTTCGTGGACTCGTTGGACGGCGCGTTTGACACGTTCGCCGCAGGCGACGCAGGCGCCGCAGGCGACGCAGGCAAATCAGACGACGATTCGACGGAACCTGCAGGCGCTTCCGCAACCGGACTCGGCGACGGCGCCGTTTCGGCGACAGCCTGCGCTTCGGCGAGCTGTGCAGCGCTCGCGCTCGCTTGCATCGCCGCACTCGGCGTCGACTCGGCTTCCGCGTGCGTGCCCTCGCCGAAGGGCAGCGCGACCCGCATCTCGATGCGCGTCTCGGGCCCGACCGGGTTGCCTTCCGCGTCGAGCACCGCGACGGTCCAGTCGCCCTTGGCGCTCAAGTCGAGGCCCGCGACC
>JBBQNP010000252.1:0-4095 GCA_038330085.1 Planctomycetota bacterium | reverse complement strand
GAACGGGTGTAGTCACTGCTCCCCGTCCACGCTCGTCCTCGAGTCGCAAGGCCGGCTCCACTTCACGCCGGGACCGTGCGCAAGCTTGTGGGCCCGATCAGAGCTCCGCGGGCATTCCGCCGCGTCCGATCCCCCCGCGGGTGGCGCGCTCAGACGATCTCGAGGATCTCCGCCAACGGTTTTTTCTGCAGCGCCGCCTGCGGCACCGTGCAATCCGCAGCCGGATATCCGATCGGAATCAGCAGGTACGGCTTCTCGTTGCGCGGCCTGCCGAGCACCTCGGACAAGAACGACATCGGGTTGGGCGTGTGCGTCAACGTCGCGAGCCCCGCGTGTTGTGCGGCAGCGAGCAGGAAACCGCAGGCGATGCCGACCGACTCGTTCACGTAGTAGACCTGCGTCTCGTCGTTGCCGCGTGCGAGCCTGAACACGACGATCAGCCACGGCGCGACGTCGAGGAACTCCTTGTTCGCGTCGGTGCCGAGCGGCGCCAAGTCAGCGAGCCACTCCGGGCTCGCGCGGTGAGCGTAGAACTCGCGCTCTTCCTTCTCCGCCGCCGCGCGGATGCGGCTCTTCACCACCGGATCGCGCACGGCGACGAAGCGCCACGGCTGCTTGTTGGCGCCCGACGGAGCGCTGCCCGCGATCGCGACGAGCTGCTCGATCACGCTTTGCGGGACGGGCTTCGCGCTGAAGTGGCGCACCGTGCGCCGACGCCGCATCACGTCTTCGAACGTGCGCAACGCCGCTTCGGGCGTGTCAGTCGGAACGTAGCGGTCGGAGTAGGGGACGTAGATGGGCTCGGTCACTTGCGCAGGCTACTAAGAAGCGCGCTTGCGCGCCCCGGGGTCGTGGTCAATGGCGACTTGCTGCCCTTGGAGGAATCAACTGTCCGCGCAATCAAGTCCTGGTCAGACAGTTTCGAGAGGGGCTGTGCGGCCTGTGGTAACATGCAACCATTCGGTTGCACGATGTTTCCGGCTTGGAACAAGAGCCCGCATGTGGAGGCCGAGGCCGGCACCCGCGGCCGGGATCGACAGCCACAGGCGCCAGGCAGGGTCCTCCTCAGCTCGACCGAACCAACAAGCTTGCCCCGATCGCGCCGCCGAGGTCGCCGAGGCGCGACACGCTCACGCGCGGCGGTTTGTCGGGCAAGAGCAGGTGGGGGAGCATCGCCGCCGCGATGCGCTCGGCCATCGGTTCGCCGAAGCGTGTGCCGAGCCCGCCTCCGATCACGACCGCTTCCACGTCGAGCAGGTTCACCGCTGACGCGAGGCCGACGCCGAGCGCGCGCACGGCGCGATCGATCAAGTGCACGGCGACGCGGTCCTCTTTCGCGAGCGCTTTGGCCCACACGCTGCTCGTCACGTGATCACGGCCCTTTTTCTCGGCCCACTTGAACAACCGCGTGCTCTCGCCACGATCGACGAGCTTCTGCGCGAGCGCTTCCATCGAGCGGCGGCCTGCGTACGCCTCGAGACATCCGCGCCGACCGCAAGAACAGCGCGCGCCGCCCATCTTGACGACGACGTGACCGATCTCACCCGCGGCTCCGCGCCCGAGCCAGCGTTTCCCATCGACGACGAAGCCGCCGCCGATGCCCGTGCCCCACCACACGCCGAGGAAGGAGTGCGCGTTCACGACCGAACCCAGCTTCGCTTCGCCGTCGAGCGCGACGCCGACGTCGTTGCCGAGGAAGCACGGGATGCCGAGCGCGTCCGACACGAGCGCCGCCATCGCGACGGTCTCGTTGAACCCCGCAAGGTTGCGCGCGGCGGTGACGGTGCCGAGGTGCGCGTCGATGACGCCCGGCGAGCCGATGCCGACGCCGGTGAGCGCGCTCACTTCACAACCCGCCGCGTCGGCCGCCTCGCGCAGCGTCGAAGCCAGCGCAGCGACCACGCCCGTCGCGCCGTTGTCCGTCGGCGTCTTCGCGCGCGCTTTTCCGAGCACCTGGTGGTCGGCGCCGACGACGATCGCCTGGATCTTCGTGCCGCCGAGATCGATGCCCCCGCGCAGGCGCGGTCCGGACGACTTCTGGATGGGAGATGTGGGCATCAGGTCTCTTTCGTCCATTCTGCGTCACGACAGCAATTCTCGGGGAGAATCTGCAATCCGCGCGTGCCGGTGACTGCGGATGGATCGAGGTCGCAGACGGGCGCAGTGCGGCCCCCCTCTCTGGTTCGAAGGTGCGGGGTTCGAAGTTGCTGGGTTCGAAATTGCAGGGCTCGAGGTTCCAGGCCTGCGGGTCACTGACCGCAGACACGGCGTGCGTGCGCGGCCTATTCTTGCACGAGCGTCGTCCATACGAGCACCGTATGTGCGAGCACCGTGTGCACGACAGCAGACTCTCGACATGCCGCTCTTCACCCTGATCCTTGCCGCGCTCGTCTGGCACCCGTTGTCGGTGTCGAGCTCGCGCGTCGTCGTCGACGGTGCGCACGTGCGGCTCGAAATGCGCTGCCAGGCGTTGACGCTGATCGAATGCCTGCCGATCGACACGAACGCGGACCGTTCGCTGGATCCGCACGAGCTCGAAGCGGCGCGTGAGAGGATCGAGCGCTATGCCCTCGCCGGCTACCGGCTCATGGGCAATGTCGAGTCGGGGTCGGGCATGCTCCTGTCGGGGCACATGACGAGCGCGCACCTCGCGCCGAGCGCGACCGGCGGCACGGGATCGAAGGAAGAGCTCGTCGATCTCGTGTTCGTGTTCGAAGCACCGGCGCGACTGCACGACCTGCGCATCGACTTCGACTTGTTCCGCGCATCCGATCCACTGCACCGCGATCACACGCAGATCGTGTGGAACGGTGCGGCGCCCGAGGCCCGTGCACTGTGGGTCGAGGACCCGACCTGGAGCTTCGCGCCGACCGACGCGGGGCACAGCGTCCTGGGTGCGTACGTGTCGCTCGGCATCGAGCACATCCTCACTGGTTACGACCACATCGCGTTCCTCATCGCGCTCGTCGTCGGATCGCGCAGGCTGCGTTCGATTCTGGCCGTGGTGACGGCGTTCACGCTGGCGCACTCGATCACGCTCGCGCTGGCCTCGTTCGGGTACGTGCGCCTGTCACCGAGCATCGTCGAGCCTGCGATCGCGGCGTCGATCGCGTTCGTCGCGATCCGCAACCTGCTCGTGCGTGGCGTCCGGCCGCTGTGGCCCGAAGCGTTCGCGTTCGGACTGATTCATGGCCTCGGTTTCGCGGGTTCGATCGCGGACACGCTGGCGAGCGAGTCGCAAAAGGTCGTCGCGCTCTTGGGGTTCAACGCGGGCGTCGAGATCGGGCAGATGACGCTCGTTGCGGGGTTCGTCGCCCTGCTGTGGATCGCGCACAAGCTCGGGGAAAAATGGGGCCGCGCGCGCGAAACAGATCCAGTCCTGCTCGCACCGCGCTGGGCACGCGTCGCAGCGTCGCTCGTCGTCGCTTGCCTCGGCGTCTACTGGTTCATCGTGCGCGTTGCGGGGATCTGAGCCTCGGCCTCTGCGGCGACTGCGCATCGTGCGAGCGTGTACACCGCCGTCTCGACCCTGAGCGACACCAACAGCGCCCACGGGACGAACGCGTGCACTCGGGTCGGCGGGGTTTGTAGGGATCGCGAAGCGCTGCTCCACGCTCCGATCCGATCGCGCCGAGGGTGAGGAAGGAGAGCTCGATGTGCATCGTGGCGGACTTCGGCAGGCCACACAGGCGCCCGCTCGGTTCGCCGAGGATGCAACGTGCAGGTCGATCAGGTCCCTCTGGATCACCTGCAGGAGATCACCGGCACGAGATCACCGGCAGGAGGCGACGACGCTCACTTCGGGATCACCCCGCGGACGTCGAACGTGCGCTCGAGCGTGCGACCGTCGGCGAGGTCGGCGTCGACGACGAGGATCCAGTCGCCGCGCATCGTGAGCTCGAGCTCGGCGCGATAGAGACCTCCGCCGTTCTCGTGCACGGTCGCTGGGCTCGGGACCACGCCGGCGTGGGTCATGTGACCCTCGACGCGCAGCTTCGCGCTGGTCAGGGGCCGGCCCTTCTCCGTCAGCTTCAGATCGACGATCGCCGGTCCGACGCGCGCCGGCATGGGCGTGACCGTGCAGGTCACGTTCAC
>JBBQNP010000251.1:0-4182 GCA_038330085.1 Planctomycetota bacterium | reverse complement strand
CTTGCGATCGGGAGCATCTTGCGCGTCGTCGACGAGCCCCTTCGCAACGGCGATGCGCACGAGCAGAACCGTCGCGAGAACGGTGACGCCGCCCGCGACGAGCACGTCGGCGCCACGCAGCGGGATCACGAGATCGTCCCGTACAGCCCGTGCGCACGGATGTACTCGAGCACGGCGGGATCGAGTCCGTTCGTGATCACCGCTGGGCCGACGTGCATCAACTCGTTGCGCAGGTTCGTCGACGACACGGCCACGGGCGCGAGACGCAACCAGCCGGCGCGCAGCTTCAACGCCGCTTCGTTGCCCAGATCCTGCGCGATCGCGCGCAGCATGCGCACTTCGTCGACGCTCGAGTGCGGCGTGTCGCGTTGCACTACCACGGGCTGCACGAGATCGAGCAACGCGGATGCGCAATGCCACGTCGAGAGCCCGGGCACGTTGTCGGTGCCGAGGATCAGGTAGAGCAGCGCATTCGACGGTTCACCCAGGTACGCGCGGATCGCCCTCACCGTGTCGATCGTGTACGAGAGTCCCCCTCGGCCGAGCTCGATGTCGCTGACGGAAAAGCGCGGCTCGTTCCGGATCGCGAGCAAGAGCATCGCCAGCCGGTCCGCGCCGGAGGCGAGCCGCCTCCCGACCTTGTGAGGCGGCTCGGCCGCGGGCACGAACACCACGTGATCGAGGGCCCAGGCCGACAGCGCCGCCCGCGCGGCGTGCAGGTGCCCGCGGTGGACCGGGTCGAAAGACCCCCCGAGGATCCCGATGCGGCGCTCCGTGCCGGTTTCGATGTCCGCGGTCATGCCGGTTTCCCGCTCCTGGGCAAAGGCCAGGTCCGCAGGGTACGGCCGCGCAGGTTACCCGAGCGGGCCACGGGGTAGAAAGGCCACCGCGACACGCGCAGGTCCCAGGACCTCGGGTCAGGGCCCCTCCCCGAAGCAGACCCGCTCTGCCCGGGCGAGAGGCTGGACTTGCGCGCCCGAGGTAGCGACACTCTCCGCCCGCCCACCGCCCACCGCGCCAGCGGCAACGGTGGACGCGCGCACTTCTGCTCCCCCCCTTCGATCAGGAACGACATCCCCTCCTCATGAAGATCCTGCGCCCCATCGCGACGCTCTCGGTCGCCTGCTTGGTCACGGCCCTCTTCAGCGCCTGCAACGCGGACCCGAACACGAACGCCACGGACCACTGGAACGCCGCGTACATCGCGCCGCGGTTCCAGCGTGCTGCGCTCGGCTACGACGCCGAACGAGACGGTCGGTACGTCGACTACCAGTACGCCAACAAGAAGTCGATCTACTTGACGATGAAGCGTCATTTCCTGAACCAGAACCCCGAGAACCCGTTCCAGGCCGTGGACGAAGGGTTCTACGAGCCGCGTCCGGTCAGCAGCATCGTTCCGCGTCCGTGGGAGTACATCAACTTCGAAGGCATCGCCTGGGGCGCCATCATCTCCGGAGCGACCGGCGGCATATTCTTCCCGGTCCCGATCGACTCGATCATCGGCACGTTCTCCGAGGGTGGCGGCGACGAGTTCAAGGAAGGCATCCGGCAGACGTTCTCCGGCGACGAGAAGAAGACGACGTCGGCCAGCTTCCTGCACGAAGCGATCGGCATGGAAGTGCAGGCCGCTCCGCTGAGATGATCAGCAGAGGATGATCAGCAGAGGATGATCAGCAGAGGATGAACGAGCAGATGCGCTGAGCGAAAAGACCTGGGCCGATGAGCCCAAGGTCGACGAGATCCGGGCCGCGCCAAGCGGCCCGCTTTCGTTGACGGCGGAGGGTGCTTGGAACCCGCCGCGGGTACTTGCGCAGAGGGTGCTTGGCACCGCCCGCCTCACCCTCGCCTCACCGTCTGGCTCACCGACCGCTTCACCGCCTGGTTCACGGACATTCGCAAAGCCCGCCGGTCGATACCCGCACGCCGGCCTATCTCACCGCCACCAAATCGAGCGCGCGCATCGCCCCCTCGACCAGCTCTTCTGTCGGGCCATCCAGCCCCGGCGCCGTCAACCACACGATGTCCTCGAACTTGCGCCACCAAGTCCGCTGACGCCGCGCGAACTGCCGCGTCTCGAGCGCGATCGCGCGCGCAGCATCCTCGACACCGACATGTCCCTCGTGCACCTCGAGCGCGGTCGCATACCCCAGCGCCTGGATCGCCGTGGAGCCGAACCCTGGATGCTCCCGCACACGTGCCGCCTCGCCGGCCCAACCGCGCGCGAGCATCTCTTGCGTGCGCTGCAAGATGCGCCGATCGAGCTCGTCCGATTCGAGCGTGAGACCCACGAGGCGCCGGACCTTCGACACGCGCGATGCGCGTCCCCACTGCGTCTGCCACGCGGAGAGCGCGCGGCCCGTCTGCAGGAACACTTCGAGCCCGCGCACGACGCGCTTCGTATCGTTCGCATGGATCTTCGCGGCCGATGCGGCGTCGACGGCCGCGAGCTCGGCGTGCAAGACGGCGTTGCCTTCGTCACGCGCGCGCTGCATCAAGCTCATGCGCAACAACGGATCGACGTCGGGTCCCGCGAACAAACCCTCGACGAGGACCTTCAGGTAGAACCCCGTGCCGCCTGCGAAGAGCGCCGGCACTCCGCGCGCGCGCAGATCGTCGAGCACGGGCGCCAGGTCGCGCACGAAACGCTGCACGTCGTAGCGCTCGTCCGCTTCGACGAGGTCGATCATGTGGTGGCGCACGCGCGCGCGTTCGGTCGCGTCGGGCTTCGCCGTGCCGATGTCCATCCCGCGGTACACCTGCATCGAGTCGAGCGAGACGATCTCGGCGCCGCTGCGCTCGGCGACGGCCAGCGCGAGCGCGCTCTTGCCCGACGCCGTGGGCCCGAGGATCGCGCGCAGGGTGACACCCCGCAGCGCATCGTCCGCGCTCGGCACCGCGTCGTTCGCGCCCGAAAGCAGTGCGTCCACGTCCGGCCGAGGGTCCTCCGCGCCCGGCAGCAAGGCGTCGTCGTCGCGTGTCGGTGTCTCGTTCGTCATCGGTGCACGGCCTGCCGGTCACGGATGCGCACCGCGGAGGCTCGAGGACGCGCGAGTGTAGTGTGTGCTGGCGCGGATGCCGTCGTCGCGCGTAGGCTCTGCGCAACATGAAGAGCTTGTGGATCGCTGCCCTCCTCGCGCTCGCCGCGCAGGACAAGCCCAGTCAGGCGCCGCCGCCTCCGCTGCCCAGTGGACGCGCGCCGACGAAATTCGGGGCGGACTTCCCGGAGCTGAAGCGCGGCGAGCTGCCCGCGGACACGACTGCCGACGTACGCAAAGCGTGGGATCAGATCGTGCGCGCGAGCCTGCCCAACGCGCCCAAGGTCGAAGACGCCGCGCATCCTCCGCCGCTGCCTGCGCGCGCGCCGATCACCGCGTTCGACCTCTCGATCGACGTGCGCTACCGGGCCTCGGACACGCAGTCGAACGACATGCCGAGCGCGCGCTATCGCTGGCTCGCGCCCGGGTTCTTCCGCGCCGACACCGGTCGTGGTCGCTCGCACCTGCGCGGGCCGAACGGATCGTTCCTCATCGACACGTCCAAGTCCGATCACCCCGAGACGATCTCGCTCGCGGTGTCGCGCGAGAACGTCGAGGACCGTCGGCAGCTCGAGGAAGAAGCCGGGCTCGCCAGCAACTTCGCCGGCCTCGCGGACGCGCGCTCGCTACGGATCGCGCGCCTCGTGTCGGTCGGCGCACCGATGTCGACCTTGCCGGAGTCGCTGCAGCAGCGCGCGCGCGAGCTCACGTGGCTCGAGCTCGACTCGCCCGACTTCTCCGCCGTGCACACGGACGGGAAGGCCGCCAGCATGGCGCGCGTGCAGCTGGGCATCGATCCGAAGACGAACCAACCCGAGGTCGCCGTCGTGCAGGACGCGGCGCGGCCGGCCGGGATCTCCGCGAGCACGTCGGTGCTGCAGCTGCAGAAATACACGGTGTCGGAGGACTTCTTCGTCCCCCGTCGCGTCCTCGTGTGGTTGCCCGAGGCAAGCGACCCGGACAGATCCGAGCGCCGTCTCGTGCTGCGCCAGAAGCCGGCGATGGAGATGTACGTGACGAAGGCCACGCTGCGCGCAACGTTGAAGCCGGAAGACTTCTTGCCCTGAGGCTTGCCAGGTTGTCGGTGGTGGAACTGGCAGAAATACGGTGCCAGTCCAATTTGTTCACACTTCGCCGACGACCGATC
>JBBQNP010000250.1:0-4189 GCA_038330085.1 Planctomycetota bacterium | reverse complement strand
ACCCTCCTTCGGATCGTAGAGGTGGAAACGGCCGTACTGCGTGAGCAGCTTCTGCATGCGGCTGCCGAGGCCGACGCGCAGCGGGAACGGCTTGGTGATCAGCCCGTTCTCGGTGTCGACCATGATGCGCTTGCCGAAGCGCAGGTACGGGTTCTCGGGCGTTGGCGGCGGTCCGATCGGCACGGCAGTCGGTGCGACAGGGTCCTTTCCGTCGAGCTTCTCGGCCAGACGCTTCGCCTGCGCGTCGAACTCTTGCTCGGGCGTGTCGGGCTTGGGGTCGGCAAAGCTCGCGTCGTCCCCGATCTCGGTGACCGGGTGCAGGGAACCCTGCTGGATGAGCTCGCGGAAATCGTCGAGCGAGATCTGCTCCTGCGAGCCGGCGGGTGCCGACGGCGGCGTCGATGCAGTCTGCTGCGGCTGGCCTGTTTCGTCGGCCGTGCTACGGCACGCCACCGTCAGCGCGCCCGCAGCGAGGAGCGCGAACGCCACTCTCCCGGCCAGCCGGTTCGGGCCGGACCTGTCGCGGGCGGATTTCGGATCGACCTCGGTCGGCTCTCTCAGAGCTGTGCCTTCACCAAGTCGGTGATGTCCGGAATCGTGCGACCATCCTTGTGGCTGATGGCCTTCCACACACTGCAGTATCCCTGCGCGACGCGCACCGCCTCGGCTTTGTCGCGGATGCGGTCGACCGCCTTCTGACGCAGGTTGATCCCTTCCGAGGAGTTCGGATCGATCTTGTCGTTGACGATCTTCTTCATCTCCGGCGTGGCCTTGAGCAGTGCCTCGTAGTCGACCTTGCACGGCTTGCTGAGCATGCGCGCATCGTCAAGGCCGCAGATGTTGTCGCTGCGGTCACAGATCCACGTCTGCGTGAGCTCGCTCACATAGGTGGCAAGGGAGGTCGCGACGCTGGCGTGCGCGCGAAGAGGAGCGACTGCGGTCGCAACCAGGAAGGCTGCGGCCAGGGCCATCGAACGGAGACGGATGTTCATGGCAACACGTGGAGGAGGCTGGGTGACGAACGGGAAGTGAACGATCGCGGTCGCCTGCCCCACTGCGCATCGAATGTTGCGCACGCCGAGGGGTCCCGAGCAACGCAAGTTCGCTCGGGATCAGCTCGCACGACCGCGAGCCAGCCTCGGTCCGATCGCGCTGGGAGCAGGATCGGGATCCAGGTCGGTTCTACCAAAGAGGGCTCCGGGAGGGAGCGCGTTTCTAGAATTTGCGGCCCACGGATGGGATGCCGGGCCCTAGGGCCGTGAGCCTGGGTTGTCGACCAAGGTCGAAGTGGAACTGTAAGAACAATGCTCGTGAGTGGAAGGAGCTGGGGGGTGGGCGGCGAGGAGGCAAGCGGATGGAGCGGATGGAGCGGGGGCAGCGGAGCGGACCCAACGCGCAGATGAACATCAACGGCAAGCTGTTCCGCGCCTACGGCGCGGTTGCGACCGACGCGGATCACGACCGGAGTACCGGTCGTGGTCCGCGCCGGCCCCCTAATTTGTGGTCACGTAGTCGTGTCGGGAAGAACGGTTGGGCAGTCAGGTTGCTTCACCCGCGTGTCATCGTGCGGCCGCTTGGTGTGGATGAGGTCTCGAGCTTCGTTTGCGTCAGCACGAGGAGGCAGCGCTTGGGTTCAGCGATTGACGCTTTCGTCCTGGAACGGGTGCAAGGGAACGCAATGCGGGTGAACAGGAATGACGGAGCGGTTCCACGAGTGAATCAAGGACGATGCGAATCGTTCCATGCCTGATGCGGCTCCTGATCCCTCGAAGTCGTGACCCTGGATCGAGGGGCCAAGAGGGCTCGCAACTGGATTGGGCGACGCACGTTCCCGTCAGCCGACGGAATGGCCTGGATGGAGAATCGCCGAAGCTTCCGACAGGTTTCGACGGTCGCACGCGGCGCGGTGTGGGACAGGAGCCGGTTGCCCACTCCTCCGAGCGAGGGAGACGAACACAGCCTCAGACTGGGATGCGTCGTGTGGAGCGGTGGGCCTCGCGGTGCCACGTATCCGTCGCGGGAGGCTGCATCCTTCGTCGCGCGAAAACGCGTGACGGTGCGGCGGGACTCAGGCACCACGCCGCTCAGGGTCGGACCAAGCGGTCCGTATGGATTGTCAGGACAGACGTTCTTCGTGCTGTCTGCGCGGCCCCTGAATAGCCGACCGGCGCGAACCACGAGCGGTACTCCGCTCGTGATTCGCGCCGGTCGGAACCGCGCCGTAGGCGCGGAACAACTTGCTTGGGCTCGGAGCGTCCCTTTTCGTCCGCTCCGCTCCGTCCGCTCCGCTCAGGTCGCCGCAATAGCCGCCTTCGCCGACAGCTTGATCTTCCCGCGATCATCCACATTGATGATCACGACCTCGATCTGCTCGCCCATCTGGATGACATCCGTCACCCGATCGACGTACCCATCCGCCAACTCGCTGATGTGGCACAACCCCTCGACCCCCGGCAAGATCTCGATGAACGCACCGAAGTCCCGGATGCTCTTCACCGTACCGGTGTACCTGGTCCCGATCTTCGGCGTCTCGCACATGGCCAAGATCGCCTGAGCGCAGTCCTTGACCAGCTTGCTGTCGGTGCCGAACACCTTGACATTCCCCTGGTCGTCGACGACCGAGATCTTGACCTTGTACTGCTCCTGCATCGCCTTGATGTTCTTGCCAGCCGGCCCGATCAAGAAGCCGATCTTGTCGCCGGGGATCTGCAGCGCTTCCATCCGCGGCGCGTACTCGCTGATGTCGTCACTCGGACGAGTCACCACATCCAGCATCTTGCGCAGGATGAACTTCCTGCCGCGCTTCGCTTGCTCGAGAGCACGCGACAACAACTCCCTGGAAACGCTCTTGACCTTGATGTCCATCTGCAACGCGGTGATGCCCAGCCCGCTGCCCGCGACCTTGAAGTCCATGTCGCCGTGGTGGTCTTCCGAACCCAGGATGTCCGACAAGATCACTTCGCGCTGACCGTCCGTGACCAAGCCCATCGCGATGCCCGCGACCGGCTGCGTCAACGGGACACCCGCGAGCATCATCGACAAGCAACCGCCGCACACGCTCGCCATCGACGAGCTGCCGTTGCTCTCGGTGATGTCCGACACGATGCGGATCGTGTACGGGAAGCGCTCCTTCGCCGGCAACACGGCCTGCAGCGCGCGCTCGGCCAACATGCCGTGACCGATCTCACGTCGACCCGGACCCATGATGCGGCGCGTTTCGCCGACGCTGTAGGGCGGGAAGTTGTAGTGGAGGTAGAAGGCCTTTTTGTACTCGACGTCGATGCCGTCGATGATCTGCTCGTCGTCCGGCGTGCCCAACGTCACGGAAACGATCGCCTGCGTTTCGCCGCGCGTGAACAGGCAGCAACCGTGCTGACGCGGGATGAAGTTCGGGACGATCGTGATCTCGCGGATGTCCTCGTTGCCGCGACCGTCGAGTCGCTTGCCCGAGAGGATCATCTCGCGCTCGCGCGCGGTGGCGAGCTCGCTGAACGCCGCTTTGACGAGCTTCGTGCGTGCTGCCTTCTGCTTGTCGTCGGTGATGTCGGCGGTCTGGCTCTCGACGATCTTCTTCTTGATCGCGTCGATCGCTTCCTGACGCTCGTGCTTGCCGGGCGTGAAGATCACGTCGTCGAGGGCTTGGGCGTAGGCGTTCACTGCGCGTTCGATCGCGGAGTCGACCGCCGGCGGATTCCACTCCATGCGCGGCTTGCCGGCCTGCTTCACGAGGTCGTCGACCGCGGCGATGATGTCGTTGATCGTGCGCTGAGCGAGCTCGAGCGCGTCGATCATCTCGTCCTCGGTCAATTCCTTCGCACCGGCTTCGACCATCGCGAGACCCTGACGGTGTCCGGCGACGACGAGGTCGAGGCGCGATTCTTCGCGGCGTCGATCATCGGGCGGGAACACGACGAGCTCGCCGTCGAGGTGACCGATGCGCACGGCGCCCATCGTCGCTTCGAACGGAACGCCCGAGACGCGCACCGCGGCGAACGCCGCGATCATCGCCGTCACGTCGGCGTTGATGACGCCGTCGTACGCGAGCGCGTGGCACATCACCTGGACTTCTTGCTTGTAGCCCTCGGGGAACATCGGCCGGATCGCCCGGTCGATGAGCCGCATGGTGAGGATCTCCTTCGTCGTCGGACGTCCTTCACGCTTGAAAAAACCGCCGGGGATCTTCCCGGCG
>JBBQNP010000249.1:0-4247 GCA_038330085.1 Planctomycetota bacterium | reverse complement strand
GCCCGTGCGCGCTGCCCCGAAGAAAAGGGCCTCGAGAGCTTGATGCGGCTGCGGACGGATCAGTCGCCGTCGCTCGCACTCCCGCTCGTGTCCTGCAGCTTGTGCTTGCGCAGGTAGTACCCGAGGTTGCGCGCGTCGATGCCGAGCAGGTTCGACGCGTCCTTCTTGCGTCCGCGCGCACGCTCGAGCGCGCCCAGCACGAGCTCCTTCTCGCGCGCGTCGAGGTTGAGCCGGATGTTGAACTCGCGCAGCTCCGACTGCGGCTGGCGCCGGCCCCCCGACTCGAGGATCGTGCGCAGGAGATCGGCAGACAGCGGACCGGTTCCCGCCACGATCGCCGCGCGCTCGAGCACGTTCGATAGCTCGCGGACGTTGCCCGGCCAGTCGTACGACGCGAGCACATCGAGCGCATCGTCCTCGAGATCCAGCCTCGAGACCGAAGCCGTACCGCGGGTCGCGAGCGATGCCAACAGGTGTCGGACGAGCTCGGGGATGTCGTCCTTGCGCGCGCGCAACGGCGGGACGGTCAACGTGAACTGCGCCAGGCGGTAGTACAGGTCGGCGCGGAACGTTCCCGCCTCGACGCGGGCCGCGAGGTCTTCGGTCGTGGTCGCGACGACGCGCACGTCGGTCTCGCGCTCCTCGACGTCGCCCGCCCGCTGGTACGTGCTGTGCTCGAGCACGTGCGCGAGCTTCGCCTGCAGCGGCTCGGCCAGAGCGCCGACGTCGTCGAGCACGAGCGTCCCGCCGCGAGCCTGCTCGAGAGCACCTCCGCGCGCGGGCACGCCGCGAGAACCGGCGCGTTGTCCGAACATGTGCGCATCGAAAGAAACCGGGTCGAGCGTCGCGCACGGGACCTTCACGAAGGGACCGTCGGCACGCGCGCTCGCCGCGTGGATCGCTGCGGCGACCACGGCCTTGCCGCTGCCGCTCTCAGCCCTGACGAGAACCACCGCGTCGGTCGGCGCGACCTGCGCGACGAGGGCCTGCACGCGCGCGATCGCCGCGGACGAGCCGACGAGCCGCGCAGCCGTCGTCGTGTCGTCGGCCGCGTCACGCAACGACTGCACTTGCCGCAAGAGCGCGCGGTGCTCGGCCGCACGGCGCAAGACCAGCGCGAGCGCTTCGGGATCGACCGGCTTCTGCAGGAAATCGTACGCGCCCTTCTTCATCGCGGCGACCGCGTCGGCGACGGTGCCTGCGCCCGTGAGCACGATGATCGGGATCGGCGGCACCTGCGCGCGCGCTTCGTCGACGAGTTGAAGACCACCTTCGCCCGGCATGCGCAGGTCCGTGACGATCACGTCGAACGGGTGACGTTGGATCAGCGTCTGCGCCGCACGCACGCCGGCCGCCGTGTGAACGGCGAACCCTTCGGCGGCGAGCAACGCCTCGAGCGAACCGCGCACGAAGGCTTCGTCGTCGACGACGAGCACGCGGATCGCGCGCTGTTGGATGTCGCTCACTGCGTGTCTCCCTGGGTCGGCAATCGAATGGTGAAGCGCGCGCCGCCGCCGGTTCGGTTCTCGGCCCAGATGCGTCCGCCGTGCGCGGCGACGATGCCGTACGACACCGACAAACCCAAACCCGTGCCGCCGGACGTCGTGAAGAACGGATCGAAGATGCGCGCGAGATCTTCGGGCGCGATGCCGGGCCCGTCGTCGTCGACCGTGATCTCGATCTCGCTCGCGCCGCCGTCGGACGAGCGCACCTTGCGCGCTCCGACACGGACGCTCCCGCGTCCGATCATCGCCGCACCGGCGTTCAGGAAGAGGTTCACGAGCACTTGCTCGAGGCGGCCTTCGTCGCCATGCACGACGAGCGGTGCGTCGAGGCCCTCGAAGGCGATGGACACGTGGCGCAGCTTGTCGGTGTAGGCCGCGAGCTTGGCGGCGCGGCTCGCGGCGGCGCTGAGGTCCGCAACACCGCTGCCCGGTTGCGGCCGCGCAAAGCGCAGGAGGTCACGCACGATCTCGCCGATGCGCGCGAAACCGTGTCGCACGAGGTCGAGGTAGCGCGCGCGCGTTTCGGGCGGCAGATCAGCGCGTTCGAGCAGCTTGAGGTAGTTGCCGATGCCCTCGAGCGGGTTGTTGATCTCGTGCGCGACGCCGGCGGTGAGGAGTCCGATCGAGGACAAGCGCTCGTGCACGCGCAGCGAGCGTTCCATCTCCTTTTGTTGCGTGACGTCGCGCAAGGCGACCTGCACGAGCCGCTCGTCCTCGACGTCGACGGCCGCTAGTCGCGCGTCGGCGATGCGCGAGCCACTGTTCGCGGTGACGATGCGCAGACCTTCGAGCGATTCGCGTGCGTCCGGGCTCGCTGCGGCGCGCGCGAGGGCCGCGATCAAGCGCTCGACATCATCGGCCGCGACGCACGCGCGGATCGATGAGGTCGTTCCATCGCGCAATCCGAACGCTTCCTTGGCGCGCGCGCCGGCCTCGCGCACCGATCCTGACGCAGGCTCGACGACGAGGAGCAGGTCCGCCGCTCCCTCCATCAGCGCGCGGTACTTCGCCGATTCGCGGCGGATCGTCGCCAGGTACTTCCCGGTCTCGCGCCAACGCACCGGGTTGATGCGCAGGCGGTGGAAGAGGACCCCCGCGAACCCGATCGCGGCGCACAGGCAGACGCTCGTGACCGCGAGCCAGCCCGCTTGGGACGGCGTGAAGTTGCCGCCGTGCTCGCGCGCGCGCCAGAGTGCGAAGAGCGACACGCCGGTTGCCACGAGCAGGAAGAACGCAGTCAGGCGGAAGTGGCCGAACGGCTTGGCGAGGCTCTCGTTCGCGCGGGCTTCCGAGGGTCGGGGAGGCGGCATGGATCGGCCGCATGGTAGCGAGTGCGACGATGCGGCTCGTACACGTGACGCGCTCATGGAATCTACGCGCTACACTGCGCGCTCTTCGAAGCTGGGGGCGGCGCGCTTCGTCCGCGCCTGAGAGGTACCCCTCGAACCTGATCCGGGTCATGCCGGCGTAGGAAAGCTCATGGACACGATCTCGAACCGTACGCCTTCGTCGAACGAGGCAGACAGCACCCTGGCCGCGAGCCATTCTGCTGTTCGGAATCCCGCGAACCCCGCGGATTCAAGTTCAACCGCGACGTCCTCCACGTCGGCAGCGCTCGATCCCAAGCAGTCGTTGCGTGCTCAGAGGCCGCTCGAGCAGTCGTTCCCTTCGTCGCACAAGGTGTGGACCGACGTCCGGCACAACGAGCACGTGTTGCGCGTGCCCGCGCGACGCATCCATCTGTCGGGGAACGAGCTTCCGCTCGACGTCTACGATCCGTCGGGTCCGCAGGGTCACGATCCGCACGTCGGCTTGCCCAAGCTGCGCGCACCGTGGATCGCCGCGCGCGCATCACGCGGCGACGCGAACGTGTCGCAGATGCATTACGCACGCCGCGGCATCGTGACCGAGGAGATGGCGTACGTCGCAGCGCGCGAGGGCGTCGATCCCGAGATGGTGCGCAGTGAAATCGCACGCGGCCGGGCCATCATCCCGGCGAACAAGAACCACCCCGAGCTCGAGCCGATGATCATCGGGCGACGCTTCCTGGTGAAGATCAACGCGAACATCGGCAACAGCGCGGTGCGCTCGTCCATCACGGACGAAGTCGAGAAGCTGCAGTGGTCGACGCGCTGGGGTGCCGACACGGTGATGGACCTCTCGACGGGCGATCGCATCCACGAAACGCGCGAGTGGATCGTGCGCAATTCGCCGGTGCCGATCGGTACGGTGCCGATCTACCAGGCGCTCGAGAAGGTGAACGGTCGCCCCGAGAAGCTCGACCTCAAGGTCTTCATGGAGACGCTGGTCGAACAGGCCGAGCAAGGCGTCGACTATTTCACGATTCACGCCGGCGTGCTCTTGCGCTACGTGCCCCTGACCGCGAACCGCGTGACCGGCATCGTCAGCCGCGGCGGATCGATCATGGCCAAGTGGTGTCTCGCGCATCACCAGGAGAACTTCCTCTACACGGGCTTCGAGGAGATCTGCGAGCTGATGAAGCGCTACGACGTTTCGTTCTCGCTCGGAGACGGCTTGCGTCCCGGTTCGATCGCCGATGCGAACGATGCCGCGCAGTTCGGCGAGCTCGAGACGCTCGGTGAGTTGACCAAGATCGCGTGGAAGCACGACGTGCAGACGATGATCGAGGGTCCGGGTCACGTGCCGATGCACTTGATCAAGGAGAACATGGAGAAGCAGCTCGCGCTGTGTCACGAAGCGCCCTTCTACACGCTCGGGCCG
>JBBQNP010000248.1:0-4414 GCA_038330085.1 Planctomycetota bacterium | reverse complement strand
CAGATCCACATGCTCGGCACCGACAAGGTGTACGAGGCCGTCGACATCGGACGGTTCACGCCCGAAATGAAGCGCTCAGGCTCGCTCGGTCCGGGCGAGGTCGGCTACTTCATCTCGAACATCAAGCAGCTCGGCGACGTGCGCATCGGCGACACGATGACGGTCTACAAGGGCCCGAAGGTCGTGATGCTGCCCGGCTATCGCCCGCCGATGCACATGGTGTACGCCGACTTCTTCCCGACGAGCACCGGCGACTTCGAAAGCTTGCGCGAAGGCCTTGCCACGCTCAGCTTGAGCGACTCGTCGTTCTCGTTCGAGCCGGTCACGTCGGAAGCACTCGGGTTCGGTTTCCGCTGCGGGTTCCTCGGCCTCTTGCACATGGAGATCGTGCAAGAGCGTCTCGAGCGCGAGCACGATCTCGACATGATCCAGACCGCGCCGACAGTGACGTACAAGATCGTGCGCACGAACGGCGTGACCGAGGAAATCCACTCGCCCGGCCAGTTGCCGAACCCCGACCAGTACGAAGCGATCCTCGAGCCGTACGCGCGCGTCACGATCATGGTGCCGACGGAGTTCATCGGCAACGTGATGCAGATCGCGTCCGATCACCGCGGCACGTACGTCCGGCAGGAACACCTGTCGCCGACGCGCGTGCAGTTGATGTACGACATCCCGCTCGGCGAGCTGATCTACGACTTCTTCGACAAGCTGAAGAGCTCGACGCGCGGCTACGGCACGCTCAACTACGACATTTCCGAGTTCAAGGCGAGCGACCTGGTCAAGCTGCGCATCCTCGTGAACGGCAATGAAGTCGACGCGCTCACGTCGATCATCCACAAGGACCAGGCCGAGCATCGCGGGCGCCAGGCGATCAAGAAGATGCGCAAGGAGATCGCGCGCCACCTGTTCGAGATCGCGCTGCAAGCCGCGGTAGGAGGCCGGATCATCGCGCGCGAGACGATCAGCGCCTTGCGCAAGGACGTGACCGCGAAGTGCTACGGCGGCGACATCACGCGCAAGCGCAAGCTCCTCGAGAAGCAGAAGAAGGGCAAGCGCCGCATGCGCCAGATCGGCAACGTCGACATTCCGCAGAAGGCGTTCCTCGCGGTGCTCGGCGGCGACGACGAGACGTGATCGAACGACAGATGTTCGGCGCGAATTCGGCCTAGGGACGTGTTCGATGCCCGGCTGTTCGAGGCCGTTTAGCATTCACGCGTGCGCGAATCGCCTCAGTGCTTGATCTGCACGTAGAGCACGCAGACGTACACGAGCGCCGACAGCACTGCAGCGGCGATCATCGTCAGGTTGGACCCGTGCTCCGCCGGACGGACGCCCGTCTTGTGCACGCGCCACAAGTACACGATTCCCAACGCGAGCCCGACGGGCGCGATGAGGATCGTCCACCACTCCATCCTCCTCGGCAATCGGGTTCCGCGCGCGGCACGGTCCGCGCCCGTCGAGGACTCAGGCGCCGAATCCGCTTCGGCCGCGACGATCTCGCGTGCGACATCGACGTCGTTGGCGTGCACCCAGATCTCGCTCGTGAACGAGTCCCCGCCCATTGCGAGCGGATCGAGCGTGCGCAGGTTCTCGTTCGGAACGTGCGTCATCATCCCCGCGCCCTCGAGCCGTCCGCGGACGATCTGGAGCTTCCACATCGGACCGGTGTACACACCGACCCAAGGTGTCGTCGTCGAGTTCATGTCATCCATCGTATCGGAGGCGGGTTGGCGCGCTGAAAGATCGAGATGGAGACCCCGCGGCAACGGGACGAGGGCTCGCCAGCACTGATCGGGACCGCGGGCAGGTCGCCGGCCGCTGGATCGCCGTCGAACCCCCGTTGATCGTTGCGATTCGTCCCGCGCGCCGTACGCTCTCCGCCCGATGACGACCGCCGCCAAGAAGGCCGACTCCGGGGGCCTCAACCTGTTGTCGCGCGACAACATCGAAGCCCTGACGATGGCCATCATCATGGCGGTGATGCTCAAGTACTTCATCGTCGAGGCGTACAAGATCCCGACCGGATCGATGCAGCCCACGTTGCTCGGCAACGACACGACGGGCACCTACGACCGCATCATCGTCGACAAGCTGAGCTACCACTTCCGCGACCCCGAGCGCTTCGAGGTCGTCGTGTTCAAGTACCCGCTCGACCGTTCGAAGAACTTCATCAAGCGCATCTGCGGCATGCCGGGCGAAAACCTGCAGGTGAGCGACGGCGACCTGTGGACGCGGCCGGACGACACGTCGGAGTGGAAGATCGTGCGGCGGCCGCGGCCGGTTCAAATGGAAGTGTGGAAGCGCATCAACCCCGCTGATCCGCGCTTCGAAGCCTGGCGTCCCGACGAGAAGACGCACACGTGGAACGTGCACGGTCGCGCGCGCCTCGAAGCGCGCGGCGACGGCACGGTGCACCTGCCTTCCGACGGCGGCCCGGTGCGCGACATGTACGGCGACGGATATCCGGACGGGATGGGCGCGATGCTCACGCGAACGGGTCGGGGCTCCGGCGAGCACACGGTCGGCGACCTGCGCCTGACGGGCTCGGTCACAGCACTCGCGGGTTGCAAACGCGTCGTCGTCGAGTTGCGCGAGGGCGACCGCAAGTACGAGTTCCAACTGCCCGGCCCGGCGTCGCCCGCCGACGCGCACGCGAGCATCCAGGTCGATCTCGGCGGAACGGTCAGCGCTCTTGCGAAGGAATCGGCCGTCAAGGAGCCGTGGAAGTTGCGCGCCGGCAAGAGCGTTTCGTTCGCCGCGCAGAACATGGACGACCTGCTCCAGCTCGAGCTCGACGGCGACATCGTCGCGACGCTCGAGATCCCGCGCGCGACGAACCAGACCGCGAACTTCACGCTGCGCGTAGAGGGCGAGGGCGCCGACTTCGACGACCTCGAGGTCTTCCGCGACATCTACTACCGCGCCGACAACAACAGCACGCTTTCGATCCCGCCCGGGCACTACGTGATGCTCGGTGACAACACGCAGGACTCGAGCGACAGCCGCGAGTGGAACCTGGCCACGTTCCACACGCACGGCGGTTCGGCCGATGACGCGATCGTGCGCGGCAACAACTTCAGCGGAAATCCGGAGACCCGCGAGGGAGGTCCGGAGGGCACGCACGTCTACTTCCGCGACGAGTACGGCGACCTGCACGATTTCATCGAGCACCCGGGCGACAGGGGCCCGAACATCGCCGCTCCGTTCGTGCCGCGCAATCTGATCACCGGACGCGCCATCATCGTTTTCTGGCCGTTGACGTGGATCTACCCGCCGAACTGGAGCGACAAGAACGTGCCGGTGCTCACGCGGTTGAAGTGGATCCACTGACCGCCGGAACCGTGGGTTCTCCACAACGGCCTCGCGTGCGATATTGCAATGTCTACACCTTGCACGCGGGGGGGGGCGAGATCGAGTCGACGAACACGCGTCCATCGGATCTTTGCAATCTCCAGCCGTGGGCGCCGCAAGTGCGCGTGGTTTCGTGGGTTGCAGGACGCTCGTTCCCGCACATTCGCGCGGCCATGATCAGGCCTCGTCACCCGCTCTCGGGATCAGGAACCAAGAACGCCCTTGACGCCAAGCGGGTGCGGGAGCTTTTCCCCAAGTTCTCAACAGCTTGGAAATCGCATCTGAACGGCACGATTCGCCTGCAGCTGCGCGGCGACGGGGCCGTGCTTTCGAGCTAGATTCTCGCCCGCATGCTGGCCCCCACCCCTCCCCGACACGGCGATCTCCTCCTCGAAGCCAAGGGGCTGGTGAAGGCCTACAAGTCGCGTCGCGTCGTCGACGGCGTCCACTTCCACGTGCGCGCCGGCGAGATCGTCGGACTGCTCGGGCCGAACGGGGCCGGCAAGACGACGAGCTTTCGCATGACGGTCGGCCTCGTGAAACCCGACGCGGGCCACGTGTACTTGAACGGCAACGAATGCTCGCGTCTGCCGATGTTCAAGCGCGCGCGATTGGGCATGGGCTACTTGCCGCAGGAGCCGAGCATCTTTCGGCGTATGAGCGTGAAGGACAACCTGCTCGCGGTGCTCGAGTCGATGTCGTTCAGTCGCAAGGAGCGCATGCACGAAGCGGAGCGCTTGATGGCCGACCTCGAGCTCTCGCACCTCGCCGACAACATCGCCGAGACGTTGTCGGGCGGCGAGCGGCGGCGGCTGGAGTTGTCGCGGGCGCTGGCGACGCGGCCGACGATCTTGTTGCTCGACGAACCGTTCGCGGGCGTGGATCCGATCAACGTGCAGGAGATCCAGGGCCTCGTGCGGCAGATGCGCGACCGCGACCTCGGCATCCTCATCACGGATCACAACGTGCGCGAGACGTTGCAGCTCACCGATCGCGCGTCGATCATCCACGAAGGGCACATCCTGCGCGAAGGCACGTCGGCGGATTTGATCGCGGATCC
>JBBQNP010000247.1:0-4433 GCA_038330085.1 Planctomycetota bacterium | reverse complement strand
CGACGACGAGTACGTGCGCGTGAAGTATTCGACGACCGAGGGTGCTCTCGCGCTGATGTGGCTCGATCCGGCACAGACCGCGGACGGCAAGCAGCCCTTTCTCTTCACGCAAGGCGAGTCGGTGTTCACGCGCACGTGGATTCCGCTGCAGGACACGCCCGGCGTGCGCATCACGTACGACGCGACGGTGCGCGTGCCGAAACCGCTCACGGCAGTGATGAGCGCGGAGTCGAATCCCGCCGTCGACGCGTCGGCTCGCGGGCAGAAGAACGACGCACAGGGCGAGAACGAAAACGTGTTCCACTTCCACATGTCGCATCCGATCCCGAGCTACTTGATCGCGCTCGCCGTCGGCGACATCGAGTTCAAGCCGATCTCCGCGCGCTGCGGCATCTGGGCCGAGCACACGGTCGCGCAGGGCGCGCACGACGAGCTGATCGACACGGAGCGCATGGTCGCGAGCGCGGAGAAGCTCTTCGGACCGTACCGCTGGGGCCGCTACGACCTGATCATCCTGCCGCCGTCGTTCCCGTTCGGCGGGATGGAGAACCCCTGCCTCACGTTCGCCACGCCGACGATCCTGGCGGGCGACAAGTCGCTCGTGTCGCTCGTCGCTCACGAGCTCGCGCACTCGTGGTCGGGCAACCTCGTCACCAATGCGACGTGGAGCGACTTCTGGCTCAACGAGGGGTTCACCGTGTACTTCGAGCAGCGCATCATGGAAGCGGTGTACGGACGCGAGCGTGCCGTGATGGAGGAGCAGCTCTCGAAGGCCGAGCTGATCCGCGACATGAAGGACCTCGAGGCGCGTGATCAGGTATTGCATCCCGACCTCACGGGCCGCCATCCCGACGACTACTTCTCCGGCATCCCGTACACGAAGGGTGCACTCTTCCTGATGCGGATCGAAGAGGTCTTCGGTCGCGCGCGCTTCGACCGCTTCCTGCGCAGTTGGTTCGACAGCCATCCGTTCCAGAGCGTCACCACCGCCGACTTCCTGGCCTTCCTCGACAAGGGTCTCTTCGCGCAGGACCGCGCCGCCGCGGCGAAGATCGACGTGCACGCGTGGATGGACGAACCGGGTCTGCCGCCGGACTGCCCGTCGCCGACGTCGCCGCTCCTGGCCGAGATCGACCGTGAGATCGCGCTCTTCGTCGACACGAAGGATCCGCGCCGACTCCATACCGAGGGATGGGTCACGCAACAGTGGCTCCACTTCCTCGAAGGGATAGCGCTCGAGGGGAGCGCACCCCAGATCGATCGGGAGCAGATGGAGAGGCTTGACGGCGCCTTTCATCTGACGAGCAGTGGCAACAGCGAGATACTCTGCGTCTGGCTGCGGCTCGCTGTCCAAAGTGGATACGAACCGGCCGACGCGACACTCGTGTCCTTTTTGATGCGCGTCGGGCGCAGAAAGTTCCTCGAACCGCTGTATCGCGAGCTGGCGAAGACGCCGGCGGGCCTCGAGCGGGCGCGCAACATCTACAAGAAGGCCCGCCCGCGGTACCACGCGGTCTCGAGCGGCACGATCGACGAGATCCTGCACTGGCAGGCGGCTTCGTCGAAGGGGTGAGTCAGGGACGGCCCGACTCCGAGGCGCCGATCGAGCGCGCGTGCGCCGCCCACACCGCGCGCGAGACGCGTACGACGACGTCCGTGGCCTCCGCGGGATCGTCGAACCCGCGCGTGAGCACGACCAGGACATAGGGGACCCTCGAGCCGACGTCGGGGTAGACGATGGCCGCATCGTGACGGATGCGCGTGATGTCGCCGGTCTTGTGGAGGACCCTGGTCCCCGGCGGCAGTCCGGCCGGGATCATGTCGTTGAACTCCTGCGCGCCGAGGATTTCGAGAGCGATGTCCTGCGAAGACGGTTTCTCGAAGGCAGTGTTCTCGGCGATCGAACGCAGCAAGACCGCGAGGTCGCGCGCCGTCGTGACGTTCGTGATGCCCGCGTCGTACGCCTTCTGGTCCTCGAGGCAGCGCACCACGTGCATGTTCTTCGTCCCCAGCGACTCGATCGTCGCTTGCACCGCGGCGGGGGTGACACGTTCGAGCAAGAGGTTCGTCGCGAGGTTGCTGCTGCGCACGATCATCCGCCGAGTGAGCTCGCGCACGCTCAGGCTCTCGCCGATGTGGTCGTAGAGGCTCGGGTCTTCGTCGTCCTTGGGATCGAGAGCGAACTCGGATCCGTCGACGACGCTGTGAAAGCGGTTCACGACGGGAAGGCCGGAGTCGAGGCTGATGTCGCCGCGCTCGTTGCGCCGCAGCACTTCGATCAGGACGGCGATCTTCATCGTGCTGGCTGCGTGCATGACCACGTCGGCGTCGACGAAGGCGCTTTGGCCCGGAAGCGATTCGTACGCGACGGACACCTCGCGCGGCTTCGCGGCGTCGACGATCGGCCGTACTCTATCGAGGACCTCCGTCGCGGTCGAACTGCAGGCTGCAAGGAGCATGGAGAGAACCATGAGAGCTGCGATGCTTGGCGCAGAGCCGCCAGGCACCTGCCGCACGCGCCCTGTCATCTGTTGCATGCGAATCATTGCACCGGTCGGCCGGCTCCTTGTCGCAAGACCTCGATGTGATCGACCGCAACGGGTCCGAACCTCTCGCGCGTGCCGTCGCGCCATCGCACCGTCACCGACGCGATCGCATCGATCGCGCCGAGCCCGCAGTGCACGCGTGCATCGTTCGCCGAACAGTAGCTCGAGCAGACCACGACGTCGCGCTGGAGCTTCTTCGCACCGGCCTCGATGGTGAGGCGCGCACCCAGCGCCGGCGCACCTGCGCGGTCGAGCACCGCGAGCTCGCTCCAGTGCCCGTGCTTGACCGCCACGTTGCGCAACAAGCGCAGGGGCCCGTTGTTCTCGATGATCGCGATGTCGAGGTCCCCGTCGTCGTCGTAGTCCGCGACGGCGACGCCCCGGCTGTTGCCCAGCAAGTCGGCCGCGAGGCCACCGTGCGGAACCTCCTCGAAGCGTTTCTCGGCCGTGCCGCGGAAGAGCTGCTTGGGCTCCGCGTAGATGTCCGTCTCGGAGAAGAACGGCTTGGAGTACCCGACACGTCCGTTGGCGACGAACAAATCGACGTACCCGTCGTGGTCGAAATCGCCCAGCGCGTCGCCGAAGCCCGTGAACTGCAGGCTTGGGATGGTCAGGCCTGCGCGCGCTGTCGCGTCGCGCAGATGGCCCTTGCCATCGTTCTCGTAGAGCATGTTGCTCTCGCCGCGCAAGTTGGTGATGAAGATGTCCAGGTCGCCGTCTTGGTCGAAGTCGCTGACGACGGTGCCCATGCTCGCTTCGGCAGCCCCGTTCCCGTTCACCGCGCAGCCGCGGACGAGCGCTTCGTCGGTGAACTTGCCGCCGCCACGGTTGATCCACAGCTGGTTGGGCATGCCGTCGTTCGACACGTACAAGTCCAGTTTCCCGTCGCCGTTGAAATCGCCGATCGCGAGGCCCAACCCGTTGCCGAACGTCGCATTCAGCCCTGCGCGCGCGGTGTCGTCGTGGAAGTGGCCGTTCCCGTCGTTGACGTAGAGCACGCACTGCGACGGAGCGTTGTAATTGTTCGGCGCGCAGTAGTCGCGGTCGCCGTACACCGACTTGCACGGCAGCTCGAGCTCCTTCTTCCAGCGCACGTAGTTCACGACGATCAGATCCAGATCGCCGTCTCCGTCGCAATCGAAGAACCCACAGCTCGTTCCCCAACCCGCGTGACCGACGCCGGCCTGCGCGGTGACGTCGGTGAACGTTCCGTCGCCGTTGTTGTGGTAGAGCACGTTCGGTCCGACGCGCGTGACGTACAGGTCGACCTTGCCGTCGCCGTCGTAGTCGCCGACCGTGCAACCCATGCCGTAACCAGGCGCACCGACGCCGGCGCGTTCCGTCAGGTCCTCGAAACGGCCGCCACCGAGGTTGTGGAAGAGCTTGCTGCCCGGCATCGGATGATCGCCCGGCTCGAGATCGCCGCTCTGCACGCAGAAGAGATCGACGCGTCCGTCGCCGTCGTAGTCGAACCAGGCCGTGCCGGCGCCCATGATCTCGGGAAACCACCAACGCTGTTCGAGCGCGCGCACCTGGGTGAAATCGAGGCCGCTTTCGTGAGCAACTTCTTCGAACCACGGCGGAGAGCTCGTCGTTGCTGCCGGAGTCGGCGCGCTCGTAGCGGGCGTGTCGTGACCACACGCGCACAGCAATGCGAGGCTTGCCGACGCGAGACAGCGCAAGCTGTTCGAGGGCTGCGACGCGAGCCGCCCGGTTTCAGTGGTCACGCTTTTCGATCTCCGCTCGGAGCGCGACCGTGCGCGGGTTCGTGGGCGCCTGCTTCTCCAGGACGGCCAGCGCATTTCGCGCGTCCTCGAGGTCGTTCATGCGCAAGGCCAGAGCGCACTGGTTCACGCGCGCCGGCAACAGGCTCGGATCGATCTCGAG
>JBBQNP010000246.1:0-4491 GCA_038330085.1 Planctomycetota bacterium | reverse complement strand
CCACGGAAGGCACCGATGCCGAGCACCAGAGTGCCGTGATCTTGAAGCAGGGCCTCGAGGCCGCTGTCGCGGAATGGCGAGCGTCGCGGCGGGCGCGAGACAGTGAGTGGGCTTCTCTCGCGACGCAAGTTCCAGTGCTGGAGCAGCTCGTGCTCGAACGCCATACATGGAATTTCGCCCACAGCGAGGACGAATGGTGGCACGTGCAGCTCTCGCGGCTCGTTCAGAACCTCGAAGCGTTCTCCGATCCGCGCTCCGGCGTCCTCTCCTCGGGGATCTCGAAGGAGCACGGTTGGGGCGTCGAGAAGCGCGCGGAGTTCGCGCGAACGATCCAGGCGCGGACGCTCGCGAGCCCCGAGGCGGCGAGCAAGTGGTCCGAGGCCTGCTCGTCGATCGCCGATGCGAGCGCCTGCCCGTTGTACGCGCGACTCGTCGTTTCGCCGCAGCTCGGACTTCTTCCGATCGGCCGCGATCCTGAATCGGGGCTGTGGGAGTTCGCTCACCTTCAGAGCGGCGAGCCGGCGGTGCGCGGCGCCGACGGAAAGCTGCTGCTGACCGAGGACACCGGCTTGGTGTTCGTGCTCATCCCCGGCGGAAAGTTCCGCATGGGCGCGCAGGGCACGAACCCGGGTGACGTTCGTTTCGATGCGCACGCATTGGGTGACGAATCACCGGTGCGCGAAGTGGAGCTCGACGCCTACTTCCTCTCGAAGTACGAGATGACGCAAGGCCAATGGCTGCGCTTCGCGGGCAGCAACCCGAGTCAGTTCCGTCCGGACAACTACAAGCTCAAGTACAACGCGGACGGACGCTGGGCCGATCTCCTTCAGCCTGTCGAACTGGTGAGCTGGAACGATTGCGACCGTGTCCTGTCCGAACAGGGACTGCGCTTGCCGACGGAGGCGCAGTGGGAACGTGCCGCGCGCGCGAACACCGACACCCCGTGGTGGACTGGCGCGGAGATCGGGAGCTTGGCGGGAGCAGCGAACTTGTCGGACAACTACATCGTCGGTCACGGCGCCGAGTGGGCGGCGCACGAGACGAGCTTGGACGACGGCAACACGATGCACTCGGCCGTGGGTGCGTACCGCGCCAACCCGTTCGGGCTGCACGACGTGATCGGGAACGTGTTCGAGTGGTGCTTGGATGGATACGACACCTACGACAAGCCCGTTCATGCCGGCGACGGCGAGCGTGAGGTTTTTCGCCCACCGTTCCACGTGTACCGCGGGGGCACTTTCGTCTTGCTCGCCGCCGACGCCAGGTCGACTCGCCGCTTCCGCAACCAGGCCGACTACAGGTTCGTCACGCTGGGCGTGCGTCCTGCGCGGCTCGTCACGAAATAGGCCGGATCAGCGCCGTGTCGGTGTCGATCTGGCACGAGCACGAGAATCCAGAGCATTCTCCCGCAGGAGCGCCGGGGCAGTAGGATGAGCCGTGGCTCTTCCAGCCATCGAACTGCGTCTCGTTCGCAAGCGTGAGTTCACGCAAGACTCCAAGAGACGCGCTCGATCCGCAGCGCATTCACGCAGCACGTCTCGAGGGGAGATTGCACTCATGAAAACGAATCGGATCCTGATCGCCAACGCGATCCTGGCGCTCGTTGCGAACCGCGCGGATGCGCAGGTGAGGCTGAGCGAGGTGTACGCGAAACACGCCGGAAGTCCCCAGATGCAGGAGTACATCGAGCTGGAGGGTCCGCAGTGCATGCTTCTCACCGGAGTCGTGGTGGCGGTCGTTCGGGGCGATGGCGTCAACGCGGGCATGTTGGAGAACGCATGGGACCTGACCTCGCTCATGATTCCGGCCACGCCGGGGTTCTTCGTGCTGGGGGACTCCGGGCTCACCGCAGGTACGCCCCATTTCATTCTGGGCACGCAGGACACGCTCCCGGACGTGACCCAGACGATCTATCTGATCAGCAGCCCGACCCCGTCCATGATCACGTCGCAGGTGGGACAGCACGTAGAGATCACGCCCGGTCCGGGGATGGGGACCACGAGCCTCTCGACCTTCGGGGCGATCCTCGATGTGGTGGCACTCGTCGATGCCAACTTTCCGGGGTCCGACACCGTGTTCGACGGGGCGCAGTTCTTCGGTCCGGACGCCGGTTTCATTCCTGCCGGCCTCGCTCGCTGCGCTGACACGTCTGGATGGAGCACGATCTTCCTGCAGCCGAACCCGGGATCATCGGGAGGAACGCCCTTTGTCGCCAACGCGAACTGCCTTCCGGGAATTGTCTACTGCCTTGGCGACGGCACGGGGGCAGCGTGTCCCTGCGCCAACAGCGGGGCCCTCGGAAACGGCTGCGCCAACTCCATCAATCCGAACGGCGCGAACCTCACGGCGACGGGCAGTCCGAGCGTCGCGAACGACACGATCGTGCTCGCCGGCAGCGGCATGTTGAACAGCGCTGTCCTCTACTTCCAGGGCACGACACAAATCGCCGGGGGCCTTGGTGCCGCGTTCGGCGACGGCTTGCGCTGCGTCGGCGGTTCTGTGATCCGGCTGGTCGTGAAGACCAACGTTGGAGGCGCGTCGATCTTCCCCGGTGCCGGCGATCCGTCCGTGTCGGTGAAGGGGGCCATCAGCCCTGGCGACGTGCGCAACTACCAGTGTTGGTATCGCAACGCGGGTGCATTCTGCACGCCTTCGACGTTCAACTTGACGAACGGATTGCAGCTCACCTGGCAGCCGTAGCCGGCGGCTCGCGAAGCGACTCGTTCGACGCACGTCCAGAGAACGACGAGATCGAGGCAGAGCGCCCTGCTGTGCGGCGGGTGCGACATCGCAATGGGGCGTCTGGTCAGTGCAGGCTGCCTCGGCTAGTCTGCCCAGCCTTCACGCCATGTTCGAAACACTGACCGAGCGCTTGTCGAAATCGTTCTCCTTCCTGCGCGGACAGAAGGAGCTCACCCCCGAGAACATCGAAGAGGGACTCGCGCAGGTGCGCGCGGCGCTCCTCGAAGCCGACGTCAACTTCAAGGTCGTCAAGGACTTCACCGAGAAGGTCCGCGCGCGCGTCGTCGGCGCGAAGCTCATCGCCGGCGTCGAGCCCTCCCAGCAGTTCGTCAAGGCTTTCCACTACGAGCTCGTCGAGCTCATGGGGCCGACCGACGCGCGCCTCGAGTTCGCCAAGAACGGCCCGACCATCATCTTGATGGCGGGCTTGCAGGGTTCCGGCAAGACGACGACGTGCGCCAAGCTCGCCAAGCACCTGCGCGACAAACACAAGCGCAGACCGTTGCTCGTCGCGGCCGACGTCAAGCGACCGGCTGCCGTCGAACAGCTCAAGGTGCTCGGCCGACAGATCGCCGTGCCCGTCTTCCACAAGGAAGGCCTCACGCCGACGCAGATGTGCGTGCAAGGCATCGCGTACGCGCGCGAAGCCGGTGCTGACACGGTGATCCTCGACACGGCCGGTCGATTGCACATCGATGCTGAGCTGATGGACGAGGTGCGCGCGATCGCGAACGCGACCAAGCCCACGAACACCGTGCTCGTCGTCGACGCGATGACCGGTCAGGACGCGGTCGCTTCGGCGAAGGCGTTCTACGACCACGTGTACTTGTCGGGCGTGATCCTCACGAAGCTCGACGGGGATGCGCGCGGCGGTGCGGCGGTGTCGCTCAAGGCTGTCACGGGCAAGCCGATCCTGTTCGTCGGCATGGGCGAAAAGATCGACGACCTCGACGCGTTCCATCCGGAGCGCATGGCGGGTCGCATCCTCGGCATGGGCGACGTCGTCGGGCTGGTCGAAAGAGCTCAGGCATCGATCTCGGAGAAGGACGCGCAAGCGAACTTCGAGAAGATGGTGATGGGCAACTTCACGCTCGAGGACATGCTCAGCCAACTGCGCATGATCCGAAAGCTCGGCCCGATGAAGAAGGTCCTCGGCATGATGCCGGGCATGTCGGGCATCGCCGACACCGTCAACATCGACGACAAGCAGATGAACCGGCTCGAGGCGCTGTTCACGTCGATGACGCCGCGCGAAAGGCTGCAACCGGAAGTGCTCGACATGAACCGCCGTCGACGCGTCGCGCGCGGTGCCGGACAAGACGTCGGTGCGGTCAACGATCTCCTCAAGCGCTTCAAGGAGATGAAGTCGATGATGAAGCAGCTCAACAAGATGGGCCTGGCTTCGCAGTTCGGCGCCAAGGGCAAGCGGGAGGCGCTCGAAGCGATGTCGCCGAGCGGCGAGATGGTGGCGCCCGACGGCGGCGGCGGGATGCTGGGCGGTATCGGAAGCGGCCTGTCGGGAATCGGGAGCGGCATCGGCAGCGGTCTCTCCGGCATCGGTCGCGGCATCGGCGGCATGTTCGGCGGGGGAGCCAAACCGGGCGGAGGCCTGCCGGGCGGAGGAGGCGGCGCTCCGGGCGACATGGGTGGGCTGTTCGGCGGGGGCGCGCGTCCGATGGGCTCGTCGCCGACGCGCCAGAGTGCCGCGAAACGCAAGGACAAGAAGAAGCGCGACAAGAAGAAGCGGCG
>JBBQNP010000245.1:0-4496 GCA_038330085.1 Planctomycetota bacterium | reverse complement strand
CGAAGACGGGGCGCAAGCAGCCCGGGCCGGGCTCGCGGTCAGCGCCGAAGCGACCCGGGTTCAAGAGCGGTCCCTGAAGCCTGCGACGACCATGCGCATCGGAATCGACTACCTGCCGGCACTCGTGCACCCGCCCGGCGTCGGTCGCTACGTGCGCGAGCTCGTGCGCGCGCTCGTCCACCTCGAAGGTCGCCCCGATCTCGCGCTCTTCGAAGTCGGCCCCGGGGAACGGACCGTCGACCCGCGCTCGCTCGGTCTGACGATCGGCGATCCGCGCACGTCGCGTGTCACGAGCCACGTCCCGCGCAGCGTCGTGCGTCTCGCGCGCGCCGTCGGAGGACGAGGCGCCGACGGTTGGCTGGGCGGCGTCGACGTGTTTCACCACGCCTTGCCCCTCGCACTGCCGATCGCGACCGCGAAGCAGAGCATCGCGATCTCCGAGATGCCCGCATCGGGAACGAAGGAGAGTGGACCGTCGAAGGTCGAGGAGCGCTGGAGAACGTGCCTCGAGCGCATGGACCTCGTGTTCACCTTCTCCGATGCGGCGCGCAGCCAGGTGATCCAGCGCTTCGCGCTCTCACCGGCGCGCGTCGTGCGCGTGCACGTCGGGTGCGAGCACTGGCGGCGCACGCTGACGACGATCGGTCCGCGCGCGAGCCCGCCGCGCATCCTCGTGCTCGGCCGGGTGCGCTCCTCGCGCCGCCCGCTCGTCGTGCTGCGCGCGTTCGAGCGCCTGTGCGCAGCGGGCCTCGATGCACGACTCGAGTACGCCGACCTGCCCGGTGCGCCCGCCGATCCGGGAGCGATCGCGCTCGAGGAGGCACTGCGCACCTCCAGGTTCGCGGACAAGGTGCTGTGGACCCGGCCCGCCGACGCGCGCGCGCACCGCATCGTGCCCGACCGGGTCGCTCTCGAGCGCGAGATGCCCGGGCGCGTGGGTGCGGCGTCCGTGCTCGTGCACCTCTCCGACGACGAGCTGACGCCGGTGACACCCCTCGAAGCGCTGGCGGTCGGCGTGCCGGTCGTCGCCAGCCGGATCGGAGCCTTCGAAGAGGCGCTTTCGGGGGTGGCCGAGCTCGTCGACGGCGACGAATGCCAGCGCGAGCCCGACCTCCTCGCCGAGGCGATCCGGCGCGCTCTCGAGAGCTCACAAGACGGTCAGGCCGTGGCGCGCCGAGAGTTGGTCGCGCGCGAGTTCACGTGGGAGCGCTGCGCGCGCGAGACGCTGGAGGCCTGGACCGGACTCAACGATTCGGACCCCGACCGTTCGGATCGCGCGCACGTTTCCAAGGCGAAGGTCCGATAAGCCCTTTCGACAGGCTCTTCCGATAAGCTCTTGAACTCTACCCGTGTCGGCTGCGATCCTACTGCGCTCCGAGTCGGACGCCGGAAACGCATTCGACGCGAACGAGGAACTCGGGCAGGACGCTCCGCTCCGCAACTGCGAAGCGCCTGCACGGTACGGTTAGAGCAGCACAGCACGAGTAGCAACGCACACGCAGCGCCGAACCCAAAGCGCCGGACAGGGATCGAGATGGCGAGCCAGACGGGCGAGATCAAGACCACGGGCGAGATGACCAGCGACAAGAAGCAGCAACAGTCCGTCGAGCTCACGTACGACGGCAAGCGCGTGAGCATGCCGATCGTGCGCGGGACCGAGGACGAGGCCGCGTTCGACATCAGCAAGCTGCGCAGCGGCACGGGGCTGATCACACTCGACCCCGGGTACGGCAACACGGGCGCGTGCCAGAGTGCCATCACGTTCATCGACGGCGAGAAGGGCATCCTGCGCTACCGCGGGTATCCGATCGAAGAGCTGGCGGAGCACAGCACGTTCCTCGAGGTCGCGTGGCTCCTGATCCACGGCGAGCTGCCGACGCGCGCCGAGCTGGCGAGCTTCTCGCGCGACATCACGCAGCACACGATGCTGCACGAGGACTTCCGCGCGTTCTTCGGCGCGCTGCCCAAGGACGCGCACCCGATGCCGGTGTGCGTCGCGACGGTCGGTGCGCTCGCGACGTTCTACCAGGAGCCCGAGAGCGAGCGTCTGATCCAGACGACGATCACGCGCCTGCTCGCGAAGATGCCGACGATCGCGGCGTGCTCGTACAAGCACTCGATCGGCCAGCCGTTCATGTACCCGCGCAACGACCTCGACTACTGCGCGAACTTCCTGCACATGATGTTCGCGACGCCGTGCGAGGAGTACGTCGTCGACCCGGTCATCAGCAAGGCGATCGATCTGCTCCTGATCCTGCACGCCGACCACGAGCAGAACTGCTCGACGTCGACGGTGCGCATGGTCGGCTCTTCGCAGGCCAACCTGTTCGCAGGGATTTCGGCCGGGATCGCCGCACTCTGGGGCCCGCTGCACGGCGGCGCGAACCAGAAGGTGATCGAGATGCTCGAGCAGATCGCGCGCGAAGAAGGCAGCGCCGAGAAGTTCCTGGCCAAAGCCAAGGACAAGAACGAGACGGCGCGCCTGATGGGCTTCGGCCACCGCATCTACAAGAACTACGACCCGCGCGCGGCGGTGCTCAAGCGCACGTGCACGCAGGTGATCAACAAGCTCGGCACGTCGAGCCGCCTGCTCGAGATCGCGATGCAGCTCGAGGAGATCGCGCTCAAGGACGAGTACTTCGTCTCGCGCAAGCTGTATCCCAACGTCGACTTCTACTCGGGCGTCATCTACAAGGCGCTCGGCATCCCGACGAACATGTTCACCGTCATGTTCGCGATGGGGAGACTGCCGGGGTGGATCGCTCATTTTTTGGAGATGCGCAACGATCCGGACTTCCGCATCGCCCGCCCGCGGCAGGTCTACGTCGGCTCGAAGCAGAGAGCGTACGTAGGCATGGACCGTCGCGGCTGATCGGATCGTGCTCGGGCGAGTTGCTCGAGCCGACGTAGACCTGCCGCGTCCGGGCGATGCGGAGGGCCGCATCGTTCGCTGCGCCGAAGGCGCAGCCAGCCTTGTCCGGTCCGACATGTCCGGTCCGACATGTCCGGTCTGACGTGTCCAGTCCGACACCTGAAGGCACGCAGGCTGCCTGCCTCCGTGCCTTCAGCCCGGAGCGGACTGAGCGCGCAGCGCCCAGCCCCCCTCGCGGTGCTCAGCGCATCGCTTCGTCCGTCGCCATGGACGGATCGTTCTTCTTCTCCTTGTCCTTCTCCTTCTCCTTCTCCTTGTCCCCCGTCTTCGGTGCCTCGTCCTTCGGCGCGCCCTCCGCGGAGAACAAGTAGCTCGCCTTCGCCGTCCCCTTCTCGTCCGTGAAGCTCAACGTCACGTCGCCCTTGTCGTTGAGTCCGAGCTTCGCGCGCTCACGGCCGTTGACATCGTTGAGCGTCATGCCCGGCGCACTGTTGTGGTACGCGTCGATCCCGACCCGCTGACGCCCGCTGTTGTCGCGGATCACCAAGCGCTCGCCCGTGACGATGTCGCACACGACCGGCGCGGCGAAACCGAACAAGCCGATGCACAAGAACCCGCCCGCCGCGATGCCGCCCCACACCTTCAGGCGCTTGTTCTCTTTTTCGAGGCGCTCGAGACGATCGTTCAGGCCCTTCAAATCGAAGTTCATCGTGTCTCTCCTTGTCGACTGCGCGATGCGCGATTCGACGGCGCCCCCGTGACGCCTCGTCCGCGCTCCGGCCATTCTGCCCCTCGGCGCGGGCGAGGAGCAGACGGAATCCCCGCGAACAACCGGGTCCAGGTATACCTCGCGTTGGGGCCCTGTCAGAACCCGCGAGGATGCGGGCGAGGAGCGCCCCCTATCCGGGCATCAGCCGCAGGTGTCGAGGTCCGCGTCGTCCGACTCGCGCTTCGCACGCGCGCCGCGCAACGCGTGACGGAACCGATCGAGCAGATCCGTTCGTCCCGCCTTCTGCAGCGCTTCTTCGACGAGCACCTTGCTCTCGGGCGCCTTCCACCTCACGAGCGCCTTCTGCATGCGCCGCTCGTGCTCACCCCGCGGAACATGCAGCTCGTTCATCGTCATCGGGTCCTTGCCCGTCACGTACTGCACGCACGCGCGCGTCATCGGCAGCGGGATGAACTCCTGCACCTGCTCCGGCGAATAGTTGCGCACGAGGAGCTTCTCGAAGAGCTCGATCGCCGCGTCCAACGTCGTGCCCGGATGTCCGACGATGAAGTAGTTGACGAGGTGCTGGTCGCGCCCCGTCTCCTTGCACTCGTCCTTGTAGTCCTTCTCGTACTCCTCGTAGACCTCGAAGCGCGGCTTGTTCATCGCTTCGAGCACCGCGTTCGATGCGTGCTCCGGCGCGAGCTTCATGCGACCGGGCACGTGGTGCGCGACCAGATCGTGGTGCAGCGGAAGCAGCTCGCCCTTCTTGTTGCGCAGCATGTCGTAGCGAATGCCGGAGCTGACGAACGCGTGCTTCACGCCCTTCGTCGTGCGCACCAACCCGAGCAACCGCCGATAGCCCTCGGTCGTCTTGTCGAGGCGCAGCGCGGGGCACGGATCCGGCGTCAGGCA
>JBBQNP010000244.1:0-4498 GCA_038330085.1 Planctomycetota bacterium | reverse complement strand
TGGCCAGTGCGATGGTCTTGCAGGCGGTAGGCTTGCTGTGGATCACGCGTTTGTCGCAGATGAAGTTCTGAGCCGAGCGCGCGCCTTCCCATGCAAACTCTCGACACGAACACCAAGCTCCTCGCGGTCGTCGGCCTGTGGCTGGCCGCGATCCTGTTTGCAGCCGTCGCCTGGGGGCGTTGGCGCAACCGCGAGCGGTCTCGTCGACGTGCATGGGCCGAAGAGGACGCGATCGACGCGGCGCAAGAGCTCGACGTCGAGGAGCTGGAAGGCCAGGGATTCCTGCGCCGCTGGCTCTACCTCGCTGGGTATCGCCGCCGCTCGGCGACGTCGGCGTTCCTCATGGCGTCGGTTGTCAGCGTGCTCGTCGGCGTCGGTGCAGCGATCTTCGTCACGCAGAGCGGCTTGACCGCCAGCGCCGTCGAGGCTGCGAGCGGGATTCCGGGCGGCGCCGGCGACCTGGCGCGCCCCATCCTCTCTTTCGGTCCGTGGATTCTCCTGATCCTGTTCGCGTTCGTGCCGTGGTCCATCGTCAACTCGAAGCGCAAAAAGCGCGTGCGCGAGATCGAGCAGGATCTCCCCGTCACGCTCGAACTCCTCGCGACGATGAGCGAATCGGGTCTGGCGTTCGACAGCGCGCTCGAGCGCGTCATCGGATCCGGTGAAGTGCATCGGCCCCTGTTCCAGGAGCTCCGATCCTTCCAGGTCGAGACGATGAGCGGCGTGCCGCGCGTGCACTGCTTCCGCAGGTTCGCGCGCCGCGTCGAGGTCGCATCCGTGTCGATCTTCGCGTCAGCGCTCGTCCAAGCCGAGCAGATCGGGTCGGGCTTCACGAACGTGCTGCGCACGCAAGCCGACGATTTGCGCAACCGTCGTCGCGAAGACGCGAACATGCTCGCGCAGGCGCTGACGGTGAAGCTCGTGTTCCCGCTCGTGCTGTGTTTCTTGCCGGGGATCTTCGTCTCGACGTTGGGACCCGTCTTTCTCCAGTTCATCAAGCTCACCAACAACCTGACCCAAGGCCGGTGAGCAGATCTTCACCCTTCCCATCCCCCCCGAAATCCTTCCAGCTTTTCGCACCAGTTTCCCCAGCAGGAGCGGAGTCGAACTCGACTCCGACTCGGGCCGCTGCGCGCGGAGGGGACCGATTCGCAACATCGACCAAGGATTCCAGATGCGTACCGTCACGACATGCGCTCCGAGCGCGCGAGCAAGCACCCTTCATCACGAGGTGTGCTCATGAGAATGCTCGACGCACTCAACAAACGTTCGCGCGCGCAGGCACCTGCGTCCGAAGCGCGACAGCCGCGCAGCGGTAGCGTGCCGTTCATCCTGGGAACGGTCATCGCGATCTCCCTCTCCGCGGCGTTGCCCGCATCGCTGGGTTCCAAGCAGGATCAGACATCTGGACTCGTCGACGTGCTGACCGCGGGCAAGCACTCCGCGGACGTGCGCATGATCCCCGAGCACATGGATGCATGGTTGACGTTCTCGAAGGACATCTCCGGCGTCGTATCCGCCGACGACAAGGTGATCGACATCCCGAAGGAGACCACCGTCACCAAGCGCAAGGTGCGTCTCGTCCCCAAGGGCGTCGGTCGCACCGTCGTGACCATTCAATACGCCGATGGAGGAAGCGAGCAGCTCGTCTTCACCGTCAAGCGCGATCTGTCCGTGCTCGAGGCCGCGATGAAGAGCATCCATCCGAGCATCGACGTCGACGTCGCGCCGGATCGCGAGGCGATCGTGCTCACGGGCCTGGTTCCCGACGGTTCCTACTCCGCGCGCGCGGCACAGGCAGCCAGCGACTACGCCAGCGCGAGTCGCACGGACCAGAAGGCCTCGTCCGGCAAGGTGATCAACCTCATCCGTCTGCAGGCAGCAAGCGGGACGATCGAACAATCCCTGCAATCGGAGCTCTCGATGCTCGGCGGGAAGCGGATCGTCGTGCGCCGGATCCAGCAAGGTGGAATGCCGGATGACACGTTGGACGTGTTCGTCATCACGGGCGCGATGCCCGACCTGCCTGCATTGCATCAAGCGGTCACGCTCGCGCGCACCGCCCTTGGTGACAAGGACGGCAAGCGCATCGTGACCCAGCTCGAGAGTGACGATCAACTGACCTCGATCGAGCAAGTCCTCGAGCGCGCGATCCACGAGCAGCTCCATGCGCCCAAAGTGAAGGTCTCGCGCGTAGCGCAAATGGACCCGACGGGTGACACCGACGTACTCGTGATGACGGGTTCCGTGCCGAACCAGACCGTGCTCGTGCAGACGCTCACGCTCGCATCGAAGGTGTTCCAGCAGCAGGAACTCGTTCGCCGCAAACGCGCCGGCGAAATCCAGCGAGTGACGGAAACTTTTGCGGGCGGACTGACGCGCACGACCGAGACACCGTTGAGGATCGGGGACACGGGATCCGACATCAAGGTCGCCGCAGACGAGTCGGGCGCACTGCGTCAGAAGGCCGGAAAGAACGGCACCAACAGCAACGACAACTCCCTGCGTGGCATTTTCTCGGCGGGCTCGACGGGATCGTCGTTGGGCAGCGGCTCGGGCTTCTCCAACCTGCTCGACAACAAGCTCGAGGCGAACATCGCCCGCGCCAAGGCGGTCGAGCTCGCGGACGGGCGCATCGTGTCGTTCCTCACGGTCGACGATCTCCCGCAGGTGCGCGTCAACATCAAGCTCTACGAGATCAACCGCACCGACCTGCTCGAGTGGGACTCGTCGCTCAATAGCGCGAAGGTCGCCGACTTCGACACGAACGGCATCAACCCGAACGCAATCCAGCCGCCCAACGGCGGCACGAACGCAGACGGCGAGGTCATCCGCGGCCACCAGAACACCGACATCTCGAACGTCATTTCGTTCCTGGCGGGGGGGTTCAACAACCGCTTCCAGGTCGGTGGCGGACGTTTTGCGGTCGATGCGGCCTTCAACCTGCTCGAGTCTCAAGGGATCGCCAAGACCTTGTCGAGCCCGTCCTTGACAGTTCTGTCGGGTGAAACCGCAGCGTTCGGTGACGGTGGTTCGATCACCGTTCAGAACACGCTCACGACGGGTGTGGGCGTCGGCTCCACGGTCTCGTTCCCCGACAAGCTCACGTTCGGTATCCACTTGGCCGTTCGTCCGTTGGTCGACGAAGACGGCTACATCACTTTGGATGTCGTGCCCTCGGTCTCGAACCCCGACTTCGAGCTCACGCAGCTCGTTCGCGTCACGACGGGTACACCGCAGGTGTCCGTCTCGTTCGCCGAGAAGTCGATGAGCACGACTGCGCGATTGCGCGACGGCGAAGTGCTCCTGATCGGTGGGGTCACGGACAGCTCGAGGACGGACAAGAAAAGCGACACGCCCGGCTTGGCGCAGATTCCCATCCTCGGCTGGCTGTTCCACGACAAGAGCTTCCAGGACAAGAACCGCGAGCTCGTGATCTCACTCAACCCTACGATCGTGCGCGACACACCGGTCGAGGCGCGTATGTGGGCTTATCCCCCCTCGATCGAGCTCATGCCTCATCGCGAGAAGCCGGTTGCAAAGCCCGCCGCAGAAGGAAAGCAGTGAGCACCATGCGAACGCACCATCTATTTGCCTCCGTTGCGTTGCTCGTGTTCCTCGCGAGTGGTTGCACGAGCTATTCGTTCGGACACCGTGACACCGAGTGCGATCCCGACACGCGCCTTGCCCGTCTGGTCGACGAGTACGACCAGGCCAAGTCCGGGCAGACCACGTACGACGGTTCGATCCTGCGCGACTGCAGTCGCATCCAGCTCGAGACCGAGCGCCTGGCGCTCGACGTTCCCGGTCACGTCCCCACGCTGATGGCATGTGCTGTCATGGCGTACGAAGCCCAGGAGACGGTGAAGGCGCAGCGCTACCTCGATGCGATCTTCCACGACCAGCCGGCCCATGCCGAGGCCGCGATCTTGCGCAGCCGCATCGCGATCGACGAGGGCAACCTGCCCTACGCGCGTCGCCTGCTTTCGACGCAGATCCAGTACGCGCCGGACAACGCTAGCCTGCGCGAGGCCTACTCCGGCGTGCTGTACATGTCCCACGACCTGGAGGGCGCCCGCGGGGAAATCACCGCAGCTGAGAAGCTCGGCGCCCCGGCCTGGAGGGTGGCCTACAACCGCGGCCTCATCGCCGAAGCCGGGGGGCAGAACGAGGAGGCCCAACGCCAATACAAGGCCGCTGTGGACGGCAACCCCGACTTTCCCCAGGCAAGGTCGCGATTGTCCGGCATGAAAGCCATGCCCGGGCACAATCCTTCGGCTCCGCTGCCCGGCACGGCACAGGGCGGCTAGCCGCCCCCAATAGCATCCGATCTGGGCGATGGCAGCATGTCCCGATCGTGGAACCCTTCCGCTGTCAATTGAATCGCAGGAGTCCCTCGAATGAATCTCATCAACAAGTCACGTCGCAGCAAGCGCGGTGCAGCCCTCGTCGAATACGGCCTGATCGTGGCCGGAGTCGCCTTGGTCGCCGCAGTCGC
>JBBQNP010000243.1:0-4525 GCA_038330085.1 Planctomycetota bacterium | reverse complement strand
GGTCTCGACGAACGTCGGCATCTGCGCGACGCCGCTCGACGTGCGGTTCGAACCTACGGCACGCGTACGCGGCACGGTGAGCGTCGCCGGCAGCGGGAACGCCGGCAGCCAAACGATCCAGATGTGGAAGCCCGGCGCGTCGTTCCGCGATCCGAAGAACCGGCCCGTGCTCGCCGCGACGGACGACGAGGGCAACTTCGACGTGCGCTGGGTCGCGCCGGGATCGTACGCGCTGAAGGTCGAAGCCAAGGGCCATCCGGACTTCGCGCAGGACGTCGACGTCGTCGCGGGTGCGGATCAGCGCTTCGACGTCGAGCTGCAACCTGCTGCGCCGACAGGCAACCTGATCATCGCGTTGAAGAGCGACAGCGGCACGTACGCCGGCTCCGTGCGCGTGCACGCCGCATCCGAGGGCGCGCATCCGTCGATCGTGGGACAGAACGTGGCCTGGAACGCTGCGACGGGAGCGGGCCGCGCGGAGTTCCCGACCCTCGAACGCGTCGTCCACCATCTCGATGCCGTCGCCGCCGACGGGACACCCGTGTCGCCGGCGAACATCACTGCGGAACCCGACGGTCGCACGATCGAGTTCCTCGTGCACGACCGCACGGCGATGAGCGAACTGCTGTTCGACGTGCGCGATGTGAAGACGAATGAGGTCGTGCTCTTCGAGCGGATCCTCGTCCGCATCCCCGGTGCCGACGATCCACGCGCTGTTTCCGTGGACAAGAAGACGTTGCGCACGCGCCTGCCGACG
Organism: Planctomycetota bacterium; assembly: GCA_038330085.1. Lineage (GTDB taxonomy): Bacteria > Planctomycetota > UBA1135 > UBA1135 > JAEUIA01. Next base: position 3,768 of record JBBQNP010000243.1, on the reverse strand, counting down.
GCGCCGCGCTACTCGATCGAGCTACGCGCGCACGGCTACCTTCCGTTGCTCACCGAGATCGCGTATTCCGCCGACACAGGACCGATCGTGTTGCGTCCGAAGCAGGGCTTCGGCGTCGAAGTGCACGCGGTCGACGGAGCGGACCACGATCTCGCGCTCGTGCGCATCCTGCTCGACGGCCACGACTGCGGCGCGACGGACGCCAAGGGTCTGCTGAACGTCGAGCTGGATGCCGAACCGACGGCGTTGAAGGCGGTGCTCCAGGGTTGGCACATGACCGACAGGAGCGACCCCGACCCACAGACCGGCCGCATCCGCGCGTGGATGCCGTGGCTGCGCGTGGTCATGCAGAGGGACGGACCCTGATTCCGCGCGCGGTCGGTTCAGGAGCTTCCGCGACCGGATTTGGATCTCACGCCCCTCGAGCGGTTGCGGGAACCGTTCGCTCAGATCGACCGTTTCTCTTCCGGCAGCGAGCCGGCATCTGAAAGTTCCCTCTGTTCCGCAATACTTCTCGATTTCGAGCCCCGCACTCCGCGATCCCTTCCCACGACGACCACGATCAAGGTGGAGGCAAGGTTCCATGGTGATATTCCAAAGGCGAGGCTCTGCAGCGGTCCCATATCCACGATTCCCCGGATTCAGGGGCGAAGAGCGGCTTCCCTCCTGGCGCTGGAGTGGAACAATGAGCGGGCCCCCCGGGTGCGATCACCGCGACGACCGTCGCGACGAGAATTGCGGAGATCGCATGCGTCGGGTGTTCCACGAGCACTTGCATGCTCGCGCAGGTTGGTGCTCGTAGTGATCGTCCCCCCACATTGCCCATCAGGGCGTCCCTCTTCATCCAGGAGTTTCTCCATGAACGTTTCGAGGAATGGTCCCGTTCGTCTGTCTCGTGCACTGCCGCTCTGCGGAGCGCTCGTGTTCGGACTGACACAGACCTCGTTTGCACAGTCAGAATCCCAAGCAGTGAAGGTCCCGCATGTGCTCCCGCTCATGCAGGACGTCAAGACCCCGTGGACGGCGCCCGCGAAGGCTCCGTTCACCCCGCCGGCGATCGACAACACGACGCAAGCACCGGTTCGCCGCAAGAACCCCGCTCTCGACAACGCTCCGCAAATCACGCCGATGGCCGAGACCTCCAAGGTCTACACCGCCGTCGTCGACGGATCGCTGTGGGCGATGGGCACTGCGTACAAGTCGCAGTTCAACGCCAGCACGGCGACGTACATCCCCTTCTTCGGCTCGACCGCGCCGGACATCTACCCGCTGTCGTTGACGCTCTCGAGCGTGAGCGTCGGCGGTCAGCCGGTGTCGTTCGACTCGGCCGTCCAGCCGGTCTTCGCCGACCTGAGCGTCCAGTACGACCGGGGCATCCTGACGGAGGTCTACGACCTCGCGACCGACTCCGTCGAGCAGTCGTTCATCTTCCGCTCGCTCCCGGCGAGCGGTGATCTCGTCCTGCACATCGGCGTGCAGTCGAGCCTCCAGGCTTCGCTCGCGGGCGACGGCCTCTTGTTCAAGAACGACCTCGGCGCCGTGACCTACAGCCACGCCATCGCGATCGACGCCCGTGGCTCGAAGGTCGAGCTCTCGGCTACGCTGAACGACGGCGGCATCGAGCTGCGCGTGCCGGCCTCGTTCGTCGCCACTGCGACGTTCCCGCTGACGGTGGACCCGGTCATGGCGACGTTCGCCCCGGATGCAGGCACCGCGGTCACCACCACCCCGGACGTGGCCTACGACGTGACGAACAACGTCTTCTGCTTCACGTGGGAACAGGTCTTCGGAACCACAGACCACGACGTGTACACGCAGATGCACAACGCGGCTGGAACGCTGGTCGTCGGCAGCACCGCGACGATCGACTTCACGACGACTTACTGGGCGCATCCCAAGATCGCCAACAACAACATCGCCGACAACTTCCTCGTCGTCGCCGAGCGTGGCCTGCCCACGAGCGGAACGCGCGAGATCGTCGGTCGGACGCGCAACGCGGGCTCGACCACGGTGGGCGTGCAGTTCGTGATCAACGGCGCCGAGTCGGGTGACAAGTCCAACCCGGACGTCGGCGGTGACCCGGTCCTCAGCGGCCCGACTTACTACCTCGTCGTGTGGCAACGCAACTTCGCCGCCGGCGACCAGGACGTCCACGGCCGCACGGTGACCGCGGCCAGCGTCCTGAACGGACCCGGCACGATCCTGATCGACAACTCGAGTGCCACGAACGACACCAACCCGAGCGTCTCCAAGTCGGACGGCATCGCGCCCTTCGCCACGCAGAGCTGGGGCGTCGTGTGGCAACGCACGTTCAACTCGGCGGACGAAGACATCCGCGGTGCCACGCTCCTGTGGGACGGCTCGATCACGAACGCTTCGTTCTCGGTCGACTTCTCGGGCGCGAACGACACGAACCCGACGGCGAGCTCCGTGCTCGACGGCGGCACGCGTCCTTGGCTCGCCGCCTACCAGCGCGGCAGCGGCACAGCGCACGACCTGCAGGGCACGGTCTTGACCGGCGCGACGTTCGTGACCGCGAGCAACCTCTCGTTGCTCGAAGGCGGCACTTTCTCGGGCGAGGACCAAGTTCGTCCGTCCGCTGACTCCGACGGCGACACGTTCGCCGTGGCGTACTCCGAGTCGTTCTTGGGCAGCGGGACCGACTACGACGTGTACATCTCGAGCTTCAGCTTGTCCGGCGCCACCCTGTCGAACATCGAAGTGCACCAGAACCTGGCCTTCTCCACGACCCACGAGGATTTCGTGGAGATCACCTCCGACCACAGCGGCGGCGGTACGAACGACTGCTACATGGCGGCCTGGCAAGACGACTCGGGGACCGCCAACATCGAAGGCGGCCGCTACTGCAAGCCGACCATCACCGGCACGATCACCTCGGCTTGCGAAGGCAACTCGGGCTGCCCGTGCAACCAAAACGGCGGAAACCCGGGCGGCTGCCCGACCTCCCTCAACCCGGCGGGTGCCCTGTTGACCGGAACCGGCAACCCGTCGGTTTCAGGCGACACGGTGGTCCTGACCGCCTCGGGCATGCCGGCCACGGCCCCGGCGCTGTTCTTCCAGGGCACGGTTACGATCGCCGGTGGCGGCTCGGTGTTCGGCGACGGCAAGCGCTGCGCCGGCGGCACCGTCGTCCGTCTCGGCACGAAGACCGCGTCGGGTGGCACGGCGAGCTACCCGAGCGGCAGCCCGGCCATCCACATCAAGGGCATGATCCCGGCCGGCGGCGGCACGTTCACGTACCAGGCCTGGTTCCGCAACTCGGCCGCGTTCTGCACGCCGTCCACGTTCAACCTGACGAACGGTCTCGTGATCTTCTGGATCCCCTGATCTGATGCGGGACGGGACGTCGACCGACGCCTCGGCCTGATTCTCACGCAAGCCGGCTGCGGGGCACTCGCCTCGCAGCCGGCTTGTTTTTCGATGTGCGCAGCAGGTGAGCTGCGCTTCGATCACCTGTGCGTCTGCAGCCAGCGCACGAGCAGGCGCGTGCCGAAGCCCGAGCCCATCGGTCCGCCGACCCAGTCGCGACCCGATCCGCCCCATGCGGTGCCGGCGATGTCGAGGTGCGCCCACGCGATCTCGGGCGGCACGAACGGAGCGAGGAATGCAGCACCTGCGCTCGATCCGGCGCCGAGATCACCGCCGGAGATGTTCTTCAGGTCGGCGAACGTGCCCTTCATCGCGTCCTTGTGCACGTCCAGCAACGGCAGCGGCCACAAGCGCTCGCCCGTGTCCTCTCCCGCGGCG
>JBBQNP010000242.1:0-4546 GCA_038330085.1 Planctomycetota bacterium | reverse complement strand
GCCAACACTGTCCATAGGACGTCGACTGGTTCAGGCGCGTTCGATCGTCACATCGGCATTGTAGTCGGGTACGCCGCCGCCGGGCTCGACGCGGCCGTGGGGGATGAGCACGTTGACCTCGGGCCAGTGACCTTGCAGCGTGCCGGGCGCGGAATCGGCGAGGAACACGCGGCCGCGAAACGTGCCGACGGAGTTGCGCAGCACGATCGCGTCGTCTTGCGCAAAGCCCAAACGTGCGGCGTCAGACTTCGACATGAACACGTGATCGCGATCGGCGCCCGTCAACGGATCGCGCTCGCGCTGCACCATCGAGTTGAACTGCTTGCCGCGCCGCGTCGCGAGCACGAACGTGTCCTTGCCGCGCACCACGTTCGGCGGCATGACCGGTTGGAAGTGCGCCTTGCCGTCGCTCGTCGGGAACTTGCGGTCGGCGCACAGGTGACGACCGCCCCATTGGAACTGGTCGCCTTGTTTCGAGAGCGCCGCGATGCCGGCGTAAACGGGGTTGGCGCGCTCGATGTCGGCGCGAATGGCGGCGCCACTCGCGAAGTGCACGCGCGCGTAGCTCTCGGGCCTCACGGCGCGGGCGAGGTCGAGCAGCATCTCCCACTCGCTGCGCGTCTCACCGATGTCGTGACCGGAGAGCTCCGGCGAGAAGATCACGCGGCGCTCCGTCGACGTCTCCGTCCCGCCGCCCTTCTGCTCGTAGCGCGTCTTCGCCGGCAACAAATACACGACGTCAGCCGGCTCGACGAGCATCTGAGACGTCAGCACGATGTCGCTGTGCACGCGCAACGGGATCCGTGCGAGCGCCTTCTCGATCCGCGCGGGCTCGGGCATCGTCTCGAGGAAGTTCCCGCCGATGCAGTAGAACGCATCGATCTCTCCGCGCCCGGCGGCCTCGAGGTAGTCGACCGTCATCAGGCCCGGTGCGTTCGGCACGTCGAAGCCCCACAGGTCGGTGAACTTGCGCGCATTGTCCGCATCGATCGCGAGCGGGCCTGGGAACGCGGTTGAATAGGCACCCATCTCCGCTCCGCCTTGCACGCCCGAATGGCCGCGGATCGGCATCAGGCCGGTGCCGTTGCGACCGACGTACTCGCGCAACAAGCCGAGGTTCGCGATCGCGCGCACCGTGTCGCCGCCGTGAAGGTGCTGCGTGATGCCCATCGACCACACGAAGACGCCGCGATCGGCGCTGCGCAATTCGGCGGCAAACGCTTCGACTTCCCCGATGGAAAGGCCGCATTGCGCGAGCAAGGATTCCATCGGCTGCGCATCGAGCTCGGACTTCCACTCGGCGAACCCGACCGTCGCGCTCTCGATGAACTCCCGCGCGATCCAGTTCTGCGCGACCAGGACTTTGGCGACCGCGTTCAGGAACGCCAGATCGCCGCCGATCTTGACCAGGAACGTGCGGTCGCAAATGTCCGTGCCGAACAGTGCCGACGAGGCGTTGGACGGCACCCAGTAGCGTTCCAAGCCCGGCTCGCGGAACGCATTGACCGACAGCACACGCGCGCCGTTCTTCTTGGCCTCGAGCAGGTACTTCGTCGTCACCGGCTGATCGTTTGCCGGGTTCGACCCGAAGAACACGATCAGGTCGCTTTCGAGCCAGTCGATGTACGAGCACGTGGTCGCGGCGACACCGACGGTCGTCTTGAGGCCGCTCGTGCTGGGCGAATGGCAGAGACGCGCCGAGTTGTCGACGTTGTTCGAGCCGAGGTAGCGCATCACCTTCTGCGCCACGTAGTAGACCTCGTTCGTGATGCCGCGCGACGTGACGTACATCGCGGTGCGCTTCGGATCGAGCGCGCGCCAACGCGGGCCGACATCGCGCCAGACCTCGTCGAAAGTGACGCGCGTGAAACCCTTCTCGCCCCGGCGTCGGCGCATCGGATAGGGGATCCGGCCGAGCTCGCGCAGCTCCTTCGACGTGTGCTTGCGCAAGGAATCGACATCGCTGAGCACGTCGACGTCGAGCGCACCCATCGTGTTCAGCCGCAAGAGCTCGAGCCGCACCATGCACAGGTGCGTCCCCTCGATCGTCCAGTCGCGCAGACCGCTGGTCCCGAGCGCGCAACCATCGCACACGCCCTGCGTCAAAACTTTCCACGCCCACCCCGGCGAATCCTTGTTCGCCCACACGATGCGCAGCATCTCGCGGAAGTGGTGCGGCTTCGTGTGACCCAGGCCGAAGGGCATCGCTCCGTGTGCGAAGGACATTCCAGAGCGTCGTCGGCGCGTCATGCAGCTTCTTTTCTACGGCGCGAGCGCACAACCTTCCAGGCTGTGCGCGCACCGGATGGTAGGCTTCGGCCGCATGACCCTCGACGCGCACTCACGTCCGGCGGCGGGACGGCGCCTCGACGTGCGCCTCGAGCACGCTCCGTGCGCGGCTTGCGGCGCGGACGATCCGCGGCCGTACCGGTCGGGCATGTACTCGATCGGTGCGGTGAAGTTCGACCTGGTGCGCTGTCGGTGCGGGATGGTGTACGTGGATCCGCGTCCGGATGCGGCGACGCTCGTCGCGTTGTACGACGATCCGGAGTACTACACGCACGGCTACAACCTGGGCGTCGAGACGGAGAACTACTTCGCGCGCAAGGACGAGCTGGTCGCGCAGTATGAGACGACGCTGGCGGAGTACGAGCGCGAGACAGGTCACGTGCGTGGCGATTTGATGGAGCTCGGCAGCGCGGGAGGGTTCTTCCTCGAGGCCGGGCGTCGGCGCGGCTGGAGTGTGAAGGGCGTGGAGCTCTCGCCGCCGGCCGCTGAATATTCGAAGCGCGAGCTCGGGCTCGACGTGTTCGAAGGTCAGCTCGAGGACGCACCGTTTGCGGCTGCGAGCTTCGACATGGTGTTGGCCGACAACGTGCTCGAGCACACGCTGCGACCCGACGAGACGCTCGCACTGTTGTTTCGCTTGTTGCGACCGGGTGGACATCTCGTCGTGATCGTTCCCGCGTACGTGAACTCACCCTGGTTCAGAACCATCTTGCGCGCGAAGAGCCTCTTGCCGCGGCGGTTCCTCGGTCCGAGCCTGCTCGCGTTGTTGAAGTTCGACGGAGAAGATGCCGGCCTGCCGTACCACATCCTTGAGTTCGACAAGAAGACGCTCGTGCGGCTCGTGAAGGGTGCCGGGTTCGCGATCGAGAAGATCGAGCGATCGGTGCCCTTGCCCGCGCACCTGTTCAAAGCGCAGCATCCGGACCTGAAGACGCGCACGTTGCGCGCCGCGTTCAAGACCATGGACGGCCTGATGCGCGCCGGACTGCTGCCTGGCGCACGTTTGCGCATCGTCGCGCGCCGTCCGTAGCGGACACGAGGGAGCGGCCAAACTCCTCGTTTCCAGTGAACTTGATCCTCTCTGAGCGTGATGCACTGGATCAGGCTGAGGATTCCGTCGAATGGAATCGACGACATCCTCAACATAGTCCCGACAGGCTCGTAACCTGGACGTCGGTCCGGGCAACTTCGCGCGGTTCAACTTGATTGGGCGATGAATTCACCACGCGTGCGCACCCCTGCCCTCACCCTCGTCGTGCTTGTCCTCGCGGCCCTCGTCTACTTCGTCGTCGGGAATCGGCACGGTGATATCGCATCGACACAGCCGGCTGGTGATCGATCGTCTGCGGTGAGGCCCGACGCCGAGCCCAACACCAAGCCCGACGGATTGAGCGCCGCTGCGATCACCGCGGAGCGTGTCGCCGCCACTTCGCAGAGCGCGACCCTAGCCACGGAATCCACCGGCCCCGGATCCGTCTTCGGGCGCGTCACCGACGAAGACGGACTCGTGCTCGTCGGCATCCGCATGAGATACGAACCGCTCGTGGGTCGCGTCGTCGACGCGGTCACGGATCTGGAAGGCAACTACGCGATCGAGAGCCTGGCACTCGAGCGCGGATCCCTGCGCAGCGCGAGCGAAGGATACGTGCCGTTCAAGACCAGCGTCGAGCTCACGAGCACCCAGATGCACGCGCGTGTCGACGTCGTGCTCGCGGAGAGCCATCGGTTGAACATCACGCTGCGGCGGCCCGACGGAGCCCAGTTCATGCAGGACTGGAGCGCCGACGCCAACCTCTTCGAAGACCTTCACCTCACGTTCGGCCCCACGCGCCCGCGCATCGGCGAAGAAGTGCCTGCGGACGACCGCGTCGACGCAGTCCAGATCGGAATGGGATGGCCGAACGCTCCCCTCGGGGTGTGGCGCGTGATCGAGACGCCGGGCGTGCGCGGGACGTTTGCGTGCTTGTCGCTCGGCCTGCTCGTCATCGATGCGCAACCTGTCCCGTTGCACGCCGACACGCTGTTCCTCGTCGCCGACATCGACTCCGTCCGCGACAAGCTCGGTCACGTGACTGCGTTCGTCGTGGACGCAACGACCGGATTGCCCGTCGAAGGCGCCACGCTCAGCTTCGGAACGCAGGCGGGCGCAGGCTCGCGCGTGACCTCCGACTCGAGCGGACACGTGCGCAGCCGCGATCTCGTGCCCGGAATGTACAGGCTCTCCATCTTCAACGACGAACACCTCCCTCTGGAGACC
>JBBQNP010000241.1:0-4568 GCA_038330085.1 Planctomycetota bacterium | reverse complement strand
CTCCCCGCCGTCCGGGTAGTTCACGAAGCGATCGAACGACACGACCTTGTCCGTCGCGAGCGCGAGCTCGATGCGCCGCATGTGCTGGCACGTGTCGGGATCGTCGATCAGCCAGCGCGACGCGCCCAGGTCGCGCTCGTCGGGCGCAAGATGCAATGTGCGCGTCGGCTCCCAGCGCACGAGGAACGCGAGCACGAGGACGATCGGCAGGAAGACGCGCGTGAGGGAGATGCTCAAGCGCAGAAGCTTATCGCGCAGCACGACGGCGGACGAAACGTCACGCCCGTCACTTGGTCGGGTACGTCGCGAGCACCCAACCCTTCCACATCGGCTCGAACTCGATCGGTCCGAACCCGTAGGCCTTCTTCATCGCCTCGCGCGTGGGGACCTTGCGCTTCAGATCCTCGACCATCGCGGAGAACTTCGGCGGATCCTGAGTCGTGAGCAGGTAGTCGACGTAGCTGAACGCGACCGCGTTCTCAGGCAACGTCAACGTGTCGACGTTGCGCTCGAACACGACGGCCGCGGGCGGCGCCTTGTCCGTCTCGACGAGCTTGCGCACGGCGAGCTTGAAGTGCCCGCTCTTGAAATCGACGTTCGTGTTCGCTTCCTGGTAGCAGTAGTTGTCGCACAGGTTCCAGTAGCGGTCTTCCCACCAGTGCGCGAGGCCCTCGTCCGCCCAGCCGGCCTTGAGGTTGCCGATCCACTGCGGCGACTTCTGCGCCGACAGCATGAGGTGCGCCATGCAGTGCACGATGTTGCGGTAGAGCTTTTCGTCGTCCTGGAAGTTCTGCTTGTTGCCGCACACCGAGTACGAAGGCCTGACACCCATCAGCTTCACGCCGCCGCTGCCGCCTTGCCCGCAGAACGTCGTGCTCGCCTGAATCTGATCCTTGGGCAACCACCACACGAACACGTGGAACTTCTCGCGGAAGTCCTTGTCCGTGACCTGCATGCGCCCGAGGTAGTCGGAGTACATCTGCTCGAGGCGCTTGGCGTAGACGTGCAAGGCCTCGTGCTGGTCGAGGAACTTCTTCTCGATCTTCTGGCGCTCGAGCTCCCACACGAGCACCACGTGCTTCGTTTCCGACTTGCACAGGGGGCGCCCCATCTTGTCGTCGAGCGCCTGGAGCTTGATCTTGCGCAGGGCGACGTCGGCCTTCTTCTTGTCGAGCGCAGCGCGCACCGGCACGTTGTTGCACTCGGGGCAGGGGATCCAGCCGGTCCCGCCGCACACCAGGCAGTCGGCGATCACGCCGCAGAAGAGCAGGCTGTCTTCTTCGTCGACGCATTCTTTCTTGTGCTCGGTGCACGGCAGGCGCCCGGTCGAAGCGCACTTCTTGCACACCGGCGTCTCGGGGTTGTCTTGCGAAACCGGCGCGGCGACGACGCTCGCAGCCGGCGCGAACATCGCCACCAGGAGGAACGCAATCGTTCCGACGCAGAGCCCCAACGTGCCCACCCCGACGGCACGCGCGATCGTGGCCATGGGCGCGGCGAGCCTCACAGGAGTGCCTCGACGATCTGCTTCTTGGGGTCGAAGCCGCGCAGCTTCACGTGCTCGGGCAGACCCTTGGTGATCGCGGCGCGCGGTGCCAGCCCGACCAGCTCGCTCTCGCGGATCGCGACACCACGCTCACCGGCGAGCTTCGCGATCTCGTCGTACACGCGCCCGAGGCCCGTCGCCTGGAAGTCGCACACGTTCATCGACACCTGCGCGCACTTCAAGTCGTCGAGGAAGAAGCCCATCGCCTTGATGCCCTTCAAGCCGCCGTCGCGCTCGCGAATCTTCTTGGCGATCTCTTTGGCGACCGCCACGTCCTGTGTCTCTAGGTTGACGTTGAACGCGATCAGGAACATGCGCGCGCCGATCACGACGGCGCCGGCGGTCGGATGCAGCGCCTTCTTGGGACCCTCGTCCGGCTCGCGCGCGGCATCCGTGGCGATCGCATCGCGCAACTTTTCGAAGCCGATGTTGCGCACGTCGGGCAGGTTGCGCCGCTCAGGCCGTTTCGCAGCGCTCTCGTAGAAGTACACGGGGATCTCGAGCTCGGTTCCGACGCGCTTCCCGAGCGCGTGGGCGGTCGCGACGCACTCCTGCATGCTCGAGCCTTCGAGCGGCACGAAGGGCACCACATCCGTCGCACCGACGCGCGGATGCTCGCCCGTGTGCTGCGTGAGATCGATGCGCGCTTTGGCCTCGGCGATCGCACGGAACGCGGCCTCGGAGGCGTCGCGCGGCGATCCGACGAAGGTCACGACCGCGCGGTTGTGCGACGCGTCCATGCTCCAGTCGATCAGCTTGACGCCGGAGACAGCGCGCACGGCGTCGAGGATGCGCTCGAGGTTCGCAGGATCGCGCCCCTCGCTGAAGTTCGGCACGCACTCGACGAGGCTCATGCCCTCATTGGACACTGCCGGAAGGCTCACGCCAAGTGCGCACGGACCGGTCCGGCGCCGATCGCCTTCACACCTCGTGCACGATGCGCCCGCGCTTCATCACCCACCGGACAGCGTTGCGACCCTGCTCGTACACGATGTGGCGATGGTTGGGCACGTCGAGGCACACCACGTCGGCCTGCTTCCCGGCCTCGAGGGTGCCGATCCGCTGCGCGCGTCCGATCGACGCGGCCGCGTTCAACGTCGCGGCGCAGATCGTTTCCGCAGCGCTCATCCGGTATCTCAAGGCCGCCCACGCCATCGCGGTCGGCAGGCTCTGCAGGTAGCACGTGCCCGGGTTGAAGTCGGTCGAGATCGCGACGCTGACGCCTCGATCGATGAGCTTGCGGCCCGGTGCTTCCTGATCGACGTGCAAGTACAGCGGCACGACCGGGCACAGCACGGCAACGACCCCGCCTGCGCGCAGCGCGTCGATGCCCGCGTCGTCGACGAACTCGAGGTGGTCCGCGCTGGCTGCGTGCACCTCGGCTGCGAGCTCGGCGCCGCGAGACGCCGACAGCTGATCGGCGTGCAGTCGCGCACGCAGGCCGAGTCCGTTCGCGCGCGTCAAGATCGCTCGCGCTTCGTCGACCGTGAACGTGTGCGCCTCCACGAACACGTCGCAGTACTCGGCCAACTTTTCTTGCGCCACGCGCGGCAGCATCTCTTCGACGAGCAGATTGACGTAGGCCTGCTTGTTCCCGCGGAACTCGAGCGGGATGTCGTGCGCCCCGAGGAACGTGGGCACGATCTCGACCGGATGCATCGCCGCTGCTCGCGCGATCACCCTCAGGCTCTTGAGTTCGTCCTCGAGCGAGAGCCCGTACCCCGACTTGGCCTCGATCGTCGTCGTGCCCAGCGCGAGAAAGCGGTCGAGGCGCACGAGCAGGCGCGCCAGGAGCTCTTCCTCCGACGCCGCGCGCACGCCGCGCACGCTCGAGAGGATGCCGCCGCCCGCTTTCGCGATCTCGACGTACGTCGCGCCGCGCGTGCGCATCTCGAACTCGTCCTCGCGCGTGCCGGCGAACACGGGGTGCGTGTGAGCGTCGACGAGGCCCGGCAAAACCGTCCCGCCGCCTGCGTCGATGCGCTTTGCGCGTGGATACCGCGCGCGCACCTCCGAGGCCGCACCGACGCCGACGATCTGCGTGCCTCGGACCGCGATCGCGCCGTCGCGCAGGACGTCGATCTGATCCAGGTCCGCGCCCGACCGGGGAACGCTGCCGCGGCTGGTGACGACCTCGGCCGCATTCTCGATCAGGACCAGCTCGTCCGATGCGGTCCCCTCGTGCGCTGCAGCCATCGAGCGCGAATCTAGCGTTTGCGCCTGCGCGATGCGCGCATCACGCGTGCCCACGAGGAGCGTTCGCCCGCCGCACAGGCTATCCTCCAGCGCGATGTCGAACCCCGCAGTGCTGGCCCCCGCGCCGCGCGCGCCCGGAGCCGTGCCTGCATCCCCCGCTCGCGCGCGTGCGATACGCGGACTCTTCACCGTCATCTTCGTGCTGCTGCTCGCGTTCGCGAGCTGGAAGGGCCGCACCGCCGCCGCTGCGACCTCCAACGAGTTCGGCTTCACGTTGACCGAGGTCGCACACCACGCCGGCATCGACTTCGTGCACAAGAACGTCGCGCTCGATCCCAAGCTCGACAACATCGCGGCGCAGATCGCCGGGCAGAGCGGCGCTTCGGTGTCGGTCGTCGACGCGGACGGCGACGGCTGGGCCGATCTGTACGTGACGACGAGCGCGTTTGGCGCGCACAACGCGCTCTACATCAACCAGCACGACGGCACCTTCGTCGATCGCGCCGCGCAAGCGGGCCTCGCGGATGTGAACATCGCCGGCGACAGCTCCACTGCGTACTCCCGGACGGGGTCGTCTGTGGGCTCCTCGATGGGCTCGATCTGGGCCGACCTCGACGGCGACGGCGATCAGGATCTCTACATCTACAAGTGGGGCCACGGACAGCTCTTCCAGAACGACGGCAACTTGAAGTTCACCGACGTGACGAAGGACTCCGGCCTCGGCCGCTGGATGAACGGCAGCGCCGCCGTCTTCATCGACTACGACCGCGACGGGCTCTTGGACCTGTACGTCGCCGGGTACTTCCGCGACGACGTCGACCTGTTC
>JBBQNP010000240.1:0-4611 GCA_038330085.1 Planctomycetota bacterium | reverse complement strand
CGACTGGCCGCGCATTGCGCGCTTCACATGGCGCGACATGGTCGAGGCTCCGGCGCGCCTCGTCGGTGTGGACTTCGTCGGGCTGACGGAGCACGGCATCGGCTGGGTCGGAGGGACGCTGGGTGGGCTGTGCCTGGTCGGGATCGGCGTGGCTGTCGTCGTGGGCGTCGCGGGCGCTGTGAAGGAGCGGGCGACGCCGGCGGAGACGAGACGTGTGGCGACGGACGAGATGCTCTGCGCAGCGCTCGTGCCGATCGGGGCTGCGCTCGCGTTGGCTGTCTTCGTCCGCGGTGGGTTCCAGCCGCGGTATTTGATCACGGCGGTTCCCGGCACGATCGCGTGTGTTGCTGGGGGACTGTTGGCGCTGGCTCCGGTCTGGCTGGCTCGCGCGAGCGTGAGCGTGCTCGTCGCGTGCGCGCTCGCGATGTGCGTCGTGCAGTTGTCCGAGAACCGTCGCGAGGATTACCGCGATGTGTGTCGCGAAGTAGCCGAACGATTCCGGCCGGGAGATCGGGTGCTCGTGATCGTGTGCGTGCCTGCGCCGTGCCGGCTCGTGACCGTCGATCACTACTTGCGAGAGCGACCAGATGTGATGGCGAGCTTGCTCGACACGGACGAGTATTTGTCGGGGAGGGAGAAGGTTCCCTCCGGGACGCTGATCCATGTGATCTGGAGAGAGGCGAGTCTGTGCTTCGAACCGTTCGAGAGGTTGCGACGCACGCACGTGTTCGTCGAGGAAGCGCCGGCGCGGTTTCGGATGCACCGGATCGTGGCGGTGGCGCCGTAGGGGGTTGGGAGTGGGAGCGGAGCGGTCGCGTAGAGGAAGCTGATCGCCCACGGCCAGGTGATTCCGCGCCTCCGGCGCGGTTGCGGCCGACGCGAATCAGGCTCGGAGTACCGAGCCTGGTTCGCGCCGGTCCCCTAATTTGGGGTCGGTGCTTGGCGTCCGTCGCGGGATGAGGACACTGTTCGGCCCGATGTCGGGGGCCGATGAACGTGACGAACCAGGGAGAGCGCGGGCTGGGTGCGGTGCGGGGGAAGCACGTCCGTGTGATCTTGTGCGTGCTGATCGTGCTGGGCGTGTGGGTGAGGAATTGGAGGTTCCCTGAGGCGAGCGCAGCGCCGATCCCGGATCCCTCTTTCATGCAGGCGCTCGGGTACGCGCTGTTGCACCGCATGCAGTTCGGCACCGAGGTCGTCTACACGTACGGTCCGCTGGGTTGGTTCAACGGGACGCCACACCAGCCGGAACTCGATTGGATCGCTTGCTTCGCTTGGGAGCTGCTGTTCAAGCTCGTGGTGTCGGTGTTTTTCGGCCTGGCAGCGCTCGAGGTGCGTTCGGTCGTCGGGCTGGTTGCGTTCGCATTCGTCTTGATCGTGCCCGACATGGGCAACGACGCGTACTTCTTCTTGGCCACGGCGGCGGTCGGGGTCTGGGCGATCCGACGCGCGAACGGGCCTGGGGCTTGGTTGATTGCGCCGCTGGTCGTGCTGGCCGTGATCGCGCTCGACAAGTTCACGTACACGATGCTCGTGTTCTTCGCCGTGGCGTGCATCGCGGTGGCTTCCGGAAAGCTCGTACGAGCGCTCGGAATCGCGGGGAGCTTCGCGTTGATGTTCGTCGTGGCGTGGGCCGCGTTGGGCCAGTCGCCGGCCAACCTGCCCGCGTGGTTTCGGACGTCGTTCGCCCTCGTGGTTTCGTATGCGACGGCCCAATCGCTGACCTCAGAACGTTGGTTCCTGGCGGCGGCGGTGGTGGTGCTCGCGCTCTGGATGGGGATGGCCGCGTGGCGGTTGCTCAGCGTGCGCCGTTGGCCCGAAGGTGAGCGGAGAGCCGTCGTGCTCGTGACGATTCTGTGCTCGGCGGGAGTTCTGCTCTCGTACAAAGCGGGGTTCACGCGTGCGAGCGGCAACGAGATCTGCCTGTTCGCGTTCGCGGCGACGGCAACGTTCCTGTGGCGCGACATTCCGGATGCTTCGGCAAGGGCGCGCGGGTGGTTCGCCGGCTCGCGTGGGGTCCTCTACGTTGTGGCGGTCGTCGGGTTCTGCGGCGTGTCGAGCCTCTATGCGCTCGCTCCAAAGAGGCTCGTTCCCGCAGCGGGCCGACGGATCGCAGTGAACCTGGGCACGGTGTTCTCCTTGCGCGAGCACGAGGCGATGCGCGTGCAGGAGCGTCTCGATCTGGCCCGCAAGTACGCGCTTCCGCGCACGAAACGGCTTGTCGGCGATGCGACCATCGACGTGTTCGGTGCCGAGCAGGCCTTCGTGTTCCTGAACGACATGAACTGGCATCCGCGACCGCTCTTCCAGGGATATTGCGTGATGACCGACGCGTTCAGCGCGGCGAATGCACGCTTTCTGGCGGGACCAGATGCTCCGCGGTTCATGCTCTATCTTCCCGACGCGATCGACTACCGGCTGCCTGGGATGGAGGACGCGCGTTCGCTGGCGACGCTGTTGCGCGACTACCGACCGGTCCTGCGGGAGCACGGCATGGTTCTGTTCGAGCGCGGAACGGACGCACCTCACAGCCTGCAGCGCGAGCTCTTGCTCGAGCGCGAGATCGAAGCTGGGGAGAGCCTCGATCTGTCCGGATTGCCCGGCGACATCCTCGAGCTCCAGGTCGAAACGCGTCTCGACCTGGTCGGTCGGCTGCGCACGCTCGCGCAGGGTGCACCGCTGCTGTGGCTCGAGACCACGACGAGCGACGGTGTCGTGAGCTCGTACCGCGTGATCCCGTCGATGCTGGAGTACGGGGGGATCGTGCGGCCGTGGCTGCAGAGCCCGGGTGACTGGGTGCGCTTTCTCGCCGGCGATCCGGTGCACGCGCTGTCGAGCGTGCGCTTCGCGGCCGACAGCAGCGGTTGGCACACGCCCTTCGTCGTGCGCGTGTGGCGCGCGGACGAGCTGCGCCCCAAGATCGATTCAGAGACCGACGCGCGCTTGCGCTGGTCCATGTTCTCGCCGGTGCCCGACAAGTTCGAATCGCCGACGCCGCCTGATCCGACCGTGCTGCGCGGATACATGGACGTGCTCGTGGTGCAGGCTCCCTCCACGCTGACCTGGATCCTCGCAGCCGGGACGTATCGCTTGCACGCGCTCTACGGATTCCTTCCGAGCGCTTGGCGCGAAGGTCCGACGGACGGGGCGATCGCTCGTGTCGAAGTGCGACGCAAGGGCGGTCGGCGCGACATCGTGTTCGAGCGCAAGCTCGATCCCAGGCGCGATGTGCTCGACAGCCGTCTCTCTTCTCTCGATTTCGAGCTGAACGTCGAGGCGGGCGACGAGGTGAGCCTGACGACGGACCCTGGAGCGGCGGGGGACACGCAGCGCGACCTGCTCTTCTGGTCGGACGTCGCGTTCACGCCCTTGCGCTGACCATGCTGTCGCTGCGCGCACGTCGCGGTGGCTACGTCAGGCGCTGAACCGTCCACACGAGGCCCGTCGCGGCGATCAAAAGCGACAGCGGGATCACGATGCGCATGCGATACCACGCGCGCTTGCGCCACCAGCCGAGAACCGCGAAGGCGAGGAAGATCACCGCGAGCTGACCGAGCTCGACGCCGACGTTGAAACCGACGAGCGCCGTCACCATCTGTCCACGCGGCAAACCGAGCTCGCGCAGCACACCGGCGAACCCCATCCCGTGGATCAGACCGAACGCGAACACGACGAGCGGTCGCCATGCGTGCATACGGCTCGTCACCACGTTCTCGATGGCGACGAACGCGATCGAGACCGCGATCAAGGGCTCGACGATGCTCGGCGACAGCTCGACGACGCCCAGCATGGTGAGCGCGAGCGTGAGGGAGTGGGCGACGGTGAACGCGGTCACCTGCAGGAGCAGCGCGCGCGGGCTCGTGCTCAGGAGGAACAACCCGAGCACGAAGAGCACGTGATCGAGGCCGTTCGGGACGATGTGCGTGAACCCGAGGCTGATGAAGCGCCACAAGGCCTCGAGCGTGCTCATGGGCGGCGCAACGGGCTCAGCCTGCGCACCGTCGCTCGGCGTAGCCTGTGCACCCGCGTTCGTGCCGCCGAGCTCGACCGCGATCGCCGGCGACACTTCTCCTGGGCGCAACGGCATCGCGAACGGCTCGCGGCCCGGACAATCGGCGGTCAGGATCACGTCGCTCACGACCGGCGGAAAGCGGAACTGCACCGCGCGCGTGCCGGCGGGAAGCTGCGCACGCACGACGGCGTCGAGCTTCATCGGCAACGGATGACGCAGGTGCTCGTGCTGCCACGCGCGCACTTCGGCGAGTGTGGGAAACGAGACGAGCACCGACGTGACGCGCTGGTCGTCGGCGGTGAGCGCGAAGATCGATGCGAAGTGACTGCGCGCGTCGGTCAGGAGCTTGTCGAGCGCTTCGTCGGTGCCCGCCAGCAGGTCCAGGCGATCGCTCTGCGGGAGGGGACCGGGATCCTCGTCGAGCGCGTAGGCGAGGATGTCGAAGCGCAGCGTGACCTCGACGCGCCCGCTCGCGTCGATCTTCGCGAGCGCGATTGCAGCGTTGCCAGGATGAAGCGAGGTCGCGGCGCGGACCATCGAGCTCGCGCAGGCGATCGACACGACAGCGATCGCAGTGCGGAGCCAGTGCATGGTGGGCC
>JBBQNP010000239.1:0-4633 GCA_038330085.1 Planctomycetota bacterium | reverse complement strand
CCCGCGGTCGAACTGCATGCCCTCGACGATGGTGACGTTCGTGTCGAGCGTCTTGCCGTCCTCGACGGTGATGACGCCGTCCTTGCCGACCTTCTCCATCGCGTCGGCGATGAGCTGACCGACTTCCTTGTTGTTGTTCGCGCTGATCGTGGCGACCTGGCGGATCTCGTCGTTCTTGCCGACCTTCTTGGCGGACTTGTCGAGCGACGCGACGACGGCAGCGGCGCCGTCCTTGATGCCTTTGACGAGGCGCGACGGTGCGACGCCCGCCGTCACTGCGCGCAGACCGTGCGTGTAGATCGCTTCCGTCAAGAGCGTCGCGGTCGTCGTGCCGTCACCGGCGACGTCGCTCGTCTTGCTGGCGACCTCCTTGACGAGCTGAGCGCCCATCTGCTCGTAGGGATCGCTGAGCTGGATCTCCTCGGCGACGGTGACGCCGTCCTTCGTGATCGTCGGAGCACCCCAACCCTTGTCGAGGATCGCGTTGCGTCCGCGCGGACCGAGGGTCGTGACGACTGCTTTCGCGAGCTTCTCGACGCCGCGTCGGATCGATTCGCGCGCATCCGACTCGAAAACCATCTGCTTGGCCATGAACACTTCTCGTTGGTTGGCGCTCGAGGAGCGCGTGTTGTTGGCGCGCTCGGGCACGCTGTTTCGGCGCACATCGAGCGAGCGGGGGTTGGCGCACGTCGAGCGCGCAGGTCGCGGAGGGAGGGGATTCGTGAAGGGGAGAGGTCTCTTCGAGTGGTGCGCACCCGGCGCGCTCCGCATTGGATCCCGTCCCCAGGCTGGTGAACTTGCGCCGCGCGAGCAAGAACGGTGCCGCTAAGTGCAGCTGACCGAAAGGCTTGGCTCGACAGGGGTTATTCGATCTCCCGTCCCTCGAACCATGCTGCCGGACTGGCAGCGCCGAGGCGTTCGCCACCGCGCTGCTGCCATCGTGGCAGCGGTGCCGACACTGGACTAGGATCCGCGCTCATCGCATGCACACCCTGATCCCGATCACCCTCCTCGCGTTGCTCACCTTCGGTCAGCGACCGGATCCCAAACCCGCGGCAGGCGACAAGCCGGCGCCCGTCACCTCGACCGTCCTCCTCGAATCGTTGTCGGGGGAAGTGACGACGCGCGCGCTCGAGTCGCTGCAGATGAGCGACCCGCGCCAACTCGGCGCCTGGATCCTGCGCTTCGAGAACCCTGCGACTGCGCCGGTCGTCGGCCCGGACGTCGCCGACGTGCACCTCGCGCACGGCGAGCGTCTGATTGGCCGCGTGCGACGCGGAGAAGCCGAGACGCTCGACATCGACGTCGCGCCCGGAGTTCACGCACGCGCGACGCTCGACGACATCGCGAGCATCGTGTTCCAAGGTCGCGTGCCCGCCGGTTGGAACGCACCGCTCGAGCCTCCCAAGGAAGGCGACCGTCTCTACCGCCGCAAGCCCGACGCGGCGAAGGACGCGACGCTCGAGCGCGTCGAGGGCGGCGTCGAGTCGTTCAGCGACGCCGGCCTACTCTTCCACGATGCGCGCGTCGGCTCCATCACGACGGGCTGGAACGAAGTGGTGGCATTGTTCGTCGAGTCCTCGGCGGGCAAGCGCGCAGCCCACGCGGCGGACGTCGTCCCCGTCGTGGTCGATCTCGTCGACGCGACGCGCCTCGCGGGCAAGCTCGTGCGGCTCGACGCGCGCGGGTTGACGCTCGAAAGATGGAACAGCGAAACGCTGTTGTTGCCGATCGCCGTGTTGTCGCTGGTCGTCGTCGACGACGGCAAGCTCGTGTTCCTCTCGGACCTCGCACCAACAAGCGCCGAGGACGCGAAGCCGTTCGGCGACGATCTCGGCATGCGCTGGCCGCACGCGATCGACGCTTCGGTCACGGGCAGCCCGCTCTCCGCCGGCGGACACACCTTCGCGCGCGGGATCGGCGTGCACGCACCGAGCCGCATCACGTGGACGCTGGACGGAACCTACGCGAGCCTCCGCGGCCGCGTCGCGGTCGACGATTCGGCGCGGCGTCTGCCGACGCACGGATCGGTGCGCTTCCGCGTGCTCGTCGACGGCGTGAAGCGCTTCGAAACTCGCACGCTCTCCGCCGACGATCCGCCCGTGCCGATCCTCCTCGATCCGCAAAGCCTCGCGGGCGCGAAGCAACTCGTGCTCGAAGTCGATCAGGCAGAAGATGCCTTTGTCGCCGACCGAGCAGACTGGCTGCAGCTCGTGCTCGTGCGCTCGTGAGGCTCGAGCCCGCATCGCAATCACCGAGCAATCCTCGTCGCATACTGGTGCGTTCCGACAACAGGTAGTCGGCCCATATCTAGCCGACCGGCTTGAGCTTGCCCGGTACGCCGGGAAAATCGAGCCGGCCGGAACCGCGCCGTAGGCGCGGAACAGCTTGCCGCGCGCTCGGAGTTGCCACGATCGATCCGGCCCAAAGCCAGTCCGCCACTCGATCCCAGGCAAACCGGCAATTCCTCACCGCGCGCGTTTACTTCAACGCGCGGAAATATACGCCGCGGTTCCCGCCATCCCGCTTCGCTGCCCTGAGCGCCAACTCCGCGTGCGCACGCAACGCCGCGACGTTCTCGAGATCACCGCCGTCATACGTCTCGAACCCGAGCGACGCCGCCACGTCGATGCGCTCCTGCGACCCCGGGTACATCCCCGACGCCTTGCGGATCTTCTCGAGCAGCCTGCGCGCCACGTGCGCCGCTTCGACCTTGCGCGTGTACGGCAACAGCACCGCGAACTCGTCGCCGCCGATCCTCCCCGCGACATCCTCCGCGCGCAGGCTGGCGCGGATCGCTTCGCTGACGGCCGTCAAAATACGATCGCCCATCGTGTGATCGAAGCGCTTGTTGATCGCACCGAACCGGTCGAGGTCCACGAGCACGAGCGCGAGATCCAAATGGTGACGTTCCGCGGCGCCGAAATGCTCCGCCAGTCGCGCCTGGAACGCGCGCGGCCGCAACAACCCCGTGCCGTCGTCGTGCAACGCGCGATGGCGTAGCTCGCAAATCTCGCGCTCGCGTCGCGCGTCGGCGAGCACGCGCTCGATGCGCATGCGCAACTCTTCGGCCGATGCGCCCCGCACCAGCGCGTCGAAGGCTTGCGCGCTCAACTCCGTGCTCGCCGAGAGCGCCGGCTCCGGTCGCGCTGGATCGAAGAAGAGCACGATGCCCGGTTGGGGCAGCGATCTCGCCTCCTCACCCGGTTCGACGTCCGAACGGCGCGGGCACAGGACCTCGATCTCGGCTCGACCGCCCTCGACGAGGGGGTCGAGCACGATCACGTCGGGCCGCTCTCCCGCTGTGCGCTCCAGGGACTCGGCGATCGAGGCACTCGACACCACCCGCCAGGGGGTCTTTCCCATCTTCCGGACGAGCGCGTTGAGCCCTGCGCCGCGGTGGTCGCAGACGAGGACGAGCGCCGCAGCCTCGAAGGCGGGCTCGAAGGGGGGTTCAGGCTCCATGTTCGGCCGCGGCCGAGGAGTCGGAAACGGCCAGGAAGTCTATCCCGCAGAGATCATTTCGGCTGCAGTTCGTGTGCTGCCAGGGGATACGCGCGTTTGACTCGAGGGTGCCTCCCGGTATCATCCTTCCCCCGCTCGGCGTGCCTGGAGGCTCTCCAGATGCGACGGGTGTACCGGCGTGCGCCCTGTGCGTCCGGTGGGCGGAGCGCGGAAGCAAGCGCCGTCTCCGTCACCCCAGAGGCTTGCGGCGCGCGCGCTTGTCGTTCGCGACCCGTCCCCACACGCTCTTTCGAGCGTGGCACTTCGGCCATCGTCATGGTGCGCCAAGCGCGATCCGTCTTCATGGAAACCGTCCAAGTCCAACAACTCATCGATGCTGGTGTGCATTTCGGATGCCGCGTTTCGCGGTGGAATCCGAAGATGGTCCCGTACATCCACGGGCGTCGCAACCTCATCCATATCATCGACCTGCGCGAGACCTTGCGGGGCATCCTGCGCGCGCAAAACGTCGTCTATCACCTCGCCGCTGAAGGCAGCACGATCCTCTGGGTCGGTACCAAGCGCCAGGTCAAGGGTGTCATCCAGGACGCCGGTCAACGCGCCGGCATGCCGATCGTGACCGAGCGCTGGATCGGCGGCACGCTCACCAACTTCTCGGTCATCCGCTCGCGCCTCAAGCGCCTCGAAGAGCTGGAGAAGATCGAAGAGGACGGCGGCGGTGCGCAGTACTCGAAGAAGATGCTGTCGAGCCTGCGCCGCGAGCGTCGCAAGATCCAACGCAACCTGGGCGGCATCCGCGAGATGACCGGCATGCCCGGTGCGATGGTCGTCGTCGATCCGGCGCGCGAAGCCAATGCCGTGCGCGAAGCGCGTCGCATGGGTCTCGTCGTGATCGGCATCCTCGACACGGACTGCGATCCGACGATGGTCGACATCGTCATCCCCGGCAACGACGACGCGCTCAAGTCGGTGCGCTTGCTCATCGACCAGCTCGTGAAGTCGGTCGAGGAGGGCTCGGCCAACCATCGCGACCGCATGGCTTCGATGGGCTCGGCCGAGAAGCGCGGCGAAGACGGTGTCACGCCGATGGCGGTCGGCGACGAGCCGCGTCCGACGCGCGGCAACAAGCTGCCCGATGGCGTCGCGCCGCGTGCGCGTCGCACCCGTG
>JBBQNP010000238.1:0-4639 GCA_038330085.1 Planctomycetota bacterium | reverse complement strand
GACGAGGACACGCAGGCCACCACCTCTCATGGTGGGCCATTGTGGCCCCGTCGCGGCGATCACACTAACTTCAGCGCGAACCGATCTTTTCGGGGAGGTCGAGCACGATCGCGCGAGCGGCTTCGGCGTTCACTGCGCGCGAACCGAGCAGCGACTTCGTCGACGTCTTGTCCTGGGACTCGACCGAAAGCATCCATTCGCCCGGCATCAGCGACATGTGCGCGGGCGCACGCGTGCTCGCGGCCTGACCTTCGAGCCACAGACCTTGCACGCGCGTGCGCGCTGTGACGACCGTCAGTGCGGCTCCGCCCGCGCCGTCGACCTCCATGTTCGTCGGCGACTCGAGCGTGTACATGCCGGCGTCGATCGCTTGTCCCGGCTGCAAGTAGAACGGACCGATCCGCTTCCAGGGGACACCGCGCGCGCCGAACTCGATCACGTACTCACCCGGCAGAAGACCCGCCGCGCGGAACAAGTTGCGGTGATCGGCAGACTCTTCCGTGGCGGCCGCCACGACGAGCGGCATGCGCATCCCCTCTTTCGAATCCGCGCGCCACAATCGCGCTTCGACCGGTGCGTAGTGCACGGTCTGCACGCTCAAGTCGAGCTGACCCGGGCTGACGCTCTCGTGCAACACGATGTCACCGTCCGAACCGCGACCCACGATCGGTTCGTCGATCTTCATCTTGGGCAGCACGCTCGTCGACGACGGCCGGAGGAAGACCCGACCGTGCGGAAGCTCCGGCAGGAACAACGTCGCGAGCCCGCTTTCGTCGGTGTCGCCGCGTCCTGTCACGAGCCAATCCATGGCCGTCTGACGACCTTCGACGCGCCAACCGACGAGCGGATGCTTCTGATCATCGAGCAAGCGCACGTGCGTCATCACGAAGCGCACGCACTGGATGTCGAGCGTGCGCGTCTCGCCCGCCGCGAGCTCGATGTCCTGACGCGGAACCGCACGATCGCCGCCGCCTGCGAGCAAGATGACCTTGCCGTTCGGAACGGCGTACGAGAAGCGACCGGACGTGTCGGTCGTCGTCTCCCAACTGCCGCTGTCGGACTCGGTCAGCGCCGTGACGAGGATGCCCGGCAATGGATCACCGTGCTCGTCGCGCACGATGCCTTCGATTTTGGCCGAGTTCTCGATGGTTTGCGGAAGCGGTTCTCTCTTGCTCGCCATGAACGAGCCCATGTGCGTGGTTGCGGAGTCCGACGCCACCATCCGGATCTCATCGATCTTGCCACCCTTCGACGCAGCCGGCTCGACCATGTACTCGTCTGCGCCGAGGATCCACGGATCCTTGAACACTCCGTTGCCGAGTTCGTCCTTCGCGAAGGTTGGCGAACTTGGGAAGTTGCCGACGGGAGCGTCGAGCTTCCCACCGAAGGTCAACTGGAATATCGAGTTGCCCTGACGACCGTCGACGGCGACGGTGATCGTCTCGGGCTTGCCCGCCGCGAGGTGGATCTTGCGCAGCGGACACGACGACGCCGACGCACCGCTGAGCTCGACCGCGAGATCAAGGCTGGGCTCGAAGCCGCGCCACGTCGAGTGCAGCTCGCCGTTCCATCCAGTGGAGCCCAACGAAGCGAGTCGTTGCATCTCGAGCCCGACGCGCACGAGCACGTGCGGCACCGGCCGGCCGTGCACATCGATCGGCGTGACGGTCAGTTCGAACTCGTACGGACCGGCCCCGATCGCGGGCACGGATTCGGATTGCAGAGCGGGAGCAACCGAGCCGACCTCGACGCGCTGCAGGCCGACTTCAGGCTTCGTCACGCTCTCGATGTCGGCTGGCTGCGCGACGCGCGGGACGATCTTCGCGACCTCCTGCGGCTTTGGCTCGCCGTGCGGACTGCTCAAGAACAGGACCGTGCACACGCCCGCGGCCACCAGGCCGCCACCGATCATCACATTCGTCGTCGTCATCGTCACTCCGAAGAGGGAGATCGAAGTCACCGCCGCCGCCGTCGTCGCTTCAGCCGTTGTCACAGCGCTCGTGCCGAAGATCGCCAGCAGGACACCCTGCAACCTGCGATCGTCGAGATCGAGTCGACGTGACAACCGATCACGCAACTGCGCGTGAGCGCGTTGCAGCCGGCTGTTCACGGTCGCGAGGCTCACCTTGGTGCGAGTCGCGATTTCGCGCGGCGGAAGGCCTTCGAACCAGCGCAAGAGAACCGTCTCCCGATACGGATCCTCGAGGGAGAGGACCGCATCCACGACCACACGTAACGTCTCGGCGCGCGAGTCGGCGCTCGTCACCGCTTCGGGACGCTCGAGCGCGTACTTGCGTTCGCGATCGACCCGTCGCGATTCGGAACGATGACGCTTGAGCGCGAAACCCTCCGCGACGCGCCGCAGCCAGCCGCCGATGCCCTCTTGATGGGCGGGCGGAGAGCTGAGCGCGCGCAGCCACGTCTCCTGCACGACGTCGTCGGCCGCGTGCTCGTCGATGGCGAGCGAGCGGGCGAGCGCGCGCAGTGATGCTGCGTGCGCCGTGACGAGTTCGGGCGGAAGCGTGAAGTCGGCGTCCATGTTGGTGCGTGTGCGATCCATTCTCGCAGTCACACCCCCGCTCGTGGTGAATCCGATGCACGCATCTCGACAAAAAGCAAGCCTCTCCTGCGCGTGACAGTCTCGTGCTCGTGACTGCACGCGCGCTTGCGCAAATTGCACCGGTGTCGGCGCATCGCGCTAGGATCGGAAGCGCCATGCCGGTCTACGAGTACATCTGCGTCCGCTGCTCGAAGCCGTTCGAGGAACTGGTTCTCGGTCCCGAGGAGATCCGCTGCCCCGCGTGCAGCAGCCTGAAGGTGACGAAGCGCTACTCGACGTTCGCGACTTCGAACACGTTGCGATCGGACGGCAGCCCGACCTCGAACGACATGTCACCCGGCTCGTGCGGCACTTGCGGCGACCCGCGCGGACCGGGGTCTTGCTCGCTGAATTGAGCGATTGGGCGAGCGTTCACGGTCGATCGACGACGACGGTGACCGGTCCGCCGCCTGCGGAATCGACCTGAATTCGGCGGGTGGGATAGCCGCGGGTCGAAACGACCAGCGTCCACGGGTGCGGCAGAGACTCTTCGGCGTTGGCGCGCTCGCCGCGCGAGACGATCGCAAACGATCCAGACGCTGAATCCCAGAATCGTCCGCGCACTGGCCGACCGGTGGCGTCGAACAGGCTGACAATCGGATGCGCGACGCCCTTTCCATCGGGTGTCTGGACCTTGCCGCGCAAGAGCAGATCATGCTCGGTCGCCTTCACATCGCCGACATCGATGCGATCTCCGTTCTTGCAACCGCGCAACACGGTCGACGCTTCGAATGCGCGTCGGCGGACATCGTCGAAGCCCCACAATCGCCCGGCTTGGTCGGCGTAGTCGGGCGGAACTTGGCGCGGATCGGTCGCCGACCACTTCCAATCGTTCTCGGTCACGGGGAGCGCGATCTGGAACCCACCGTCGGATCCGATACTTGCCGGATAGGTCCTGTCGCAAGTATCGAACTCGGACGTGTAGATCGGCAACTCGACGAGCATGGGACAGTTGCTCACGGGTCGCCCATCAGCCTGCAGAAGTCGGCCGGACGCGCGCGCACGAAGTCCCCACCGACCTGTCGACGGCCAGACCGTGATCTCGACGGATGAGTCGGCATGCTTTGGACCGACCAAGTCCGTCCACGACACGGTCGCGCCTTGGTGGTCGCGCAAAGAGAATCGCAAGCGTTGGTCGAGGCTGACACGATCGAACGTGATCTTGCTCGGCAGCACGCCCTTCGTCTCGAACGAGCACTCGCCCACGATCCAGTCGCGCTCGTTGCGAGCCTCGAGAACCGTTGTGAGTCCTGTCGGAATGGGCTCGCCGGCGATGGAGTCGAGGTGCACGATCACGCTTCCATGCGGGGGCATGTGAAGCGTGAGGCCGTCGTGCGGGACGCTTCCGTACAGCGGCAACCATTCCTCGCTCGTGAGGGGGAAGTCCAAGCGCAGAGCGGGCACTCGGCGACTCTCGGGCCCGGCGAACCAGCGCTCGGCATCGCTGAATATCGCGGTTCCGTCGGCCTGCGTACGCATTGTCGCGAGCACGGGCGCGACCGGATCCTGCGTCGCGCGGATGACGAGGGACACGTCACGCGCCGGCGCGCCCGCTGCGTCGACGACCCGGACGTGCAAGTCGGAGACAGGTGCCGGTTGCGACGCGGCGGCGACGATCGCGAACGACAGGAGGCAGGACGGGTAGTTCATCGAGTGCGCACGGGGTGCGCATCGAACCGCCGGACACTGGCGGAGTTCCGATCAACCTCTATCGAGGGTGGCTCAGTAGCCGGCGCGGACGAGGTACGTGAGCCCCGCGAGGATCGCGACCGCGATGATGATCATCCACGCCACACCCGTGATGAAGAACGGATAGACCGACATCACCACGCCGGCCGTGAAATGCGGGATGCGCTCCTGCTTCTTGCCGTAGATGAAGAGGAATGCGCCGATTCCGCTGATGAAGAGCGACGCGATCAGATAGCCGGCCGTGAGGTCGCTGAGGAAGCCGGTGCCGCCAATCACGCTGACGAAGGGCGACGCAAACAGAGAGCCGGGTGTGAAGTTCATGGTTCGTCCCTACGACATCTTCGGCAGAGG
>JBBQNP010000237.1:0-4718 GCA_038330085.1 Planctomycetota bacterium | reverse complement strand
GCCACCCTCGTCACCCGCGAGATCCCGCGCGCGCATCACGACGAAATCGCGCGCACCATCACCGTCGAGCCCGAGAGCGGTCTCGAAGAACGTGGGCTCGTGCTCGTTGTCTGCGCCGGCACGTCTGATCTCCCTGTCGCGCAAGAAGCCGCCGTCACCGCGCGCATGTGCGGCGCGCGCGTCGAGATGCTGAGTGACGTCGGCGTCGCCGGCATCCATCGCCTGCTCGCGCACACGGAGCTCCTGCAGAAGGCCGAGGTCCTCGTCGTCGTCGCCGGCATGGAAGGCGCTCTCCCGAGCGTCGTCGGCGGACTCGTCGAGCGCCCCGTCATTGCGGTGCCGACTTCGGTCGGTTATGGAGCGTCCTTCGGCGGCATCGCGGCGCTCCTCGCGATGCTCAACTCGTGCGCTTCGGGCGTCACGGTAGTCAACATCGACAACGGTTTCGGAGCGGGATACACAGCAGCGTTGATCAACGACAGAGCGGAGAAGCACGCACGATGAGCGGCAAGGCTTGGTTGGCTCTCGAGAACGGTCTCGTCCTGGAAGGTCGCGCCGCCGGTGCGCCCGGTGAAGCGGGCGGCGACCTCGTCTTCAACACGGCGATGACCGGGTATCAGGAGATCCTGACCGATCCCTCGTACGCGGGTCAGGTCGTGATCATGACCTACCCGTTGATCGGGAATTACGGCATCCCCGACGAGGATGCCGAGAGCGATCGCGCGTGGGCCGAAGCGTTCGTCGTGCGCGAGATGAGCACGATCGCGTCGAACTTCCGCTCGCAGCGCACGCTGCCCGAGTACTTGGTGCAGCACAAGATCGTCGCGATCGAGGGCGTCGACACGCGCCGACTCACGCGGATCGTGCGCGAAGAGGGCTCGATGCGCTGCTGGGTGTCGACGACGGATTCGGATGCCGCGTCGATGGTGAAGAAGGCGCGCAATGCGCCGGCGACGGATGGTCGCGACCTGACGACGGGGGTCACGTGCAAGAAGCCGTACACGTGGGATGCGACCTACGACGCGTCCTACCCCAACTTCCTCGCGTCGTCGCCGAACGAGCGGCGCATTCGCGTGGCCGCTTTCGACTTCGGCGCCAAGCGCAACATCCTGCGCAGCCTCGTGCACTGCGGTTTCGACGTGACGGTGGTGCCGGCCGCGACGCACGCCGACGAAGTGCTCGGCATGGACATCGACGCGATCTTCCTGTCGAACGGTCCCGGTGATCCCGCCGCGGTGAAGCCCGCGATCGCCGCGATGGACAAGCTCGTCGGGAAGAAGCCGATCTTCGGCATCTGTCTCGGGCACCAGATCCTCTCGATCGTGCTGGGCGCGAAGACGCACAAGATGCCGTTCGGTCACCACGGCGCGAACCATCCCGTCCGCGACATCATCACGGGTCGCGTCGAGATCACCTCGCAGAACCACAGCTACGCGGTCGATCCAGCGACGATGGGCGCGGACCTGGAGCTGACGCACATCAACTTGAACGACATGACGGTCGAGGGCATGCGTCACAAGAAGGCGCCAGTGTTCAGCGTGCAGTATCACCCTGAAGCCGCGCCCGGTCCGCTCGACAGCGCGCACTTGTTCCAGCGCTTCCGCGAGCTGGTCGAGTCGAAGAAGGTCACGGCGATTCCGGCGCGCTGAGTGCTCTCTGTTCGGCCGCTCTAGGCGACACGACAAGTGTGCTGCGTCGGGTTCGAGGCGATTCGCGCGCGATCGATCGGTCTACTTGGCCTTCGAAGGATCCCGAACGTCTCGCCTCATTCCCTCGAGAGGCTGCGGCCCGACGCTCACTCCAGGTCGCTACACCAATCCTCGGCGACATGGAGGTCGCCTGAGCCCTCGGTTACGACCCGTTCTTGCCGTTCCCGTTGCCGTGGCCATTGAACTTGATCGAGTTGATTTCCGCTCGCGCGCCATCCAGAACTTGTTCCGCGCTTTCGAAGTACCTTCGATGTGTTTGACGCAGCACTTCCTCACTCCTCGAGTCGAAGATGAGGATCTCCATGTCGCCACCCTGCCCGAGCGAATCGAGCTCGAGTTTCAGCCTGGTGCGATCCGCCTCCTCCCGATCAGCTTCCGCGTACCTCTGAAGTCGGATCAGTTGACTCTTGGAACGATCGTATTGGATCAAGAAGATCATGGCTGACGCTCATCTTCGGACTTCCCACGCTGATTGAGGAGTGCTTTTTCCAAGGTCTCGATCTGAGCCAGAAGCGCCGACCTGAGTCCGGCGGCTTCGGTATCTACGCCCTGTTTGGCGGAACGACGTTCCAGGGGCTGATCCAACTCCTCGACCTTCGCGACAAGTCTTGAGTACCTCCCGAGCATGGCGGTGATCAGGGTCGAGCCTCCTCCGTACTTGATCTTGGGATCCAGCATATATGCAAGCGTCTCGGAGATACCCGCCCAACGATCTTGAAGCAGGGTGCGGATCTGCACCTCAACAAGTCTCGACTCCTTGACGACAACGAGGTGCACAGCACGATATCCGGCACTCGGGTCCATGCGCCGATCGACCACGGATCTAACCTCGAGCAGCTTGGGGATCAGTTGCACGGCGTCGTCCTGCGACCCCGCGCCATCGACAATGACCCTACAACCGGCAACGTCCTGCATCTGACTGAACCGGATCGACTCACGCTGAAGTTTCTCCGCGATCGACCGAGTCGACTTTGCCGATCTGGCCGTGACGCGCACAAAATGCTGCTCCAGCACGTTCGTGACCTGAATACACGCATTGGAGAACTCGAGTCGATACTCGTCCAGCAACTCCAGATCCTCTGGGGTAACGCTAGATGCGCGAAGCCTGATTCCGAGCTGATCGATGCGTGTCTTGCTCCAGGTCATGGCTTGTAGTTCAGGTGACAGCTACAGCATCGACACGGGGTCGACGTCGATTGCGGTCCGCGTGCGGGGATTGGCGTCGGTCCAGTCTTGCAGCAGCGTGCGCAGGCGCGCGATCCCTTGGCCGTTGGCTTTGGCTTTCAACATCAGGTGCCGACGTGCGCGGCCTCGCAACATCGCGATCGGGGCTTCGGCGGGACCGAGCAGCGTGATCCCCTCTTCGCGCGCGGCGACCTTCAGCGTCTCGGCACACGCAGCGGCATCCGTTGCGACCTGCTCGGCATTCTCGTCCTCGAACACGACGCGGATCAACTTGCCATACGGCGGATAGCCGAGCTCGTTACGCAGGCGCGACTCGTGCGCGGCGAAGCCTTCGAAGTCGTGCCTCGACGCGAACGTGATCGCGGGATGCGCGGGGCTGCTCGTCTGCACCACGATTTGACCGACCAGGTCGGCTCGGCCGGCGCGACCGGAGACTTGCGCGAGCAGCTGGAACGTGCGCTCGGCGGCGCGGAAGTCGGGCATGTAGAGCGCGTTGTCGGCGCTCACGATCCCGACCACTGTTACGCGCGGGAAATCCAGGCCTTTTGCGATCATCTGCGTGCCGACGAGCACGTCGATCTCGCCCTTGCCGAACTTGTCGAGCACCTTCTCGTAGTCCTCGCGACGCAACATCGTGTCCGAGTCCATCCGCGCGATCCGTGCTTCGGGCATGAACGCGGCGAGCGCGCTCTCGATCCGCTCCGAACCGGCGCCGAGGTAGCGCAGGTGCGGCGAGCTGCACGTCGGACACTGCTGCGGCGGCACGATCTCTTCGCAGCACGAGTGACACACGGCGCGACCGATGCGCTTGTGGAACGTCAGCGACACGTCGCAGTTCTTGCAGCGCACCGTTTCGCCGCACGAGCCACACCACAACGTCGGCGCGTAGCCGCGACGGTTGAGGAAGAGGATCGACTGCTCCTTGCGCCCGATTGCGGCCAGCAACAGTTCTTTCAAGCGGCGCGAGAAGAGCGGCGTGCCCTTGATCTCCGCGGCTTCCGCGCGCAAGTCGACGACGTCGACCTTCGGCAGCTTGCCGCCTTGCACGCGCTCGCGCAGGTGCAGGTGTTCGTAGCGACCGTTGCGCGCGTTGTGCCATGTTTCCAGGGAAGGGGTCGCGGAGCCGAGCACGCTGGCGCAATTCGCCAGGCTGGCGCGCATCACGGCCACGTCGCGCGCGTGGTAGCGCGGATCGTCTTGCTGCTTGAACGAAGGCTCGTGCTCCTCGTCGACGACGATCACGCCAAGATCTGCGACCGGCGCGAACACGGCGGAGCGCGCGCCCACGACGACGCGACACTGACCGTGCTTGACCTTGAGCCACGTTGCCCGCCGTTGCGCTTCCGTCAGGCGGCTGTGCAAGAGCGCGATGTCACCGAAGCGCGAGCGAAACCAACTGACGGTCTGCGGCGTCAGCGCGATCTCGGGCACGATGACGATCGCACCCTTGCCGAGAGAGAGCGCGTGCTCGATTGCACGCAAGTACACCTCGGTCTTGCCGCTGCCCGTCACGCCTTGCAGCAGGAACGTGGCGTACGTGCCGGATGTGACGCTCGCGCCGATCGCGTCGACCGCGGTCTGTTGGTCCTTTGAGAGGTTCTCCGGCCGTTTGCGTTCGCTCGTCGCACTCCGAATCAGCGTGTCGACCACCACCTCGACGCGCTCGATCGTGGCGAACCCCTTCTTCGCGAGCGTCTGCGCGAAAGCGGGACCGAGGTTGAGCTTGCGGCACACGTCGCGCACTTCGATTCGCTGCCCGAGGTCGATCAACGTGCGCAACAAGCGGAAGTGCCGCGGGTGCGATGTCTCGAGCGCGAGGACCTC
>JBBQNP010000236.1:0-4723 GCA_038330085.1 Planctomycetota bacterium | reverse complement strand
CGTGCACCTTCCGATCCTGTCCCAAAACCCCGATCTGATGCGTTGGGTCAATGCGCACTTCGAAATAGCCGAACCGTTCTACGACCAATCCACCTACGCCGACATCGGTCCGATCTTCGTGCTCGAGCGGCGCACCGGTTCTCCGCGTGCACACACCTTCTTCGACATGACGCCCGGTCCTGCGGACGATTCACTGCCGCTCGGCGGGACCATGCAGCGGCGCATGGACTTCGTCGGCGCGGACGGCGAACGCATGCAGCTCCTCGACGTGGCCTACGAGACCTTGCCGCCGCAGAACTTTGGCTGGATCACGTACCGCTGGCGCGCGCTCGCGCCGCTGCACCACGACTACTGGGCGATCGATCGCATCACGAGCCCCGACGAAACGAACGTGTGGCAGAACAACCATGCACTCGCGTACGGATGCGAACCTTCGTCGCAGTGGAAGGCCGGCGACGTGCTCTCGGAGAGCTTTCTCGTGGTGCCGGCGCAGGACGCGTTCCTCGCAGGCGGCAAGGTGCGCCCCATTGGCGGCGCCTACCGGCGCGGCGACCTGATCCCGACGCGCACGTGGATGAAGGTGCAGGCGTTCGATCCCAAATCGCTCCTGCCCGGCGCGACGCCCGTCGTCGTGGCCGAGCTCGCAGCAGCACGTCCAGGAGAGGCCGGCCCGATCCGTGCCGCCGACGCGAAGCCCGTCCTCGAGACGCCCGACGGCATCCAGTTCAGCGGCGACGGCTTCGTGCGCGTCGCGGGGTTCTTCGTGCGGGTGCTCGCACCCTGGCGCGTGCCCGACGACGGACGACCCGTGCCGCCTTGAGATCGCGAACCGCGTCCGAAGAGCGGCACTTCGAGCTGGATTTTCAAAGCAACATGCTCACCTCGTCTTCAGGCAGGCTTGAGGTTCGAGCGCGGGCGAAGTAAGGTGCCGTTCCATGCGCGCGAGCCACGTCGGCCGCGCGACACCGGGTCGAAGGCCTGCCACGCATCGGCGGCCGCCCGGTCCAGGTCCTCCTCCGACGTTTGTCCGCCGGCCGCGCATGAAGAGACCCCACGACTCCCATTTCGTGCCCATCGTCGTGATCGCGGCGCTCCTGTCGTGCTTGTCGCTCGTGCTCGGCGCGTGCGGCTCGACGTCCTCTAAAGCCGCGCGCCCCGAGAAGTCCGGCCGCCCGCAGCGCGTGCGCCTCATCGACTACATCAGCCACGTCAACCTCGAGCTGGTCAACGAGTCGCACTCCGATCGCTCCGACACGTACTCGAACACCGTTCCGCTAGCGAACGCGACGCGCAAGGTGACGACGGACGAAGTGCTCGACGAAGTGATCGAGCAGTACAAGAAGGGCGGCTTCTTCGAGCACGCGACGCCCGGTTCGGCTCCGAGCGACGGGCCGGCGAACGTGGGCAAGGCGATCGAGGTCGAGGACGGCGGGA
Organism: Planctomycetota bacterium; assembly: GCA_038330085.1. GTDB lineage: Bacteria > Planctomycetota > UBA1135 > UBA1135 > JAEUIA01. Next base: position 3,289 of record JBBQNP010000236.1, on the reverse strand, counting down.
AGACCGTGACGTGGCTCGTCCAGAAGTCGGCGGCGAAAGCGGACCGCGAGCTCTTCGGACGCTGCACGAGCTTGTTCGGCACCGTCTACAACAATACGTACCAGCTGCAGTCCGTCGACCGCGCGCCCGATTGGGAAACGCCGAAATCGCCCAAGAAGAAGGGGCAATGAACCCGCGCGCCCAGCCCTCCGACGCAGCCTCAGGGGACGCAACCTCCCCGGGAGCAGCGTCTGCGGGCCGGCCGCGTGCGCTCGCCATCCTGCCCGCGCGCCTCGCTTCGACGCGCCTCGTGCGCAAGATGCTCCTCGACGCGACGGGCACGGCGTTGATCGTGCACAGCGCGCGCAATGTGCTCGAGAGCGGCGTCTTCGCGCGCGTCGTCGTCGCGGCGGACGCGCAGGAGATCGTCGACGTCGTGCGCGCGAGCGGCATCGAGGCCGTGCTCACGCGCGCCGATCATCCGAGCGGCACCGACCGCGTGCACGAGTGCTTCGCTGCGTTGCGCTCCGCCGGCGAGAGCGCGCGCGTCGTCGTCGGCGTGCAGGGCGACGAGCCCGAGATCGAGCGTTCGGACTTGGCGCGCCTCGTCGCGGCGTTCCAAGCGGATGCGTCGGTCGAGATGGCGACGCTCGCGGCGCCCTTGTCCGATCCCGCGCAGCTGACGCAGTCGAGCGTCGTCAAGGTCGTGTGCGACTCACGCGGTGACGCGCTGTATTTCTCGCGCGCGCCGATCCCCGCCCTGGGTCACGGCGTCGAGGCTGCGCGAGCGGTCGCGCGCCGGCACGTCGGCGTGTACGCGTTCACGCCGGAGGCGCTCGCGCGCTTCTGTGCGCTGCCCAGGGGTGTGCTCGAGGTGCACGAAAGCCTCGAGCAACTGCGCTGGCTCGAGCACGGACGCAAGCTGCGCGTCGTCGACGTCGCGCGCGCGCCGCGCGGGATCGACACGCAGGCGGACTACGAGGCCTTCGTCGTGCGCGAGCGAGCACGCTCGTCGACGGAGCCAACGCCGCGGACGCAGGCAAGCGCGCAGGCAAGTCCGCACGCGAAGTCGGTGGCATCGTTGCGGAGGGGGTCGCAAGCGAACTCACAGCCCGGCGCAGAGCGCGGCACGTCGCGCGGCTGGATCGCGCAACTGAGCATGAAAAAGGTCGTGGGGTTCGAATCGAGAACGGGAGCAGGATGACCAAGCACATCTTCATCACGGGCGGCGTCGTTTCGAGCCTCGGCAAGGGCCTCACTTCCGCGGCGATCGGCATGATCCTCGAGCGTCGCGGCCTCAAGGTCTCGATGCAGAAGCTCGACCCGTACATCAACGTCGATCCGGGGACGATGAGCCCCTTCCAGCACGGCGAGGTGTACGTCACCGACGACGGCGCGGAGACCGACCTCGACCTCGGCCACTACGAGCGCTTCACGCGCGCGAAGCTCACGAAGGCCAGCAACTTCACCACCGGCAAGATCTACAGCCAGGTCATCGCCAAGGAACGCCGCGGCGATTACCTCGGTCGCACGGTGCAGGTGATCCCGCACATCACCGACGCGATCAAGGAGGCGATCCACCAAGGCGTCATTTCCGACGACGGCACGCCGGTCGACGTCGCGCTGACGGAGATCGGCGGCACGGTCGGCGACATCGAGTCGCTGCCGTTCCTCGAAGCGGCGCGCCAATTCGCGCTCGAGCAGCCGCGCGGCGACGTGCTGTTCGTGCACCTGACCTTGCTCCCCTACCTGCGCGCGTCGGGCGAGATGAAGACCAAGCCCACGCAACAGTCCGTCGGCAAGCTGCGCGAGATCGGGATCATGCCCGACATCCTGATCTGCCGCACCGAGCAGCCGATGACGCAGGAGATGGCGCAGAAGATCTCGCTCTTCTGCAACGTGCGTCCCGAAGCGGTCATCGAGGAGCGCGACGTCGAGTTCTCGATCTACGAAGTGCCCACGAACCTCGTGCGCTCGGGGCTCGACAAGCTGATCGTCGAGCGTCTGTCGCTGCCGTCTGCACTGCCGACGCGTCTCGACGACTGGCAGATGATGCTGGACGACATCAAGCGCACGCGCGACCAGGTCGAGATCGCGATCGTCGGCAAGTACATCGAGCTGCACGACGCGTACAAGTCGATCTACGAGGCGTTGAGCCATGCGGGCATCGCCAACTTCTGCAAGGTGAACCTGCGCAAGGTGCGCGCGGAAGACGTGAGCGGTCCGCGCGGCGCAGAGCTGCTCGAGGGCGTGCACGGACTGCTCGTGCCCGGCGGTTTCGGCGAGCGCGGCATCGAGGGCAAGATCCAAGCAATACGCTGGGCACGCGAGAACGGTGTCCCCTTCTTCGGCATCTGCCTCGGCATGCAGTGCGCGGTCATCGAGTTCGCGCGCGACGTGCTCGGATTCGAAGGCGCTCACACGGCCGAGCACTCGCAGCATTCGGCGCATCCGGTGATCAACCTGATGCCCGACCAGGCGAACCTGCACGAGAAGGGCGGCACGATGCGTCTCGGTGCATTCCGCTGCGCGATCACGCCGGGATCGCTCGCGCACAAGCTGTACGGGACGACGTCGATCAGCGAGCGCCATCGTCACCGCTACGAGTTCAACAACGACTACCGCGAGGTGTTCGGTGCGTCCGCGATGAAGCTCACGGGTCTGAACCCTGAGCGCAACCTGGTCGAGATCGTCGAGATCCAGGGCCACCCGTTCTTCGTCGGCGTGCAGTTCCACCCCGAGTTCCAGAGCAAGCCGCTCGCACCGCACCCGATCTTCAAGGGCTTCGTCGCCGCCGCGCTGGCCCGATCGCGCAACGGCGGACGCGAGCGCGTGCGCGAGACGAACCGGGCGTGAGCCCCAACCGACACGGTCCTAAGTACAGCCGACGCAGTCACGACCCCAAAGCGCCCCAGTCATGAGTCGGGAAGAGACACAGCAACGCGCGAGCGACCTCCCCCTGCCGGGAGGAGACTTCCGGCTGTTCGTCACGCGCCTGTCGTTTCAGGCGATGATCGCGCTCGGGCTGATCGAGAACCCGCTCACGCAGACGAAGCAGAGGAACGCGCACGGAGCGCGCATGATCGTCGACGACCTCGAGATGCTTCTCGACAAGACGGTCGGCAACCTCGACTCCGACGAGTCCGCCTACCTCGAGAAGATCCTCTCCGACCTGCGGCACCACGTCGCGCGGTTGGGGTAGTCGCGTCCGCGTTTCGTCTGAGCTGAATCCGGCGCCCACTCGCAGAAATACGGTGCCAGTCCCGTTTTTTCACACTTAGGGGATCCGCAGGGGGGCGCGGGCGGTAGG
>JBBQNP010000235.1:0-4734 GCA_038330085.1 Planctomycetota bacterium | reverse complement strand
CACAGAGGACGACGGCAGCGAGCACGACTACCAGTTCGATTTCGACCCGCGCTCCGGGCGCTTCGAGTTCAGCGAGCGTGACCTGCTCGAGCGCGACTTCGGCACGGAGTTCGTCGAAAGTATGGAACAGCAGGTCCGCGCGACGATCCAGAAGGCGATCGCGCGCTGAGCACCGACATGAAGCGTGTCTTCTGCATCGTGCTCGACTCGCTCGGGGTCGGAGCACTGCCCGACGCGGCCGAGTTCGGTGACGCGGGAGCGCACACGCTCGACCACCTCGTCCAGGCGGCGGGTGGCCTCGACGTCCCGCGTCTCGCCGCGCTCGGTCTCGGCTCGATCGAGGGAGTGCAGTCGGTTGCGCGCGCAGCGAATCCTGCCGGAGCATTCGGTCGCGCGCTCGAACGCTCGCCGGGCAAGGACACGTCGACCGGACACTGGGAGATGATGGGCTGCCCGCTCGAGAGCGCTTTTCCCGTGTTCCCCGACGGCTTTCCGCCTGCGATCATCGATCCGTTCGTGCAGCGCACGCGCGTGCCCGGCGTGCTGTGGAACAAGCCGGCGTCGGGCACCGAGATCATTGACCGACTTGGGCCCGAGCACATCGAGAGCGGCAAACCCATCGTCTACACGAGCGCCGACTCGGTCTTCCAGATCGCTGCTCACGAGACGCACTTCGGGCTCGAGCGCTTGTACCAGTGCTCGCTGATCGCGCGCGAGATCCTCGATCCGTACGGCGTCGGTCGCGTGATCGCGAGGCCCTTCGTCGGCGAGCCAGGCGAGTTCCGCCGCACGTACAACCGCCGCGACTACTCGATGCCGCCTCCGCGCGACACCGTCCTCGACCGCGTCAAGAGCGCCGGTCTGCCCGTCATCGGCGTCGGCAAGATCGAGGACATCTTCGCCGCGCGCGGTGTGACCGAGTCGATCCACACCGAAGGCAACCGCGACGGCATGCGCGCGACGACCGACATCGCCCGCAAGCTCGAGCGCGGCTTCGTGTTCGTGAACCTGGTCGACTTCGACATGCTGTACGGCCATCGACGCGACGCGCGCGGCTACCGCATTGCGCTCGAGGAGTTCGACCGCGACCTCGTCGAGCTCGAAAAGGTGCTGCGCCCCGACGACCTCGTGATCCTTTCGGCCGACCACGGCAACGATCCGACCAAGCACGAGACGACCGACCACACGCGCGAGTACGTGCCGATCCTCGTGGCGGGCAAGCGCGTCAAGGCCGGAGCGAACCTGGGCACGCGCGCTTCGTTCGCGGACATCGGCGCCACGGTGGAGGAAGCGCTGGGGCTGAAGCCTCAGGCGCCGGGCACGTCGTTTTTCGCGGCAGCGACAGCGAGCTGACCGTGGACGTCCGCGCCGTCATCCGCACGAAGCGCGACGGAGGCGAGCTGTCCGACGCAGAGATCCACTCGTTCATGACGGGCTACGTCGCGGGCGAGGTCGAGAACTATCAGGCCGCTGCCCTCGTCGCGTGCATCTTCACGCGCGGCATGAGCGCGCGCGAGCTCGTCTCGTGGACGCAAGCGATGTTGCGCTCGGGCGACGTGCTCTCGTTCCCCGAGCTGATGCAGAAAAAGGCCGACAAACACTCGACCGGCGGCGTCGGCGACAAGGTTTCGATCCCGCTCGCGCCCGCGGTCGCAGCGTGCGGCATCGCGGTGCCGATGATCTCGGGGCGCGGGCTCGGGCACACGGGCGGCACGCTCGACAAGCTCGAATCGATCCCCGGTTTCCGCGTGCGCCTCGACGAAGCGGAGATCCACCGCGCGCTCGATGCGACCGGCGTCGCGTTCGGCGCGCAGACCGAGACGCTGGTGCCGGCGGACAGGCTCTTGTACGCGCTGCGCGATGCGTGCGGGCTCGTCGAATCCATACCGTTGATCGCGAGCTCGATCATGAGCAAGAAGCTCGCTGAGGGCATCGATGCGCTCGTGCTCGACGTCAAGTTCGGATCCGGCGCGTTCCTGCCCGACCCCGAGCAGGGTGAACGGCTCGCGCGCACGATGATCGACATCGCGCGCAGCATGAACGTGCGCTGCACGGCGTTCATGACCGCGATGGATAGGCCGCTCGGTCGCGCGTGCGGCCACGCGCTCGAGATCCAGGAATCGATCGACTGCCTGGAGGGTGGTGGTCCGGCCGACCTGCGCGAGCTCGTGCTGCTCGAAGGCGGTGAGATGTTGCGCCTCGTCGGTCGCGCGCCGACGCTCGACGACGGCAAGCACCAGATCGCCGACGCGATCGACACGGGTCGGGCGCGCGGCGTTTTCGAGCTCGTGCTGCGACAACAAGGCGGTGATCCGCGCATCCTGAAGGACCGCGGGCTGCTGCCGCGCGCACACGACGTCGATCCGTGGAAAGCCGTGCGAAATGGGACCCTGCGCTTCCGCGACGTGCGCGCGATCGGCCTGGCGGTGAACGCGCTTGGCGGCGGACGCACGAAGGTCACCGACACGATCGACCCTGCCGTCGGACTCGTGTGGAGACGACACGCCGGCGACAGCGTCAAACAAGGCGATGTCCTGTGCGAGATCCACCACAGCGACGGTCGCGGGGTGGACGCTTGCCGCACTTTGCTCGAGCACAGCGTCAGCATCGGAGAAAGCGTCGAAATCGAGCCCCTCGTTCGCGCCGTCCTCGCGGAGTAGAGTGCGCGCGTGCTCCCCCTGCGCGCGCTGCTCGGAGTCGCTGTCTTCATCGGTCTCGCCTGGCTGATTTCGTGGGATCGCAAGCGCTTCCAGTGGCGCGTCATCGTCGGCGGGATCGCGCTGCAGCTCGTCGTGGTCGCACTGATCACGCAGACGAGCGGCGGCCGTCGGTTCTTCGAAGGCGCAGCCGTCTTCGTCAGCAAGCTCGTGTCGATGACCGTGCCCGGAGCGAGCGCCGTGTTCGGTCACCTCGCGACGGACGACAAGGCGCAGTTCGTGTTCGCGTTCGCAGGCACGGGCCTCGTCGTGATCATCTTCGTCTCGGCGTTGATGGCGCTCCTCTATCACCTGGGCGTGATGCAGATCCTCGTGTGGCTGCTCGCGAAGGTGATGAGCAAGACGATGGGCCTGTCGGGCGGCGAGTCGATGGCGTCGGCGGCGAACATCTTCATGGGGCAGACCGAAGCGCCGCTCGTGATCAAGCCGTACCTCGCGCGCATGACGCGCTCCGAGCTGAACGCGCTGATGACCGGCGGTTTCGCGACGATCGCCGGGTCGGTGATGGCGATCTACATGCAGATCATCGGGCCCGAGATCGCGCCGCACCTGATCACGGCGTCGGTGATGAGCGCGCCCGCGTCGTTCGTGATGGCCAAGATCATCCTCCCCGAGCGCGAGATCGCCACGACGGCCGGTCAGGTCGAGCTCAAGATCGAGCGCAACGCCGTCAACGCGCTCGAAGCGGTCGCGAACGGCACGAGCGACGGTCTCAAGCTGTGGCTCAACGTGATGGCGATGTTGATCGCGTTCATCGCGCTCGTGGCGCTCTTCAACTGGCCGCTCGGATCGCTGGGCGACTGGTGGGGGATCGAAGGCGGTCTCTCGCTGCAGCGCATTTTCGGCTGGATGTTCGCGCCGTTCGCGTGGCTCACCGGTATCGAAGGCTGGCATGACTGCCAGATCGCGGGCACGCTGATGGGCACGCAGGTTTCGGTGAACGAATTCGTCGCCTACACGGAGCTCGGCAAAGTGCTGCACCAAACGGATCCGACGCACGCGTTCGAGCACGCGCGCTCGTCGAAGATCGTGGCGTACGCGCTGTGCGGCTTCGCGAACTTCTCGTCGATCGGGATCCAGCTCGGCGGCATCGGTGCGCTGGTGCCCGAGCGCAAGAGCGAGCTCGCCAGGATCGCATTCCGCGCGATGATCGGCGGCGCGATGGCGTGCTGGATGACGGCCACGATTGCAGGAGCGATGTTGTGAGCGCGCATCATCTCGCCGCCGAAGTCGTCGTCGAAGTCGATCGCCTCGCCTCCGCTTTGCGCAAGCACGCCGTCGAGGACGTCGAGATCGCGTTCGTGCTCGGGTCGGGGTTGGGCGAGTTCGCCGAACGCTTCGACAAAGCGCGCTCGATCCCCTACGAAGAGATCGACGGCATGCCCCGCAGTGCCGTGCCCGGACACTCGGGTCGTCTCGTCGTCGGCGAGTTGCGCGGCGTGCGCGTCGTCGCGCAACAAGGGCGCGTGCACTTGTACGAGGGCTGGACGGTCTCCGCCGTGACGCGCTGCGTGCGCGCGCTCGCACAGACGGGCGTGAAGCGCGTCGTGCTCACGAATGCCGCCGGCGGCCTGCACGCCGGTTGGCCGCCGGGAACTTTGATGCGCATCACCGATCACGTGAACTTACAGGGCGAGACGCCGCTCGCATCGGACGAAGCAGCGATCGGGACTCCGTGGGACGCGGCGTTGGGCGCAGCGCTCGACAAAGCCGAGAAATCGAAGCGGATCCGGCTCGAACGCGGTGTGTACGCCGGGTTGACGGGCCCCGCATACGAAACGCCCGCGGAGATCCGCTTGCTCGGATTCCTCGGTGCCGACGCGGTCGGGATGAGCACGGTCGCCGAAGCGCTCGCCGCGTACGCGTCGGGCCTGAAGGTCGCCGGCATTTCGTGCATCACCAACCACGCCGCGGGCATCTCGAAGTCGGTGCCGAACCACGAAGAAGTGATCGCGGTGGGTCGACGTGCCGCGAAGTCGTTCAGCGACCTGCTCGAGTCCGCCGCACCCGCGCTGGC
>JBBQNP010000234.1:0-4843 GCA_038330085.1 Planctomycetota bacterium | reverse complement strand
TGCTCTTGCCGCTCGAGCTGGCGCGCATTCCTCGTGCGGGCGAGCGCGCGCGGGACCTGCTCGATGCGGTCGGTCTGTCGCAGCGCACACACCACTATCCGTCGCAGCTCTCGGGCGGCGAACAGCAACGCGTGGCGTTGGCGCGCGCGTTTGGTCCGCGACCGTCGATCTTGTTCGCGGACGAGCCGACGGGGAACCTCGATGCGGCGACGGGCGAGCGCGTGCTTCAACTCGCGCTCGACTTGCGTGCGCGCGAATCGACGACGTTGATCCTCGTCACGCACGATCCGGCGGTCGCGCGGGTTGCGCATAGAAGAATCCATCTGCGAGCGGGTCACGTCGAACGCGACGAGAGCGACGCGGTCGCATCGTTGGCTCCGGCGGTTTGAGGGTCTGCTCCATGCGCACGTCGGGATGTCGCGGCTTGGACAGCCGGGGTGGGCGGGCGGTGCCAGGCACCGATCGCCGGGCATACCGGCTATCGGCGCCAGGCACCTGCGCGTCTTATGTCCGCGGATGAGAGCTTCTCTCATCATCCAAGCGGCGTTGCGTGAGTCGCGCGGCGCGCGCGGGCGGCTCGTCTTCTTCACGGCGTGCCTCGCGATCGGCGTCGCGGCCATCGTCGGCGTCGCGGGACTCATCACGGCGATCGAGCACGGCATCGATGCGAAGTCGCGTGAGCTCCTCGCGGCGGACATGTCGATCGACGCGCGCCGCGAGCTGCCGCAAGAGCTCGACGCGGAGCTCGCGAAGTCGCCGATCGCCGCCGGTTTCGAGCGCACCGACGTCCGCGAGCTGCCGACCCTCGCGAGCTATCCGCCCACGAAGAAGAGCCGCCTCGTCGAGGTCAAAGCCGTCGGCGGTCGCTTTCCGTTCTACGGCGAGATGAAGCTCGACCCGCCCGGCGAGTTCGGCGCGGCTCTGTCGGACGACACCGCGATCGTGGCGCCGGACCTGCTCGACGCGCTCGGAATCCACACGGGCGATTCGATCTCCATCGGTCATGCGCGGTTCCGCATCGCGGCGCTCGTCACGGAAGAACCTGGACGCCTCGACTTCGCGCTCACGATCGGTCCGCGCGTGTTCCTCACGCTCGGCGGCCTCGAACGCGCTGAGCTCGGCACGTTCGGCTCGCGCATCCGCTACAAGGCGCTGCTGCGTTTCCGCGGAGATCCCCCGCCGCGCGAGCTGGCGGCGTTGAAGAAGTCGCTCGAGCACGCGCTCCCCGATGCGGCGTACTTGAACATCGAGACGCACGGCGACGCGCAACCGACCATCCGTCATGCGATCCAGCGCGTCGAGAGCTTCCTCGGGCTCGGCGCGCTGTTGTCGCTCGTCCTCGGCGGCACCGGCGTCGCCATGATCGTGCGCGCGTGGCTGTCGTCGCGCACGAACTCGATCGCGGTGATGCGCTGCCTCGGTTTCCGTCCGCGCGAGATCTTGATCTTGTACGCGGGCAACATCGGCCTGTTCGCGCTGGTCGGAAGCGTCATCGGCTCGCTCGCAGGCAGCCTCGTACCGTTCGTGATGCCGAGCCTCATGCCGGGCTTTCTGCCGAACGGCGTCGTGTTGCACTGGGAACCGTCGTCGATCGTGCGCGGTCTCTTGCTCGGCGTCGTGATAGCCATCGTTTTCAGCCTGCCGGCGCTCACCGCGATCTGGCGCGTGCCGCCTTCACGCGTTCTGCGCGTCGAGGCCGAGCCTTTGCCTCCCAATCGGCGCGTGCAGATCGCGACGTTCGCACTGCTCGTGCTCGGTTTGTTCGGAGCCGCGTGGCTGCAGTCGCGCTCGGTCGTCTACGCGTCGTTGTTCACGGGCGGCGTCGCGTTGCTCGCGGGTGCGTTGACACTGGGCGCGTGGGCGCTGCGACGACTCGCCGCGCGTCTGCCGCGCGAACGGCTCGATCCGTACCTGCGTCACGGCATCGCGGCTTTGACGCGACCGGGAGCGGGTATCACCGGAGCCGTCGTCGCGCTCGGTCTCGGCGTGCTCGTCGTCACCGCGATGGGTCTCGTGCAAGCGCGTCTCGCCGAACGCTTGCGCAGCGCATTGCCCCCCGAGGCGCCGACGGTGTTCCTGCTCGACGTGCAACCCGACCAACTGGATGACGTGCAGGCCGAGCTCACTGCGCACGGCGCAACCGCGATCAACAGCGTGCCCGTCGTCACCGCGCGCCTGTCGAGCGTCGACGGCGTCGGCGTCGGCACGCTGGCCGATCAACGCAAGGACGACGACGATCCCGAGCGACGCACGTGGATGCTGACGCGCGAGCAGCGCCTCACGTGGATGAAGGAGCTGCCCAAGGACAACACGATCGTCGCGGGCACGCTGTGGAAGGACCCTTCGCCGCACGAAGTCTCCGTCGAAGAGGAATACGCGCGCGACCTGGGCGCCAAGGTCGGATCCAAGCTCGTCTTCGACATCCAGGGCGTGCCGCTCGAGCTCGTCGTGACGAGCTTGCGCCGCGTCGACTGGGAATCGTTCGGCATCAACTTCTTCCTCGTCGCGGAGCCGGGTGCGCTCGACGACGCGCCGCACTTCGACCTGACCGCGGCGCGCATCGATCGCGACGCCGAGATCCCGACCCAGGACGACATCGCCAAGCAGTTCCCGAACGTCGTGTTCCTGCGCGTGCGCACGATCCTCGAGAAGCTCCTTTCGATCCTGCTGCGCCTCGACGTCGGCGTGCGCATACTCGGGAGCTTCACGATCGTGACGGGCATCGTGATCCTGTCGGGCGTCATCAGCGCGTCGGCGTTGCACCGAGCACGCGAGGTCGCGCTGCTCAAGACGCTCGGTGTCACGCGCGCCGGCGTCACGGCCTTGTTCGCGACCGAGTTCGCGCTTGTCGGGCTCGTCGCCGGATGCATCGGAGCACTTTTCGCGTTCGTGATGGCCTGGGTGTTCCTCGAGCACGCGGTCGACGTCCCGCCGGAGTTGCCCTGGTGGCCGATCCCGGCAGCAGGTGCGGCCACGGCGGCACTCGCGGTGTTCTTCGGCTTGCTCGCGTGCGGACGAGCCCTGCGTACACGCCCCATAGAGAGCTTGCGCGGCTGAAACATCGAGCCTGCGCGAACACCGGATATCCTTCCCGATGGGAACGGTTGAGACCGTCCCCTTTCGCGACGATGATCGCGCTCTTCAACCGGCTCGTTCCCGCGACGAGCTGACTATCCTCGAATCACCGACGCGTCGCGCGGAACGCGTGCAGGCTGGAATGGCCGGCCCTATACCCGCTATGCATGACAACCCGCTGACCGTCTCCGATCTCGAGCACGACCTCGAGAACGCTTTCGACCACGTGCGCGATCTCGAGCAACGAGGTCAGTTGCCCGACGAGCTGCGTCCCCTTCTCTTGCTTGCGCCCGTCGACGGGACGAGCGTGCACGTTTCGCTGCGCCACCGCGACATGGGCCGCCAGATCCGCCGCACCCACGGAGCGCAAGCCTTTGATCAACGCGACGGCGCCGCGTGGATCGTTTTCGAAGCCCCGCGTCCCGACCTCGAATTTTCGCGAGAACGCTTCGACGAACGCGAGCGCGAACAGGAATACGGGGGCGGTGGCGGGAACGATGGCGACGAAGCCTTCGACGAGTTCATCCGCGCGCTGGACGAAGCGGAGAACCAGCCGCAGCTCAACTTCGTCTCGCTCAAATGGTTCCGCGACACGTACCTCGTGCGCAGCGGGTATCCGTGGGCGCAGGATCCCGACGTTCCGCGCCGCATCCTGCAGGACGCGACCGACCGCAACATCGTGCTGACGTCCAAGGTGCCCAACCCCAAGCAACCGACGTTTCCCGTGACGAGCATCCACCTCAACCGCCAACATCCCGACGTGCAGCGCATCGTCGGTGGGCAGTCGACGCGAGCGGACGACATGCACTCGGACGGATAGCGCGCGATCTCGGACGAAGCACGCGCTCGAAACGGCCGCGCGGGTTCCGAGGAGTAACCACCATGCCCCCCACCGCAGATGAAGTGCGACTACGCGCTGAAGTCCCGCAAGGCCGCGGCCGGAGAGGCCGCAGCGTGACGAGACGCGGAGCAGCGCGGACATCGAAGTGCGGGAGCACTCGCGGGTTGCACGTCCTCGCTGCGCTGATGATCGCGCTTGCGGCGTGCGCCCCCAAGCCCGACGACACGGCGGACGTGAACGTGACCTGCACGGTCACGCCCATGCCGGCGCGCGTCGGACCGGCGATCGTCGATCTGAAGCTGACGGAGAAGGGCCGGCCCTTGACCAGCGCGAAGCTGCGTGTCGAGGGTCACATGAACCACGCCGGCATGGTCCCGAGCCAAGCGACCGTGCACGAGAACGGCGAAGGTCTCTACCGCGCCGAGCTCGAGCTCACGCTGCGCGGCGACTGGATCCTCGTCGTCGACGCCGACCTCGCCGACGGTCGCACGCTCGAGCGCACGTTCGACGTCCGCGGGGTGATCCCGAAGTGAGCGTCGTCGCTTCGTGCCGGTGATGCAGAGGGATCTGATCGACATGCACGTTGCATCCTCGGCGAACCGAGCGGGCACCTGAGCGGCCTGCCGAAGTCCGCGACGATGCACATCGAGCTGGGCTTCCTCACGCTCGGCGCGATCGGACCCTGGCGTGGAGCATCACTTCGCGCGAGCCCTACAAACCTAGCTTACCCGAGTGCGCGCGTTCGTTCCGTGGGCGCTGTTGGTGTTGCTCAGGGTCGCGACGGCGGAGTACGTGCTCGCACGATGCGCAGTCGCCGCAGATGCCGAGGCTCAGATCCCCGCGACGCGCACGATGAACCAGTAGACGCCGAGGCAAGCGACGACGAGCGACGCCGCGACGCGTGCCCATCGCGGTGCGAGCAGGACC
>JBBQNP010000233.1:0-4901 GCA_038330085.1 Planctomycetota bacterium | reverse complement strand
TGCGCGGTCGAGCACCGCGAGCTCGCTCCAGTGCCCGTGCTTGACCGCCACGTTGCGCAACAAGCGCAGGGGCCCGTTGTTCTCGATGATCGCGATGTCGAGGTCCCCGTCGTCGTCGTAGTCCGCGATGGCGACGCCGCGGCTGTTGCCCAGCAAGTCGGCCGCGAGCCCACCGTGCGGGATCTCCGCGAAGCGGGGCTCGGCCGTGCCGCGGAAGAGCTGCTTGGGCTCCGCGTAGATGTCCGTCTCGGAGAAGAACGGCTTGGAGTACCCGACCCGTCCGTTGGCGACGAACAAGTCGACGAACCCGTCGTGGTCGAAATCGCCGAGCGCGTCACCGAAGCCCGTGAACTGCAGGCTCGGGATGGTCAGCCCTGCGCGCGCCGTCGCGTCGCGCAGATGGCCCTTCCCATCGTTCTCGTAGAGCATGTTGCTCTCGCCGCGCAAGTTGGTGATGAAGATGTCCAGGTCGCCGTCTTGGTCGAAGTCGTTGACGACGGTGCCCATGCTCGCTTCGGCAGCCCCGTTCCCGTTCACCGCGCAGCCGCGGACGAGCGCTTCGTCGGCGAACTTGCCGCCGCCGCGGTTGATCCACAGCTGGTTGGGCATGCCGTCGTTCGACACGTACAAGTCCGGCTTCCCGTCGCCGTCGAAATCGCCGATCGCGAGGCCCAACCCATTGCCGAACGTCGCATTCAGCCCTGCGCGCGCCGTGTCGTCGTGGAAGCGTCCCTTCCCGTCGTTGACGTAGAGCACGCACTGCGACGGAGCGTTGTAGTTGTTCGGCGCGCAGTAATCGCGGTCGCCGTACACCGACTTGCACGGCAGCTCGAGCTCCTTCTTCCAGCGCACGTAGTTGACGACGATCAGATCCAGATCACCGTCTCCGTCGCAATCGAAGAACCCACAGCTCGTTCCCCAACCCGCGTGACCGACGCCGGCCTGCGCGGTGACGTCGGTGAACGTGCCGTCGCCGTTGTTGTGGTAGAGCACGTTCGGTCCGACGCGCGTGACGTACAGGTCGACCTTGCCGTCACCGTCGTAGTCGCCGACCGTGCAACCCATGCCGTATCCAGGCGCACCGACGCCGGCGCGTTCCGTCACGTCCTCGAAACGGCCGCCACCGAGGTTGTGGAAGAGCTTGCTGCCCGGCATCGGACGATCGCCGGGCTCGAGATCTCCGCTCTGCACGCAGAAGAGATCGACGCGTCCGTCGCCGTCGTAGTCGAACCAGCACGTGCCGGCACCCATGATCTCGGGGAACCACCAACGCTGTTCGAGCGCGCGCACCTGGGTGAAATCGAGGCCGCTTTCGTGGGCAACTTCTTCGAACCACGGCGGAGAGCTCGTCGTCGCCGCCGGATTCGGCGCGCTCGTGGCGGGCGTGTCGTGACCACACGCGCACAGCAATGCGAGGCACGCCGACGCGAGAAAGCGCAAGCCGTTCGAGGGCTGCGACGCGAGCCGCCCGGTTTCAGTGCTCACGCTTCTCGATCTCCGCTCGGAGCGCGACCGTGCGTGGGTTCGTGGGCGCCTGCTTTTCCAGGACGGCCAGCGCATTCCGCGCGTCCTCGAGGTCGTTCATGCGCAATGCCAGAGCGCACTGGTTCACGCGCGCCGGCAACAGGCTCGGATCGATCTCGAGCGCCTTGCGACACCAAATGCGTGCCTCCTCGATCTGCTTGCGCTGGATCGAGAGTTCCGTGAGCGCGACGAACATCTGCGGGTTGCGCGTGTCGAGCTCGACCGCTTTCTTGAGCTCGCGGTACGAGCCGTCGATGTCATTCTGCGTGGCCAGCACGCGCGCGAGCATGAAGTGCGTGCTGCCGATGCTGCCGCCCAACGCGACGGCGCTCTCCGCGTGCGGACGCGCGAGGTCGACCTCGTTGCGCCGCAGATGCACTTCGGCCAGGTTCAACTGCACGGCGAACGAATCGGGCGCGACCGTTTCCGCCGTCTTCAGGACCTGTTCTGCACGGTCGATCTTGCCGAGCTCGATCAGGCTCGCCGCCAGGTTGTTGAGCTGGCCGAGGTCGCCCGGCTGGCGCGCAACGAGCTTCTCGTAGAGTTGCGCCGCGCGCGCGTAGTCGCGGACCGCGAAGGAGTGGCTCGCTTCCTCGACGAGCACGTTGGTCGTGATCTTGTACGAGAGCATCTCGCGCGTGAGCGGATCCTCGAGCCAACTCGGATGTGCGCCTCGACCCGCCGCGAGGAAATTGCGCGCCTCGTCCTCCCGCCCCAGCGACGTGAGCGCCAGACCGGCGGTGTACGCCGCAGACTGCGACGTGGGATCGGCTGCGAGCGCGCGCTGCGCGAACTGCAGCGACTTGTCCCAGTGCTCCCACGCCAGCTCGAGGCGCGCCATCGAGGCCAACGTCTCGCTTCTCGACGGCACCAGCACGAGAGCGCGCTCGAGCATCCGGCGCGCACCGTCCAGATCGCCGACGTCGATGAGCTGCAGCCCGACGCGTTGTTGCACGCCCGCGTCGTTCGGCATGCGCGTCGCCGCTTCGCGCATCTGCGCGACGGCCTCCTGCGTGCGACCGATGCCGAGCAGGACGATCGCGTGGTAGTACTGGTACACGGGCTGCTTCTCGTCGAGCGCCATCGCGTGCGCGAAGCTCTCCTCCGCGGGCTCCCACAGGTTGTTGGCCTGGTACACGAGCCCAAGCGTGGCGTGTGCGCGCGCGTTCGACGGATCCGCCCGAACGATCGCCGCCTTGCTTTCGACGAGATCGAGGAGCTCCTTGTCGAGCGCGCGCGTCTCACCCAAGCCCGCGGGCGGAAATTGCGCTTTGTGGCAGCCGGCGGTGACGAGAAGACCCGTGGCGAGCAGAGCTCGGCGGAGGAGAACGCTGCACATCATCTCCGGCCAGCATAGTCGGGCCGCAGCGCGGGTGCACGACGGGGAACGGGTGACGTCGCCGCAGCCCGTACCAGCTCGTGTTGGAGTCGCGACGGCCTAGCGTTCTTCCGCGACGCTCAGCGCGAGCCTCAAGTCCGCGTGAGACGCTGCCGCACGCACGAGCTCGGGCTCGAGCGCGCCGCGATCCCGCGCGCGACGGCGACACGTGCGCAGCGACGCGACCGCACCGCGCGGCTCGACCTCGGCCGCGCGCGCGAGCGACTCTTTCAGACGATCTCGAGGATCTCGGCCAACGGCTTCTTCTGCAGCGCGGCCTGCGGCACCGTGCAATCCTCGGCCGGGTATCCGATCGGGATCAGCAAGTACGGCTTCTCGTTGCGCGGCCTGCCGAGCACTCCGGACAAGAACGACATCGGGTTGGGCGTGTGCGTCAACGTCGCGAGCCCCGCGTGTTGTGCGGCAGCGAGCAGAAACCCGCACGCGATGCCGACCGACTCGTTGACGTAGTAGACCTGCGTCTCGTCGTCGCCGCGCGCGAGCCTGAACACGACGATCAGCCACGGCGCGACGTCGAGGAACTCCTTGTTCGCGTCGGTGCCGAGCGGCGCCAGGTCGGCGAGCCACTCCGGGCTCGCGCGGTGAGCGTAGAACTCGCGCTCTTCCTTCTCTGCCGCCGCGCGGATGCGGCTCTTCACGACCGGATCGCGCACGGCGACGAAGCGCCACGGCTGCTTGTTCGCGCCCGACGGAGCGCTCCCCGCGATCGTGACGAGCTGCTCGATCACGCTTTGCGGGACGGGCTTCGCGCTGAAGTGGCGCACCGTGCGCCGACGCCGCATCACGTCTTCGAACGTGCGCAGCGCCGCTTCGGGCGTGTCAGTCGGAACGTAGCGGTCGGAGTAGGGGACGTAGATGGGCTCGGTCACTTGCGCAGGCTACTAAGTAGCGCGCTTGCGCGCCCCGGGTCGTGATCAATGCCGACTTGCTGCCCTTGGACGAATCCAATTGTCCGCGCAATCAAGTCGTGGTCGGACAGTTTCGAGAGGGGCTGTTTGGACTCAGGCAACATGCAACCATTTGGTTGCATGAGCGTTTCGGCTTGGAACAACAGGCCGGCATGGGAGGCCGAGCCAATCACACGCCGTCGGGGGTACCAGCAACAGGCGCCAGGCAGGGTGCTCCTCAGCTCGACGGAACCAACAAGCTTGCCCCGATCGCGCCGCCAAGGTCGCCGAGATGCGACACGCTCACGCGCGGCGGCTTGTCGGGCACGAGCAGGTGCGGGAGCATCGCAGCGGTGATGCGCTCGGCCATCGGCTCGCCGAACCGCGTGCCCAGCCCGCCGCCGATCACGACCGCTTCCACGTCGAGCAGGTTCACCCCCGACGCGAGCCCGACGCCGAGCGCGCGCACGGCGCGATCGATCAGGCGTACGGCGACGCGGTCCTCTTTCGCGAGCGCTTTGGCCCACACGCTGCTCGTCACGTGATCGAGGCCCTTCTTCTCGGCCCAATGGAACAAGCGCGTGCTCTCGCAGCGATCGACGAGCTTCTGCGCGAGCGCTTCCATCGAGCGGCGGCCTGCGTACGCCTCGAGACATCCGCGCCGACCGCAAGAACAGCGCGCGCCGCCCATCTTGACGACGACGTGACCGATCTCGCCCGCGGCTCCGCGGCCGAGCCAGCGCTTGCCGTCGACGACGAAGCCGCCGCCGATGCCCGTGCCCCACCACACGCCGAGGAAGGAGTGCGCGTTCACGACCGAACCCAGCTTCGCTTCGCCGTCGAGCGCGACGCCGACGTCGTTGCCGAGGAAACACGGGATGCCGACGGCGTCCGACACGAGCGCCCCCATCGCGACGGTCTCGTTGAAACCCGCGAGGTTGCGTGCGGCGGTGACGGTGCCGAGGTGCGCATCGATGACACCTGGCGAGCCGATGCCGACGCCGGCGAGCGCGCTCACTTCACAACCCGCTGCGCCTGCTGCTTCGCGCAGCGTCGAAGCCAGCGCACCGATCACGCCCGTCGCGCCGTTG
>JBBQNP010000232.1:0-4933 GCA_038330085.1 Planctomycetota bacterium | reverse complement strand
CGCTTCGGCAAGCGCATCATGGTCGACACCGAGAACGGGCTGATCACCAAGCCGTTCCCGCTGCGCGTCGGCCTCGGCAGCCGCATGCAGAAGCTGCTCACGCAGTACGGCCGTTTCCACCTCTACGATCCGAAGGAGGGTCCGCAGAAGCCCGACTCGGTGCGCATCGAGCTCGAAGAGAAGTGGGACCAGGAGCTCTTCTCCGACCTGCGCGCGGCGGTCCCCAACGACGGCGCGGTGTTGAACGTCGCTGACTGGCTGATCGTCACGGCGGGACCGGAGCTCTTGTCGGACGTCGAGAACTTCATCGACATCTTCGCGGCCGGCGTGCCGCAGGTGGAGATCGAAGCCAAGATCGTCGAGATCTCGACGACCGACACGATGGACCTCGGCGTGACGCCCGTCGATGCGACGACGCCGATCTTCGGGTTCCCCGACCACACGTTCGTGAAGTCGTTGTCGTACGCGCTGCCCAACACGGCGGGTGCGGTCAACTCGCTGCTCACGCTGGGCGGAGTGCAGGACGGCCTGAAGTTCAACGCCGTTCTGCAGGCGCTCGCGACCTACGAAAACGTCTCGATCATCTCGCGGCCGAAGATTGCCGTGCGTGAAGGGGGACGCGCGACGATCGTCAACACGCTCAAGCTGCCCTTCCTGAACGTCACCGGGATCAGCTCCAACGGCACATACGGCGCGAACATTGCCTTCGAGGAAGTCGGCGTCAAGCTCTACATCGTGCCGCGCGTCGTCGGCACGCAGACCGTCGCGCTCAACATCGACGTCGAGTCGTCGGCGCAGAGCGGCACCGCGGTCGTCTTCGCCGTTCAAAACGGTCCGGCGATCACCAACCCGATCATCACGAAGCGCGCGGCGACGACCGTGGTCTACCTCGAGCCCGGTCAGGCCGTGATCCTCGGCGGCTTGATCAGCGAGCGCAACGTCGACCAAGAGAACAAGGTCCCGATCCTGGGCGACATCCCGCTGCTGGGCTACCTGTTCAAGTCGACGTACAAGCGCAAGGAGCAGACGAACGTATTGTTCTTCATTCGCCCGCGGATCCTGCAGGGCAGCGACCTCAACCGCGAGTTCTGACCGCTCCATCCGGGTCATTTCGATCCGTGCCGGTTCGACCCGCGCCCGCATGACCGCCGCCCGTACGATCCGCATGAATCACCGGGAAGAGGCCTGTGCCGTGGCCGTCCCTGGCGCACAATCGGTCCCCGAGCGGCTGAGCGGGACCTGGCCCGAGCGGCTGAGCGGAACACGTCAAGGTCCTTCACCCGCGCCCCGAATACGCCCGGCAGTCTCATGAAGATCCTCCGCAATCGATCGGCCCATCCCGCAGCTTATGAGCGGCGCGGCGCTGCCTTGTTGTTGTCGCTCCTCATCCTGCTGGTGCTGGTGGCGATCGTCATTCAGCTCAACGTCTCGACCGGCACCGACGCGCGCATGGCGCGCAACGACGTGACCTTGACGATGATGGACCTCGCCGCGGAGTCGGCGATCCTGCAAGAGCTCGAGACGCTCAAGACGGATGCCGAATCGGATTCGAGCAGCGGTGGTGCTCCGGGCGCTCCCGCCGCCGCGGGCACTCCGACTGCGCCGACTCCGGCGGGAGGAGCGGGTGCTGCCGGTGCTGGATCTCAACCCGCCTCCTCGGACTCGCGGCGCGACGAGTGGGCCAGCCCGCAGCGCACCGAGATCAACGAGATCAAGCTGCGCATCGTCGTCGTCGACGAGGACAGCAAATACAACGTGCTCAACATGCTGAACCCCGATCAAAAGGAGGCCGACGCAGCCTTCGATCGGGTCGTGCGCATCCTCGACCTGTGTCGCGACGGGACGGACTCCGACATCGACCAGACGACGGCCGAGGACATGGCCAAGGCGATGCGCGATCACATGACGAAGCGCAAGCAGTCCAAGCTGCCGCGTCCCAAGCTCCTGACGGACCTACCGAAGAACGAGGACCAGGGTCTGCCGCTCTCGATGCGCGAGTTCATGCCGCTCGAGCCGTTCGAGGACAGCCACTTCAAGGACTTCCGCGACAGCAACGGCCTGGTCGTGCACTCGATCACGTCGTTCCTCACCGTGTGGACTTCGATCGGCAGCGCACCTGCGGCTGCGGGCGCGAATACTTCGGGTGGGGCTGCTGGTGCGGGCACAGGCAACACTCCGACGAACGGCAATGGCGCTAACAATGCGACCAACAAGAACTCCACGACGAACACGGACGGCACGAAACCCAACGACTCGACTTCGCCGCAGACCAACAACGGCGCCAGCGGAGGCGCCGCTGCAGCAAGCGGTCAAGGCTCGGCGGCCGGCGGTGCGGCGGGAGCTTCCGGCGCGGGAACTGTGACCGGCGGCTACGGCGTGAACGTGAACACGGCTCCCGTCGCGGTGCTGCACGGTTTGCTCGACAGCCGTGACGTGCCCTCGCGCTTTTGGGACAAGCTCGTCGAGTGGCGCAACCTCGAGGACGAGGACGAGAAGGAGAAAGCGAAGCAGCAGCAGGCTGAGAGCTCCTCGCCGGCTCCCGAAGAGCAGCTCGACGAGTACGGCGAGCCGATGATCAAGCGTCAGTTCTTCGACACGCTGCAGAAGCTCTCCGACGTCGACGGCTACAGCGATCTGCCTGCGGAACAGCAGGCGAAGATCAACCAGTTGCTCACGACGCAGAGCTCGGTGTTCTCGATCTACGTCGTCGCGCGCAAGAGCACGTCCGTCGACACGACGGCGGACCTGGGCCTGACTCCGGCCGAGCAGCGCAAGCGCGAGGAGACGAGGGGTGACACGCTTTTGCGCGTCGTGCACGCCGTCTACTGGCGGCACAAGGACGGCCAGGACACCACGATGACGCCGATCGTGCGCTGGGAAGTCCTCGACTACCTGCCGTACGAGGTCCTGGACTTCCCGCCGGACGACCGCTGAGGGTTGCGACCGCATCGAGGACGGCGCCGGAACGGCGATGACCAGGACGGCGATCCTGGGAGGCGAAAACTGGGACGGTCAACGGTGGAAGGGGAACGCAGGGACACAGCCCTCAAGGCCCCCGGCCCCTCCTGCCGATCCATGCAGGATGCTCCCGATTCCCACCGCGCTGCTGGCACTGTTGCTGACCTTGACCGCTCCCGCTGGAGACAGCCCCGCCGGCAAGATTCCGGTCGGCACCGGCGGCGGCATCTCGCGCATCCCGGCCTTCACGTGGACCGCGGCGGCGTGGACTGCGGGAGACGTGATCACGACGCAGACGTCTTCGCATTCGGTGCTGCACACGCAGATCGTCACGGATGGCAAGGTCGCGCAGCGTTTCGATCAGACCGAGGACAAGGGTGCCGACAAGGTGCTCACCGTGCTCGAAGTCGACCCGCGCGGTCCGGTGCGCATGCGCATCGACTACCGGCGCATGCGCTTCGCGCAGTCGGGCAGCAGCATGACCGACGGTGATTCGCCCGCTGCTGCGCCAGAGACCAACCCGCTCGCGAAGCACGTGTTCGTGCTCGAGCGCAACGGCGAAACGTTCCGCGTCCTCGACGCGAGCGGCAAGCCCGTCGAGCTGAGCCTCGCACAACTCGTGCTCGCGGAGGAGTCCGCTCGAGGCGGCGAGTTGCACCGCGCCGGTGACATGTTCGCGCGCGAGCTCTCCGGCAAGCCCATCCAGCCCGGCGACACGATCGAGATGTCGCACGACGTAGCGCGCGCTTTCGTCGACGCCCGCGAGGGTCTCGACGCGGTCAGCCTGAAGGTCGTCTTGATGCCCGAGATCGGGCTCGACGGGAGCGTCGTCGCGGCGTTCGAGACGCACCTCGTGGTCGAGGACAAGGGCACCGACGGCGCTTCGCCGACGAAGATCGAGCTCTCCGGCATCGTCCGCGTGGACGTAGCGACGGGCCGCTACCTGTCGACCGATCTCGAGGGCACGCTGTCGCTCGGCCAGGCCACCGCCGACGCCACGCGCGCCGTGGAAGTGACCGGTTCGGGGCCGTGGAAGATCATGGATCGCACGACCTACGCCCGCGCGCAGTAGAGGGGCCGGCGCACCCGCGTCCGAGCGGGCTTTTCGCTTGTGGACCCCGGCGGAGCGCGCAAGAATCCGCTGCCCGGGATCCCTCTCCGTCCGCTGCGCGATTCGTCCCGCGCAATCGAGCGGACCTTCCTCCGCCGCACCTCTGCAGCACCCCTGCACCCTTCCAGAGCGCCCGTGTTTCCATGCCCAGCTTGAGCGTTTTCGGTGCACAGTGGGGGGACGAGGGCAAGGGCAAGCTGATCGACCTCTTGTCGGGCTCGGAAGCCGACTTCGTCGTGCGCTACCAAGGCGGGGCCAACGCCGGTCACACCGTCGTCGTCGGCAAGGAGAAGTACGTTCTCCACCTGATCCCGTCGGGGATCCTGCATCCCGAGAAGGTCAACGTGATCGCGAACGGCGTCGCGGTCGACCCGTTCAAGTTCCTCGAAGAGGTCGAGGGTCTGCGCGCACGCGGCGTCGCCGTCGATGGCGAGAACCTGCGCTTGTCGGCCGGCGCTCACGTGATCTTCGAACACCACCGCAAGCTCGACCAGCTGAGCGAGAAGTGGCGCGGCGAAGGGCGCATCGGCACGACCGGTCGCGGCATCGGTCCGTGCTACGCCGACAAGGCGGCGCGCATCGGTTTGCGTGTAGGTGACCTGCTCGACCCCGAACGCTGCCGCGTCCGTCTGCGCGCGGCGCTCGCGGAGAAGAACGCGCTGTT
The DNA here is from genome assembly GCA_038330085.1 of Planctomycetota bacterium. Lineage (GTDB taxonomy): Bacteria > Planctomycetota > UBA1135 > UBA1135 > JAEUIA01. The sequence continues at coordinate 200 of JBBQNP010000232.1, read as the reverse complement.
CGAGAACGTGCACCATGAAGCGCCGCTCGAGCTCGAAGCGCAGCTCGATCGCTACGTGTCGCTCGGTCATCGCCTCGAGCCCTTCGTCGGCGACACGGGGGCGCAAGTGCGTGCTGCGTACCGCGCCAAGAAGCGTGTGCTGTTCGAGGGCGCGCAAGGCGCGATGCTCGACATCGACGCGGGCACGTATCCGTTCGTCA
>JBBQNP010000231.1:0-4937 GCA_038330085.1 Planctomycetota bacterium | reverse complement strand
ACGCTGCAAGGTCACTGGCCCGAGGTCAACGTGCTCATCCCCCACGGCCGCGTCGAGCCCGGCGGCGGCGTACCCGACTACAATGCCGATGTGACGATCGAACGCGCCTGAACCAGTCGACGTCCTATGGACAGTGTTGGCTCCTGGTGATCATTCCATGGACGCGGTAGCTTGCACGCATGACCGCGCAGAAGAAGCTCGTCGTCTTCGTCCACGGTTACAGCGTCCGCAGCACCAACACCTATGGGAAGTTGCCGCAGCGGCTGATCGACGAAGCCGATGCGGACGGGACGATCTCCATCGACGTCAAGCAGGTGTGGCTCGGCAAGTACATCAGCTTCAACGACGCGGTCCGCCTCGAGGATCTGGCTCACGCGTTCGACGTGGTCGTCCAGGCCGAGCTCGGCGACGAGATCAAGAAGGGCCGACGCTTCGCCTGCATCACGCACTCGACCGGCGGACCGCTCGTGCGCGAGTGGTGGCAGCGCTACTGGATCGACACGAAGCGCGCGGACAAGTGCCCGATGAGCCATCTCATCCAACTGGCGCCTGCGAACTTCGGCTCGGCGCTCGCTCAACTCGGCAAGCAGCGCCTTTCGCGCATCGCGACCTGGTTCCAGGGCGTCGAGCCGGGCACGGGCGTGCTCGACTGGCTCGAGCTCGGCAGCCCGGAGTCGTGGAAGCTCAACGAAGCCTGGATCCGCGAGTCGACGAAGATGTTGAAGACGGCTCGCACGTTTCCGTTCGTGCTCACCGGGCAGTCGATCGACCACAAGCTGTACGACCACGTCAACTCGTACACCGGCGAGATCGGCTCCGACGGCGTCGTGCGCGTCGCGGCGGCGAGCTTGAACGCGAACTACCTGCGCCTCGAGCAGGAGGCGCCGCGCTGGGATGGCGACGAGAAGCGCTGGGTCGCGCCGCAGTTGAAGCTGGTCGAGTCCGTCGATGCAGCACCGACAGCGCTCGCGATCCTTCCGGGCGTAGCGCACTCCGGCACTTCCATGGGCATCCTCGCGAGCGTCAAGGACGACGGAAAGCCGCATCCGACGGTGACCGCAGTGCTCGAGTGCCTGAAGGTCGACACGCGCGCCGACTACGAGGCGCAGATCGCGCGCTTCGACGCGTTCAGCGAACAGACGCAACTGCAGGAGCGCATCGAAGTCGACGAACGCTTCTTCCTGCCCGACGTCACGCGCATCTACGACAAGAAGACGATGCTCATCCTCCGCGTGCACGACGAGAACGGCTGGGGGGTGTCGGACTTCGACCTGTTGCTCACCGGCGAACACGGCGACCCGAACAAGCTGCCGCAAGATTTCCTCGACGACCGCCAGCGCAACCATCGCGACGGCAGCACCCTCACGTTCTTCCTCAACCACGACATCCTCGAGGGCTGTCCCGAAGTGCGCCGCGACAACAAGGTCGTGCGCCCGGCACAGAACGGTCTGGACGAGTTCGGCATCCGCATCATCCCGCGTCCGCTGGACGGCTTCGTGCACTACTTGCCGTGCGAGTTGCGCGCGACGAAGTCGATGCACGAGAAAGCGTTGCGCGCCAACACGACGACGCTGATCGACATCCGCATGCGCCGCGTCGTCCGGGGCAACACGTTCATGCTGACGCGCGACCTCGCGCCCAAGGACTTCACGAAGACCGAGCCGGGCGATCCCATCGCCTGAGCGTCGGAGAGGTGCGCGCTCGAGGAGCGCCGGCTTCCTGCTTTGCGCGATAAAGTAGGAGCGGAAATGCCTAGGCGGCGACGATCGACGCCCTGGTGGCGCGACGGCGTCCTTTGGCGCGAGGACAGCGAAGGGTCACGAGTCCTTCCGTGCGCCGCCGTCCGGCGTGATGGGCTGCGCGCGCTCCGCGTCGGAATCGTGTAGGGACGCAGAGTCTTGAGCTACGTCTGGTGCCGGTGCGACTTGCTCGGCGGGCGCGGCCACCTTCGGCTCCACGTCGACTTCCTTGCGCGTCACCCTCCACAAGCACTTGCACGTCGCGCCCGAGATCGCGATCAGCGCGCCGTCCTGACCAGGATGGCGCGGCGTCTGTGTCACCAGGAAATCACCGGCTCCATCGCCGTCGAGATCACCGGCGGCGATCACGTGTCGGCCGAAATGCCGGCCGTCCGCCGGACCGACGAGCCCACGCGCCGGTCCTCCGCGCGAAGAGAAGAGCCACACGCAACCCGACATCCCATCGTCGCCGTCGCCGAGCAGGATCTCCGGCTTTCCGTCGCGATCGACATCGTCGACGAACGCGAGGCTTTCGCCGAACGAACTCAGCTCCGCGCTCGAGGGTACTTCGCGCGTGTCGATGATCTTGCCGTCCTTGCCCGACAGCACGCGGATCCGATCGGGATCGCGCGTGAACGTCGTGCCGACGACGTGCAAGCCATCCGACGGTGACGAAACGACGACGTCCGGCACGCCGTCGCCGTCGACGTCACGGCCGCCGACCAGCCCGCGGGCGAAGTGCGCATCGTGCTCGCCCCCTGCCGCGATCCAGATCCAGCGCGAGAGCTTGCACGAGTAGAGCCCGATCGATGCGCGGCCTTCGTGCAGGATCGGCACGGCGATCTCCGCACACCCGTCGCCATCCACGTCGCCCGCATCGACGGGCCGCGTGTCGAGCGTGGTCTCGACGTCGAACGCCCCGACGAGCTCGCCGGTCTTGCCCGACAAGAGCCGGATGCGCTCGGGCCCGTTGCGCGCGTGCACGAGCTCGACCTCGCGACACGCTTGATCACGACAACCGTCTCCGTCGACGTCACCGACCCAACCGAGCGGCACGAGCTGCGCCTCCTTGGGTCCGCGCGCCTGCTTCCACAGCATCTTCCCGTTCGCCGACGACACCGCGAAGCGGCTCGTCGTGCCGTCCGCGGTCTGCGTCGTCACCACGAAGTCGGACATGTGGTCCAAGTCGACGTCGCCGACGAAGCTCGCGTCGTGAATCAGCGTGCCGGGATGCGCAGGCAGCCCGCGTATCAGCAGGCCCGTCTTGCCCGACACGAGCCACACACCGGGGCGCTTGCCGCGTTGGCCGGCGTCGAACACGAGCACGTCGCGCACACCGTCCTTGTCGATGTCGCTGCCGACGTCGACGCCCGATGCGAACACGTCGCCGAGCTGAATCGGGGTCGGCCCTCGGACTTCTGCGAGGGTGACGTCGGCTATGGTTCCGTCCGAGGCGACAACGAGAGCGAGAGCTGCGAGCACGATCATGTCCCCTACTTCCCGGGCCTTCCGGCCGTGTTTCCGTTCGCGGTCGGCGCGTGGCCGACGAGGAGCTTCGTCAGCTCGTCGAGGTCGAGCACCGAGGGCACCCGCGGATCGTTCGAGTTCAACGTCACGCGGTGGATGTTCAGGTTCTCCGCCGCCTTGCGCGCGAGCATCAAACGACCGCCTGCGCTGTCGTAAATCTCGTTCGCCAGCTCTTCCTTGAGCTGGTCGGCGCGAAGCACGGCACGCTCGCCTTCGGCCACCATGCGCTGGTACTCTGCATCGGCCTCCGATTTCTTCCGGCGGTCGTACTCCTTCGCTTCGCCGAACACCTCGACGTACTTCGCGCGGCCCTCGGCGTAGCGCGCGGCGATGAGCTGGTCTTGTTGGTTCGAGATCAACTTCTCCGACGCGTCGATCCCCTCCTGGAAGAGTTGGTTCTGCAGACGCTGCTTGTCGACCTCCGTCGTCGCCGTCGAAAGCAGCGCCGTCTGCCGCGTGAGCTGTTTTTGCTGCAGCTTCTTCTCGTACTCGATGCCGAACATGACCTGCGTGATCAGGATGCTCTCCGCCTCGACGTGGAACGTGGACAGCAGTTGGTTGAGCCTCGGCAGCGTCTCGGCGATGATCGTGTTGCGCTGCTCGGTGCTGCACAACGAGTCGGACGTGAACGCTGCGAACTCCTGCAAGAGCACCTTCTCCGCCGTCGTCTTGACGCGCTGCTTCCACACGTGCTTGGTGCCGTCGCGCACGAGCGCCGCCGCTTCGCCCGGCTTCAGGTGGTAGGGCACCGCCACGCCGACGTGCGCGATGTTGCCGTCCTTCGTGCGCACCTCGAGCATCGGGTGGTCGCCGCCTTCGCTCTCCCACGCGAACATCAGGACCTGCGTCGTGCGGTCGACCAGGTGCCATTCGTCGATGAAGCGCGGTCCGAAGTGCAGGCCGGAGCTGTAGTCCTTCATCTCGATGCCGCCGCCGCCGAAGTTCGACTGCTTCACGCCCACGAATCCGGGCGGGACGCGCTGGTATCCGAGCCAACCCGCCGCGAGCGCGACCCCGGCGAACAAGATCGTCCACAGCGCGACGCGCGTCGTCGCGAGCGTCGTGCGGCCGGCGAACCGCACGGGGCGTGAGCGGAACAGCGCGACGATGCCGCGCCAGGTCTGCTTCACCACGAACACGATGCCGAACACGATCCACGCGCACGCGCGCGAGATCTGACCGCCGAGCCAGAGGAAGAAGTGCTTCATGACAAGGTCCTACTTCTTGATCCCGAGCACGGACGCCGTCGTCGTTTCCTGCTCGATGCGTTGCGGCGCGGGATCGCGGCTGTACGGCACGAGGTCGAACTCGATCCCTATCAGCTTGTCGACGAGCGCCGCGCGCACCGCCGATTCGCCGCGCGCTTCCATGGCGAGCGTGTGCTTCTTCGCATCGTCGAAGAGCGCCAGGTCCTTCGCCGTCTGCAGCGCCGCCTGTGTCTCCTTGTCGAGCTTGGCCATCTTGCCCTGACCGATCTTCTCCGCGTAGGCGAGGTCGGCTTCGGCCCTCGCGCGGATCAACTCGGTCTGTGCTGCGGACAAATCGGCCGCGAGGTTGCCCTCGAGCTTCTTCATCTCGACCTCCTTCGAGTTGCGCACGGCCTGTTCGCGCTGGATCTTCACCTGCGTGAGCTGGTCGAGCTCGGCCTTGAGGTGCTCGACCTCCTGGTTG
>JBBQNP010000230.1:0-4950 GCA_038330085.1 Planctomycetota bacterium | reverse complement strand
GACAAACCGCAATCGACGTTGGTCCGATGACCCGTCAAAACGCTCGCGCCCTCGTGTCCCATCTCCGAAGTTCGCGTCAGAAGTCGACTCGGATGCGGCTTCCTGGCAAGGCGCCGCGACGACGCGTGTTCTCTGCAACACTCGAAGGAGTGGCAACGCAGCCAGGGAGCTGTAGACGGGTCGAATTCTGCAACGAAATCGTGGCTCACTCCACTAGCAGCCCGTTGAAAAAGTAGCGTCGCGAGGCGTCGTCCGCGTTCGCGATGCAAGGAAGGCGACGGAGCGGCGGCAAGGGTTCCCGCGTCAGGACGCGAAGCGTCCGTGGCGTAAGGCTCCCGGGGAGCCTTCGCAGCGGGAGCGGCCTTCCTGGCCGCTGAGCACGTCGCGACGAGCCTGACGCCGCAGCGCGAACGCGGACGAAGCCGCAGCAGCTACTTTTTCAACGGGCTGCTAGGGGTCGAGCACGCCACTTCAGTCCCTCAAGGCAGCTGCACGACGACGTTTTCCGTCGCTCCGCTCGCGAGATCGACGTGGCGATCGATCCGCGTCTCCGATTCCTCGCCGGCGTGATCCGTGACGATCCGCACCGTGTACGAGCCGACCGGCATCGGTCCGATCGTCCAACCCTTGTCTCCGCCTTCTCCGTTCGCCCAGTCCATCGGGTAGAGGCGGGCGTCACGGCCGTGGTCGTCGAGCACGTTCCAGGGTTTCTGCACGGTCTTGCCGCTCGCGTCCTGAACGACGATGTGGATCTTGCCCGCCGGCTCGAGCCGCAGGTCGAGCTCGGCGGACTCGTCAGCGCGGATCTCGACGGGCTCGCTGCGCCGCGACGCAGCCGACTCCGAGTTGGCGACGAGCACGACGCTGCCGGGGTTGAGCCCGTCGATCTCGTAACGGCCGGACTCGTCGGTCATGTCCGAGTGTCCGAACATGCCTTGGTCCTTGCTCGTCGCCGTGACGTTCGCCCCGGCGACAGGACCGTTCGGCCCGTTCACGACGCCGTGGACGGACCCCGCGCGCGGCATGCGGATCACGAGGTCGGTGACGTTGCCGGCCTCCGCGAGCTCGACGCCTTCGAGCACGCCCGTGCCGGCGGTCTTCGTTTGCGCCGTCGCTTGCCCCCAGGTTCGCGGTTGCGCGGTCAACCTGTACGAGCCGGCCGAGAGCATCTCGATCTCGAACGATCCGTCGCTCGAGCTCTCGGCGTTGCCGAACCCGGTGCTGAGTTCTCCCGGCTGGCCCGTGTGCTTCTGACTCGACTGCGCAACGACCCGCACGTTGGCGAGCGGCTTGCCCGCGTCGGTGAGGACGTGTCCGCTCAGACGTCCGACCGGCAACGTCGCGTTCAACTCGAAGCTCGACTCGGGCGGCACCGTGCACTGCATCCACGCGTTGCCGCCTTTCCCGGAGTGGAAGTTCACGCTGTAGTCGCCCGGAGCATCGACCGTCAGCTCGTAGCGGCCGTCGGAGTCGGTCGTCGCGTCCCTCTGGTTGCCGTACCGATTCTCGGGATCTCTGCGAGAGAAGCTGATGTTCACGCCCTTCAGCGGCTCGCTCGCGCGCACGATGCCGAAAACGCGCACCGGGTTCGCGGGCGCGCCGCCGAGCGACACGTGCACGTTGCCGCCTTCTTCCAGCGTGAGCTCGACCTGGCTGTTGAACGAGTGACCCGACGACCACGAGTACGAGCCGTTTTCCCCGCGGTTGGCTTCCATCTCGGCTTGCGACGGCTGCAAGTTCAACGTCACCTTCCCCGGAATCGCGTGCTCCATCACGAACGCGCCGGTCGCGTCGGTCGTGGCTTGCTGCGAGTCTTCGTATCCACTGTCCCAGATCGAAACCGTGCGGCCCGCGTCGAGCTTGCCCGACTTGTCGCGCACTTCGCCGCTGATGCGCGCGCCCTTGCGCAACACGAGCGTCACCGGTCCGCCGGACTGCGCGGGCGCGATCTGCACGCTTGCGCGCTCGGACGGTGCAAAGCCCACGTGCTTGGCGTAGACGGAGAGCGCGCCCGGGCTGACCTCGGACTCGAACGTGCCGTCGTCACGCGTGATGCGCGACTTGTCGGGCGTGCGGTTGGACCACACGCGCTCCGCTCCGGCGACGCGAGCCTCGACGGTCGCACCTGACACGGGCGCACCGCCCGCGTCGAGCACGACGCCGCGCAACGTCGCTGCGCGCGCGAGCACGAAGTCGAGCACCTTCTCGTCCTTCGGCAGCACGAGGTTCACGGTCTCCGACTTCGGTCCGTTCTTCGTTTCGACGTGTACCTTCCACTCTCCGTCGGAGAGTCCGTAGAGCACGAACGCGCCGGCTGCGTCGCTGAAGTCGCGCGACATGTCGTTGCCGCGCGAGCCCCAGGCTTGTCCTTCTTCGAGCACGGGCTCGGCCTTCACCGTGAAGTCGGCGGCGAGCGCACCCCGGTCGTCGTGCACGCGACCTTGCACCGTGTTGCCCGACTCGAGCACGAGCACGACCCCCGTTGCGTTCGTCTGCACGCCTTCGACTCGCGCCTGGAAGCGCACCTTCGGCGAGCGCTTGTCCTTCTTCGCGGCGGCGTCGGTGGCCTCGACTTCCTTCGGCGAAGAACGTGCGGTGAGGGTGTACGGACCCGGACGCAGGCCGGTGATCGCGAACGTGCCGTCGCCGGCGCTCTTGGCGCCTGTCGACTCGTCGCCGAAACCGTAGAACCGCATCTCGTTCGCTTCGGGCGGCTCCTGCACTTCGATGCGCACGCCGTTCGCGGGCTTGCCGTCGGGCCAGTGCACGACGCCGGACACGGAACTCCCGCGTTGCAACACGATCGCGAGACCCGACTGAGTTCCGCCGTCGGTGACTTCGATCTCGTCGAGCTTCACCGGCAGGAACGTGCTCTTGCGCACCTTCAACCTGAACTTGCCGGCGCTTACGCCCTCGAGCTTGAACTCGCCGTTCTTGTCGGATGTCACCGAGCTCGGCATGCCCATCCCGTCCCACGCATGTCCGTCGGTCTGCATCTGCGCGCCTTCGAGCGGCGCACCGGCGGCGTCGCGCACGGTGCCGGTCACGCTGGCGCCGCGCTGCAGAGCGAGATCGAACGGGGTCTGCTTCCCGACGACGATGGCCGGTCGCTGGAAGTACGTCGTCGCGAAACCCTTGGGCTGGCACACGACTCCCCACTGCATTGCGGGATCGAGCCCACCGAGCTCGAAGTCGAGCGTCTCGCTGACGGTCGCCGTCAGGACACGCGGCCCGCTCATGCCGCTCTTCCAGCCGGTCGCAGTGACGGTCGCGCCGACGATGTCCGCGACGAAGGGTTGCGCGGCGGCCGTGGGCACGACGCGCCCTTTCAGCGCGCCGCCGAGCGCCGGCTTGAGCACGACTTCGGTCTCGGCGTCGGCCTTCTTCACCGAGGCCGCCTCGGAGAGGAACACGTAGCGCGCGTCGATGCGCAGCGTGCCCTTCGTCGTCTTCTCGTGGAACGCGACGCGGAAGGTTCCGTCGGGCGCGACGGCGACCTTGAAGAGCTTCTTCTTGCCGAACTCCTTGCCCTGCGCGACGACGAACGCGCGCTCGTCGGCGGGCGTGCCGTCGGGATACGTCACGCGGCCGTGCACCCACCACGCGCTCGCGAGCTCGGCCTCGGTCGGACCGCTGTCCCCCTCTTGTGCGCGCACGAGTGGCGCAGTGGCGCGCGTGCTCTTCTCGGTCGACTTCACCGCGGGCGCTTCGGCGAGCTCGGGCTTCTCGCTCGTACCCGTGTGAGCGGCTTCCGTGTGCTCGTTCGAAATCCCCGCTGCGTCCGTGCTCTTGCGCTGTCCGACCCCGAATGCGAGCCACGTGACGAGCGCGATCACGACAGCGACGGCGACGAACAGCGCGACGAACCGGGTTGACTTTTGAGCAGGCATCGAGACCTCCGGAACGGGAATCGGAAGATGCCGATTCTACTGTGCTCACGCGCTGCATGCGCCTCGGTCGATTCGACCCGTGTTCAATCCAGCCCGCATCGATTCATCGCGGCGCTCCAGGCACCATCACGATCTCGACGTCCGCCCTCGTTTCGCCCGACTCCAGCTTCAAATCGGCCCCGCCGAGCGCGCTGCCGTCGGTCGTATTCGCCTCCAACCTCACCGCTCCCGGATACACCGCCGTCAGCTCGAACTTTCCGTCGGGCCCGCACGTGACGCTCGTCGAACCGTGCGTCGGCGCACCGACGAACAGCGCAGGATGATCCCAGCTCGCTTCGACGAGCACGTCGGCCATCGGTTTCTTCTGCGCGTCGAGCACGACGCCGTTCACGACGGCCGGACGTCGCACGATGAACCGCAGCGAGTCACCCTCGAACGGCACCTGCACCCGTTGCGCCCCTTCGCTCACGATGCCGCGGCCCGCGATCCACACATCCCACATCCCCGGCTCGAGGTCGTCGAGGACGAACAACCCGTCGCGATCGCGCACGTCGCGCGTGCGGAATGCAGCGACATCGTCCACCGCCGGCTTGTCCTTCAGCGCTTCCCTGCGCGCGACGAGGGTGAAGCTCTGCACCAGCCGACCCATGTCGTCGTGAACCCTTCCCTCGATCACCATGCCGGCCACCAGCGTGATCACGAGATCGTGCGCACCAGCGGCTACGTGCATCGCCGTCGCACGCAGCACCCGCTTCTTCGCACTGCCCTTCGGCTTGAGATCCTGACTCATCGATTCGCGCGTCACCAACACGTCGACGGGCTCGTCGCCCAACCCGCTCGCGCTGAACGAACCGTCCGCACCCGTCACGATCTCGCGTACCACATCGGCTTGACCGAGGCTCGACTGCGTCACCCTCACTCGAGCACCCGCAGCCGGTCCACCTTTCGGATCGAGCACTTTTCCGCTGAGCACGTTGCCCGCGCGCAACTTCAACGACACGCCGTCGCGCGTGTCGCCCTCCTTCAACCCGGTGATCACGCCCTGCTCGCTGATCCAGCC
>JBBQNP010000229.1:0-5012 GCA_038330085.1 Planctomycetota bacterium | reverse complement strand
CCGGATCGCCCGGTCGATGAGCCGCATGGTGAGGATCTCCTTCGTCGTCGGACGTCCTTCACGCTTGAAAAAACCGCCGGGGATCTTCCCGGCGGCTTCGGTCTTCTCGCGGTAGTCGACGGTGAGCGGGAAGAAGTCCTGTTCTTCGCGCGCGGGGCCGACGGAGATGGCCGCAAAGGCCATCGTGCCACCGAGGGTGGCGATCACGGCGCCGTGCGCTTGTCGCGCAACCTGGCCCGTCTCGAGGATCAGCGGGATGCCCGCGATCTCGGCTTCGATTCGTACGTGCTTGCTGTTCATGTCTGTCTTTCTTGAGGCTTTGCTTTCACTACTGTCTTGTTCGGGATCCGACGGCGCGGGCACGACGTCATGAGCGGAGCGCGTCCCTGGCCACGTTGGCCGGGATCCTCCGTCACGTCGCGCGGAAGCGTCGTGCTCGCAGGCTGTCGCGCATCTGGGGCGCGATCACAGCGGACGGCGAGCGTTCGAGGAAAAGGCTAGGAAGAGAGATTTCGAGGGTCGCGACCTGCGACCCGTTCGATCTGGATTGCGCATCGAGCGTGGGTCCACGCTCACTAGCGGCGCAGTCCAAGGCGGTCGATCAAACCTTGATAGCGGTCGGGAGAAACCTTGCGCAGGTACTTCAGGAGCTTGCTGCGCGCGCCGACCATCACGATCAATCCGCGCCGCGACGTGTAGTCCTTGCGGTGCGTCTTCAAATGCGATGTCAGGTTGAGGATGTTCTCGGTCAACAGGGCGACCTGAACTTCGGGCGAGCCGGTGTCGCCCTTCTTGGTGGCGAACTGGCTGACCAGCTCGATCTTGCGTTGTGCGGTGACGGCCATGGCATCTCCTTGAGCATGGCGACGATGGGACTTGCCGCGGTCCAAGGGCAAGGAACCCCGAGACCGGGTGTGCCCCGTCTAGAGACGGGGCGTCGCGGCGGTTTGGCCGCGAAACCGGGGGGAGAGTCTAGCGACGTGGGAAGGCAGCCGCCAGTTGCCATGCGGCGGCAGCGGTGTGCGTGTGGCCCTCAGGCGCTGCCAAGGGCCTGATCCAAGGAAGATCCGGCGCGCAGGGATTTGCCTACTGTCGCTCATTCCGGTCAGTTGATTCTCGGGTGAGCCGGCGGTCCGGCAAGGACCGGAGCCGGCGGGCGGTGCCAAGGACCTTCCGCGCCATCGACTCGACTCGGCGGGGGGCTCGATCAGTGCGCGCCCGGAACCTCAGGGTTGCGCGCAGGCAGCGCCGCCAGGAGCTCGTTCGTGATCGTGTCGCAAGCCTTGTGCATGCGCGACGTCTCGGTCGGCAGCGCCTCGAGCGACGTTCCGAACTCATAGCGCTGGTCGATGCGACCGCTCCACAGCTCCTCGCCGTTTTCCGCGTCGACCATGCGCACCTGAATGCGTGCCGTGATCGCGTTGCGCGTCTTCCAAACCGAGGTGTCGAAGCTCTCGACCTTGATCTCGAGGACGGCCTGTTCCTTCGACGAGCCCGGCTTGTAGCCAGCCTCGGTGGTGTTGCGGTCGACGTAGGCGATCGCGAGCGGGCTGTAGCGCCGCGTGACGAGGCCCTTCTGGAAGCACTCGCGCAGCTCTTTCACCGGCACGTCCTTGCCGGCGAGGTTCTGGATCGGCGCGACGGCGACGTCCACCGGGTTCTTCTCGATGAGCTTGGCCAGGCCGTGCTGTTCGACGCCCTTGCCGTGCGGAACCGGCGCGGTCGATTGGCAGGCGGCGAAGCCCAGACAAAACGCAGCGGCGACAGCCGCCGGGAAAGCGTGCGTGCGGAACGAGATCACTGGATTACCCCTCTGACTTCTCAGGCGCTGATTTCTCAGGCCCCGTTTTCTCAGGCCCTGTTTGTTTCAGGCACCCAGCAGTTTCGTCGCGATGCACGCGGGCTGGACTTCATCCCGCGGCGAAATGCGAAACACTCAGGTGCCGCTTCGGATCCTACCGATGCGCAACGCCGATCCAAAGGCTTTCGGGAAGCACAAATCGAAAGTTGGAGCGCGTGATCCAGCTCCGTTCGCCAGCCTCGACAGACCGCTTCGACCCCCACGGTGGAGCGGTCACTTGCACGTGACGCGAAGCACGACCCGATCAGGGCGGGGTGACCGTGACCGTGGTCGTGTGCGCTAACTGGTCGAACTAGCGCTCGACGTCCGTCCACAGGAAGCTCGCCGGATCGAACGTCGGCCACGCGAAGGCCGAGATCTGCGCGCCCAGGTTTCCGCTCGCGAGGGGTAGCGTGTTGCCCAACCCGATGAGCGGCAGGTGCACGACCGCATCCGGCCCCGCGGAGTCGGGCGCATCGAGGCGCCAGATCGTCCAGCTGAACCCGGTTCCGTCGGTCAGCCTCACGCGGTAGATCCCCCCCTCTGCCGCGGCGTCCGTCAGCACGTCGGGGAAGGAGAAATCGAGCGTGGCCAGGTTGGACGCGAACGGGTTGAGTCCGGGCGTCGGGGCGGCGGGCGCCAGGAGCACCGTCGCCAACATCGAAAGCCGCGGACGCACGCCCCCGCGGTTGCCCGCGGCATCGACGACCTCAGCGCGCAACAGCAAGTCCGCCTCGATCGTCTGACTCTTCACGTAGCGCCCGAGCAGGTCCCCGCCCAGGTTGGCAATGCCGTCGACGGAGCCGGGATAGGCCGCGCGCAGAGCCCACGTGTCCGGCGGCAGCGAGTCGTTGAAGGCGATGCCGCTGCCCACCGTCACGTCGTACGGCAGACCGGGTGAAACTCCCTCGACACGCACACGCGGCTTGTTGCTCGTCGTGATGCCCGGCCAGTTCACGGTCGAGAGTCCGGCCGGCGTCACGTCGATCGGGCGCTCTTCGGCGTCGAGCGTGCCCGCGTCGAGCGAGGTGCCCATCACGAGCGTGTTCGTCTGCGTCGTCGCGGGCGGGGCCGGCGACATCGGCAGCGTCAGCGAGAAGCCCTTCAAGAACGTGAGCGCCGAGTACGCGAACGGGTTGGGAGGCGTGAGCACGACGACGGCACTCTGCGCGCCGATCTCGTTCGCGCGGATTCCGGTCGGGCCAAAGTTGCACAGGAGCGCCTGCGCCTGCGGGCTGACCGAGCACGATCCCGCCAGCGCCACCGTCTCGCCGGGCGTGGGGAACCGCGTGTCGGCGACGCCTTTCTGGTAGACGGCGAAGTTCGTGTCGGTGGTCGACACGCTGCCGCTCACGGTCGCGCCGACCGGCGCGTTTTTTCGCAGCGGGATGCTGACGCTCTCGGTCGGCAGTCCGTCGAACGTGAAGAGCTCGTAGCTCTGGCTCGTCGCGTCGACGGTCACGATCGTCTCACCCAGAAGCGCCGGTGCGAGCGTGATGTGCCCCATCGCGTCGGTCAGGCCCGTGGCGACCATCGAGGTGAAGCCGTCGAGGTTCTCGTGCACGTACACCGTCGCGCCCACGACGGGCAAGAGCGTCTTCGCGTCGACGACCTCGACCTTGATGTCGGAGAACAAGCCCATGCGGCTGCCGTTCGCAGCCTGGCCGACCTGCAGGAACCGTCCGTGCACCGCGGTCGCCGAGTTGAGCGCGCTGTCGTAGATCGTCAGCGTGTACGGCACCGGCGGCGTGCCCGCCGCGACCACGCCGATCCGCACCGGCGCAGCGATGAACAACCCGCTCGCGTTCGAACCTGTGACGGCCGGCAGCTCGCCCGGATCCACGACGTTGTCGGACGCAGGCGTCGAGACGAGCGCCGCGCGCAGCGGCTCGCTCGCGCGGCCGACGAGCACGAGATCGCGCTCGTCCGACCGGAACGACGTGACGACGTTGCCTGTGGTCGACAAGCCGAGCAGCACCGGTGCCACCGTGTCGAGCGTCGGGCTTTGCGTGCCGTTCTTGACGGGGTCGACGTCGAGCAGCTTGATCGGCGACACCGCGGTTCCGCGCTTGAGATAGAACGCGAACGCGACCGTACCGTCCGCGAAGCGGGCCCCGAGCGGGGAGGTCGTCCGCACCAGATCGAGTTCCTGCGCGGTGAACGTGAACGTCGTGAACGGCGCTTCGAGCGGCACCTCGCGCTGGAACGCGATCGTGCGCAGGTTCTCGATCGGTATCGGCGGGGTGGGCTGAGGCTCCTTGCCGAACAGGAAGACGCCGATGCGATCGCCGCTCTGCGCGCCGTCGAGATCGACCGCGATCGCGAGGTCGGCCGGCCCGCTGATCTGCGCGATGCCGATCGCATCGGCCGGCTGGGACGTGATGGCCGCACCCGTCGGAGCGGAGAACGGCAAGGTCGTGAAGGTGATCACCCCGTTCGCCAACGGCATGCCGAACGTGTCCTCGAGCGCATGACCGGCGGGCGAAAGCTCCAGTCGGACGTTCGCGTTCGTGCCCAGCGATTCGAACTCGCCCGTCGGCCCGACGCTGCGCCATCGGTACGCGCGGTTGTCCGTCGCGAGCCCGGCTATGCCGATGGGCTGCGGAGCCGGGTTCTGCGCCGGCGCCGATCCGTTCACGGTCACGACCCACGACAGGTTGTCGACGGTCGAGGGCTCGATCGAGCGGCTGAACACGGCGTCGATCTCGGTGGTCGGGCTCTGATTGGTCGTTCCGGTCATCGGCCACGTCGCAATGAGCACGGGGGCGTCCGCGGCGGTCATCGCGGTGGTGAACGATCCGATGACCCGGTCCGCGGGCTGGACGACGGCTTGTCCCGTGCGATCGGAGAGCACGACGTTCTGGCGGAAACGTACCTGGTAGGTCTCTCCCGCTTGCAGGCCCACTGGGAACAACACGGCCATGTGGCCGTCGCCGATCAGCGTCGATGCAGCCAGCGGGATGCCGCCACCGGTGCCGCCGACCGTCGTTGAGGCGAACTCGAACGCGATGTTGATCTTGTCCGTCGCCATCGACTCGCTGAACACGATCACGATCGGCGAGTCCAAGTCGACGCTCATGCCGGTCGGGAACACGTTCGTGATCGTCGGCGCTGCTCCGAGGATCTGCTCACCTTCCTTCGGCACGGAAGCCGCCTCCGTGCCGAGCGCTCC
>JBBQNP010000228.1:0-5058 GCA_038330085.1 Planctomycetota bacterium | reverse complement strand
GTTGCGCAGGATCGCCTTCTTCTTCTTGGGGTCGTAGTGCAAGAGGTAGTTCGGCCCGACCGGGATCTTCCCGCCGCCGCCCGGTCCGTCGATCACGTACGTCGGGATCGCGAGACCGCTCGTGTGACCGCGCAGACCTTCCATGATCTCGATGCCCTTTTGGATCGAGGTGCGGAAGTGCTCTCCGCCGCGGATTTGGTCGCACTGGTACAGGTAATAGGGTCTCACGCGCATCTTCATCAGGCCGTGCACGAGCGCCTTGATCGTCACGAGGTCGTCGTTGACCCCCTTGAGCAACACCGCCTGGTTGTTGAGCGGAATGCCCGCGCGCAAGAGCTTGTCGCACGCCTTCGCCGCATCCGGCGTCAACTCCGCGGGGTGGTTGAAGTGCACGTTGATCCACAGCGGGTGGTAGCGCTGCAGCATCTCGACCAGCTCGTCGTCGATGCGCTGCGGCAACGACACCGGCACGCGGCTGCCGATGCGGATGATCTCGAGGTGCGGGATCGCGCGCAGCTTCGACAGGATCGACTCGAGCTTCTTGTTGCCGTACGTGAGCGGATCGCCGCCCGACACGATGACGTCTCGCACCGCCGGAGTGCGCGCGATGTAGTCGACCATGCGATCGATCTCGATCTCCGGCACCGCGTCCTCGTACATGATCCGCTTGCGAGTGCAGTAGCGGCAGTAGATCGCGCACGAGTTGCTGATCACCATCAGCACGCGGTCGGGATAGCGGTGCGTGATGCCGGGGACGGGCGAGAAGTTCTCTTCACCGAGCGGATCTTCTTCGCCGATGTCGCGGTAGACGTACTCTTCGACGGTGGGTCCAACCTGGCGCAGGATCGGATCGTCCTTGTCGTCGGCGTCGACGAGCGCGAGGTAGTAGGGCGTGATGCCCATGCGGAAGTCGCGCAGTACGGAGCGGCGCATCTCCCACTCCTGCGCGGGCACGGGCAGGTGCTTCGCGAGCTCGTCGAGCGTCGTGATGCGGTTTCGGAACTGCCACTTCCAGTCGTTCCACTCCGCGTCGGTGACGTTGGGGAAGTAGTGCTCACGGCCCTTCTTCGCGAGCGGTGTCGGCGCGGTCATCCCGTTCGTCGTCGCGACCATGGATGGCTCGCCCGACGGCGACGCTGTAGAAACAGGCACGTCGAGGGGCATCACTTCCGTAGCAAGTCGTTGCATCGAGTCTTCCTGGAGATGCGAATCAGCACGGGATGGGGATGAGCGCGCATTCGCCGCGCTGCCGGAATGGAGAAAGCGGATCGTCGAAGGCGGGTGAAGTGGCCGATGGTGCTTGGAACCCGGCGCACTGTGGCGCTCCTTCGCGCGAGGAAGGCTGCAGCCTCCCGCGATGGGTGCCGGGCACCGTCGGCGCAGTTCGCAAACCCGCAGGCCGAAACTTCGCAGGCCGAAGTTCGGCAGACCGAAGTTCCGCAAGCAATCGTCGGTCCGCTCGCGTCAGCACAAATCCGATCGCGATCGACGAGTCGACAGCCCTGCCGATCCGCCGCGAACTTGGCGGGACCGGATCAGCGTCCGGTCGAAACCTCGTCGTCAGTGCACTGCGCGCCCGCTGGATCCGCTCGCGCTGGACCCTCGAGCACGCACGCAAACCTGGCAGTGGATCGTCGCTCTCGACGGAGACTCCACAAAAAGCCGGGGAGGCTTCGGATGGAGGAGCAAACGAGCTCGGGCGCAGGGTCATGGTGGTGCGAAGGCGCGATGTTCTAACGGAGAGTGCCGGCTCCTGAAAGGTGCTGGGCACCAAGGACGACGGATTCCCGTCCGATGGACCGCTGTTCCAAAGATGCGCGCTTCGATCGATGTGACTCGATCCAGCGATCGTGGAGGGACCTGTGGAAAACGTGTTCAAAGTCAGGTGAAGGCCGGTGGAGGATCGGTGAGGGATGGGTCGAGTACCCCGGGCGAGTGCCTGCGTCGCGCTCGGCCCATCCATTCGCAGCCCGTGTCACGATCGGAGCGCGTCCGACCACCGAGGAACCGGTGACCCGGCGGAGATGGCGAGTGCTCGAGGCACACGACCTTGGAGCGCAAGGCCCATTCCGATCACTCTCTCGCGAGGCAGCGCTCCTCCAACTGGTGTCGAGCACGAGGTTTGGGCCAGCATCGGCGGATGCACACGCGTAGGAGTGGAAACTCGTCGGAGCCTGGGCATCCTATCGCTCCGGAGCTGGGGCCTCCGATGCGCGCTCCACCGGAGGTTCAGCCTCCGACCACGGCTCCTCCCGATCATGCTCGGCCACGTCCTTCTCGCCATATCCGACTCGCGCTTGCGCACGCGTCTGCGACGCACGCTCAGCCAGGCCGACATGCTGGTGGAGAATGTGGAGAACCGCGACGAGCTGTGGTCGCACCTTTCGCGCAGCTCGAGCGACATGTTGCTGGTCAGCCGCTCGCTCGTCCCCGAGCCAGCGGCCGACACGATCGCTGCTATACGCGGGCTGCCCGATTCGCCCGAGGTCGTGGTCCTCGACGACGGCGGCGATCCCGAGGACCGGGCAGAGCTCCTCGCCGCCGGATCGTTCGCGGTGCTCGACGAGGTCCTGCCGAGCCACGCTCTGCGGGATGTCGTGTCGGCGATCCTCGCGCGGCGGAGGACCGAGACGACCGGCACGTTCGTCGCGCGGCGCGCGATGCCGGAGCCGCGGCTCGACGACTTCATCACGACGAGCGCTGCGATGAAGGCGTTCATGGGGTTGGTGCACCGGGTGGTCGCGTCGGATGCGTCGCTCTTGGTGCTGGGGGAGACGGGCGTCGGCAAAGAGCACCTCGCGCGCGCGATCCACGCCGAGAGCCCGCGTGCGACCGGCCCGTTCATCGCGGTCAATTGCGGCGCGCTGGCCGAGACGTTGCTCGAGAGCGAGCTGTTCGGTCACGAAGAGGGCGCCTTCACGGGCGCAACGCGCTCACGCCGCGGCTGTTTCGAGCTCGCGCACAAGGGCGTGGTGTTCCTGGACGAGATCGGCGAGCTGCCGCAGCACCTGCAGGTGAAGTTGTTGCACGTGCTGCAGCGGCGCGAGATTCAGCGCCTGGGCGGCGAGACCACGATCAGCATCGACGTGCGCGTGATGGCCGCGACGAACTTGGACATCGCCGAAGAAGTCGAAGCGCGCCGGTTCAGGCCGGACCTCTACTATCGCTTGTCGGTGGTGACGCTCTCGATTCCGCCGTTGCGCGATCGCAAGGAGGACATCGCGGTGCTCGTCGACAGCTACCTCGAGTACTTCCGTGGGCACATTCGGCGCAACGTGACGGGGATCACGGCCGAAGCGCTCGAGGCGCTGGGTCGCTACGACTGGCCCGGCAACGTGCGCGAGCTCGTCAACATCATCGAGCGCGCGATGTTGCTGGTGAGCGGCGACAAGATCCGGCTCGAGGACTTGCCGGGGGCGATTCGCGACGCGGGCACGCTGATTCCGCGCGCGCCGGTTCCTTCTGCGGTTCCGCCTTCAGCGTCGGGCCTGCCGCCGCAGTTCGTGTCGATGCCGATGCGCGAAGCACGCGAGCAAGTCCTGATCGAGTTCGAGAAGGCCTATCTGACAGCGTTGATGCGCGAGACGAACGGCCGGATCGGCGAGACCGCGAAGCGTGCAGGGATGGAACCGCGCTCGCTGTTCGACAAGCTGAAGCGCCACGGTCTGCGCAAGGAACAGTTCAAGTCGTCGACGCCGTGAGCTGCTTGCGGCGAATCGCACGGAACCAGAGTATGCCCGGCACGAGCCCGAGCAGCACCGACCAGAGGGCTCCCTGCAGGAAGACCGGCGCAAGCTCGGGGAACTCCGAGTCAGCGGATCCTCTGACGAGCAGTTGCGTCTTCGAGCCCTCGAATGAAGGATCGACGCGTGCGACGCGGTAGTGAATGCGCCGGACAAGTGGAGGATCGATGACGATCAGGCCTCCGCCCTCGCGACCCCACTCGATGAGCCGCTCCCCATGCGCGTCGACTGGCGAGCTTCCCTGTTCGATGACCGCGTCGTGCGGCTCGATGGTGACAAGGATGTCGGAGCCCAGCCGACCAGAGTCCTCCGTCCAAGGCGGACGATCCAGCCAGAGCACGCGTTCGCGGTTCTTGCCCGACTGCGGCTCCCAGAAGCCGATCCAGTCTCCTTCGACGCCGACCCGGAGTTCGAACGGATCGCTGGAGCGATCAGGCCAGCAAGCGAGCGAGTACAAGTGCCTCGCCGCGTTCGCGCAAAAGAGAACTGCCCCTGCCGACAAGACCCTCAACACGATGGGCAGTTCGATGCGGGGCTGACTAGTCACTCCGGGCGGTTGCGCTGCCATGACGTGCGACTGAATTCAGGGTAGCGAATCCCATCGCAGGGCCCCTGCTCCATTGATCGGGCGGACAATTTTCGCACGTGCGACGGTGAGGGATCCGGGTCGCGAGATCGGAGGGCACTTCAGCACCGAAACAATCGGAGAAATGCTCCGGGCCCAACTGCACTCACGCCTTCCTCAAGCGACACTGACGATTGACAGGTAAGGCGATGCTTTCCTCCCTGATCAGCAGATCTAGGATGTCGGCATGCAGCTGCGCGTAGTTTGGCTGATCCCTCTGGTCGCAGGACGACACGGATCCGCAGCCCTCTACGCGTTCCGGGTCCGCGAGCACGCGGGATCGTGAGTGCGTGAACTCCCCACCGTCTGGCCATGTGGGGAATATGAAAACTCTGCCGAATCAAGTTGAGGCTTACGCCCCTGGACATCGCTCCCTGCTTCGGAAGTCGCAGCGCTCGATCTGATCTGGGATCGGGGGGGGGCCGTCGGGGACTCGCGAACGAACCCTCGATCCGGAATGCTCGGGTAAACTGTCGAGTCAACCCGTCCAGATCAGACGCGAGAATGAGCAGGGCCCCATGACCAACTTGATTGCGCGGACATTTGCTTTCGCCGGCTCGATCGCGGTTGTCGCCGTCGTGGCGCCCGCGGCACTGGCTACTTTCCAGGTCACGCACGTCGCGCCCTTCCACGGCCAACCGTGCACGCAGTACAGCGGTTGGGAGACGTTCCTCTACGCGTACGGCGCCT
>JBBQNP010000227.1:0-5114 GCA_038330085.1 Planctomycetota bacterium | reverse complement strand
CGAAGCTCGAGTCGTGGGAAGCGCTGTGCCGTGATCTCGGCGAGCAACCCGCCGACGTCGCGATCGCGTGGCTGCTCGCACAACCGGGCGTGACCGCGCCGATCATCGGACCGCGGACGGTGCAGCAGCTCGACGGTGCGTTGCGCGCGCTCGAGATCACGATGAGCAAGGAGATCCTGCAGCGGCTCGATCAGATCGTCCCGGGTCCCGGCGGTGCTGCTCCTGAGGCGTACGCGTGGTGATGCGTCAGTACGTCCACGTCACGCTCAAACCGTTCGTGAGGTTCCACGTGTCGCTCGTGCAGAAGCTTGCGGCGTTGCGATACCAGACCTGGTAATAACGCGCGCCGGGTGAAGTGACATTGCCGCCCACGGAGAGCAGCGCGTCGCCGACATCGGGATACTGCGACGCGCCAAGCACGTTGGCCTTCGTCGCGAGGCGGACGACCGTCCCGCCGGCACACCGCAGTCCGTCGCCGAACGCGACGCCCGTTCCGCCGGCGACCTGCGACGTGCCCTGGAAGTAGAGAGCGCTCGCGTTCGGCATCGACGCACCCGACAGCACGAGCGTGTCGTATGCGAGGCTCGCAGCGCCCGAAGCAATCAGAACAGCGCCACTCGACGCGACCGAGCTCGCGCAACCGTGCCCGCTCGCTCCCGCATTGCCGCACGGACACGCGCTCGCACTGCCGTCGCCCGCGCAGAACACCGTGCCCGGATCGGTGAGCTCGAACACGTAGCCCGAGCCCGACGCATTCGCGGGGGCATCGTCCTTCGCGGCGCCGACGAAGAGTACGGCGCCTTCGACCGCGACGCTCGATCCGAAGATGTCATCGGGACCACCGTCAGCAGCGAGCAACTTCTGCGCGAATGTCCAGGTCGCTCCGTTGCGCGCGTAGATATACACCGATCCCGAATCGAATCCGAGGTCGTCGTCGCGCACTCCACCGACGACCAACCGATCTTGCGCGAGCGTGCATGCCTTGCCGAAGTTCTCGCCGGGTGCTGCGTCGAAGGGCACGATTTCCTGCTGCAATGCCCACGTCGTGCCGTTGCGCACGAACACGTACACTGCGCCCGCATCCGTCTGCACATCGTCGTGCAGGAATGCGCTCGCTACCGCGGTGTCGCCCACGATCGCGACCGAGCGGCCGAAGTTGTCCATCGGCGCCGGGTCGGGAGCGTGGAACTTCCACTGCTGCGTCCACGTGCCCCCGTTCTCGACGAACGCGTAGAACGAGCCCGAATTTGAGCCGCCGTCGTCGTCCGCGTGCGCGCTGACGAGCACAGTGTTGCCGTCGATCGCGACGTCGCGGCCGGCCGAGTCGCCGTTCTGTCCGTCGTTCGGTATCAGCTTTGCGACTTGGTTCCACGTCGTTCCCGTGCGACGGAACACGTAGGCCGAGCCCGAGTTCATGCCCGCTTCGTCGTCGGTGTCCGCTCCGATCACGAGCGTGTCGCCCTGCAGCGCGAGCGAGACGCCGAAGTCGTCGCCGGCCTGTGCGTCGGCGGGCACGATCTTCTGCTGCAAGGTCCACGTCGATCCGCTGCGCACGTACACGTACACCGCGCCCGAATCCGCGCCGGCAGCGTCCGAGAGCGGCGACCCGCAGACCGCAGTGTCACCGTCGAGCGCGACGTCGGTCGAAAACTGGTCGTTCGCCGCGCCGTCGTTCGCGAACAGCTTCGCTTCCTGCACCCACGTCGCACCCGATCGCACCCAGATGTAGGCGGCACCTTGTGAGTTGTGGCCGGCGACGTCGGCGAAGATCGAGGCCATCATCAAGCGGTCGCCGGAGATCGCAGCTTGGATACCGAGGCTGTCGTCCGCGGCACCGTCGGATGCGGCGAGCTTCTGTACTTGCGTCCAGCTCGACGCGCAGACGGAGGACGAGATCAGAGCGAGCGTGAGGGCTGCAGGAACGAGGCGCATCCTTCGATTGTCGTCGCAGTCCGCTCGAGCCGCAACCCGGACACTCTGTCGATATCCTGGCGCGCATCGTGCGCTGGCTCCCGCTCGCAATGCTCGTCACGTGGATCGCCCTCGTGCGCGTGCGCATGCAGATCCAGACCTCGAAGTACGGTCGACCGCCCGTTCACACCGGCGGAGACAGCGGACAACGATTGTGCGAACGCGCAGCGAAGTTGGCTACGATCGCACAATTGGTCGTCGCCATTCTCGTCCTCACGCGTCGCTGTGACATGGCCACCAGCTCGGCACAGCGTGCGATCGGTCTCGCCCTCGGATTCGGCAGCGCGCTCCTGATGTTCGTCGCTCAGCTCCAGATGGGCGTGTCGTGGCGCATCGGCATCGATCCGGATGCGCGTACGCCGCTCGTGACGCACGGCTGGTACCGCTGGTCGCGCAATCCGATCTACGTGTTCGTGCTGTTGACGTTCATCGGTTTCGCGTTGCTCGTCCCGAACGTAGTCACGTGGATCGTCGCGATCGGGACGATGATCGGTCTGCGCGCGCAGTCCCTCCGCGAAGAAAAGTGGCTGGTCGACACGTTCGGCGACAAATGGCGCGACTACGCACGTCGCGTAGGCCGGTTCGTGCCGCTGCTCGGCCGCTTGCGCTGATCGATCAACGCACTCGCACACGCCACACGATGTCCTCTCGGTACATCTCGCTTCCAGCGCCCCACGAGTGGCGGAACATGTGCTTGTTGATGTGGAACTCATCCGTCCATACCTCTTCTGAAGACGCGCCGTCGTCGACGCGATCGATTCCGACCGACCACAACGTCAACACTTGTCCGTCACGTCGCGAGCGCATCGCGTGTCCATCGAACAGGTCCGGTGTGCTTGCGGCCATGGTCTCACCCACCTCTGCGCCCTTGGTCGACGCCGCGATGGCAACGCGAGCGAGCGCGATGTCGCCCTGGATCTCGAGCGTGCGAAAGCGCAACCCGTCGAGCCAGGGCAGCAGCCCCCACGACAGTTGGGCCCACAGCGGAAACTCGCCCTTGCTGTATTGCCAATCACGCTTGCCTCGAGTCGGTCCCCACACGTCCTTCTGCGTGAGATCGATGCCCTCCTGCATCACGTCGAGATAGAACGACAGATCCACTCCGCCCGTGAGATCCATCGCATGCATTTTCCCGCACATCCGGGCGAGATCGCTCTCTGGATCGAGGCGACCTGAGCGTGCAGCCTCGAAGATTTCGATACCGAGCGCGCGGCTGCCGACGAGTGCGCGTTCGAAGTTGGCGCGCGGATCGAAGCCGTCGAGTTGCCGCAGCACCGGGCTCCAATCGACCGACTCTGCGTGGGACGCAAGGATCATGCGGCATCCGTCGAGCCCCAAGCTCACGAGACGAATCCAGCACCTTTGACCGAACTCCCACGGTAGACCGCGAACGGATTCGGCTGCGTGGAAGATCGCCTCGACGCGTGTCATCGCCGAATCGGTGTCTCCTCGCAGGAGCAACCCGGGGATCGTGAAGGTCAGGATCCGGGCGCCGTTCATCAAGGCCAAGAGATCGGCAAGCGCCGGTCGTCCATTCGAAGGCTCCCACGCCCTCAGGATCTGCTCGCCGGTTTCGCGCGGAACGTCGCACATGTCGAGCGAGACGGAAACACAGGGATCGTTCAGTGATTCCATCGCTCGGATGCCGGCGCGCTCGCAATCGGTCACGAGGTCGAGCCGCACCGGATCCATGCAGAGGCGAACGAGCTCCGGCCAATCGTGCGGACCGTTGATGTGGGGCATGGCGAAGATCGCACTTCCCTTGGACGAGCGCTTTCCAACGCGCATCTGGCGCGTCTCGGGCTCGGGAGGATCCAAGCGGATGCACTCCATGTATTCGCGGATCGCAGGCAGCGCCGCTCGCCCTTCGGGCCATGCTTCGAGTTGGACGAGCTCCTCGTCCACGTCCTCTGCATCGGGAGACACGTACACCGACTTGGATTCGACAGCGCCGAACCTCAGCGCGCGTTCGTGCAGGTCGCTCGGCGGAATGCCCTCGTCGAACTCGATGTCGGCGGCGCACACTGGCTCGCCGCGATCTCGGAGACTCTGGATGAGCATCGCAGCGCGGTGATTGCTCACGCTCAGGAACGTCACGACGGTGAGCACGGCCACTGCGCACGCGACCCCTGCCCAGACGAGGAGCTTGTTGCGCGAAGACGGCCGCTGGATCGCTGAAGAATCGGAAGAGGACATCGGGGAGCGATTCGCGAGCGTAGCAGCTCGAACGTTGCCCTTGATGGCTTGTGGCTCTTGGACTTCCCGGCTACGTTCGAAGCCGACGCTGACGGCGGCATCGGGGTCGCCGTGATCAGGAAGGGGACTCGAGCTGTGATTCAAGACACGCACTCTCGCATGTGGACGAAGCTCGCTCTCGCGATCGTCGCCGTGAGTTCGGCGGTGTGGCTCGGCGGTGGATCGTGCGTAGCGGTTTACTGCTCGGAGGACTGCGATCCTTGCTTGAGTCATTGCGTGTGCACGACGGTGTGTGAGCACACGCATGCGACGTTCGCAGCGACGCACGCGCTCGAGCACTTCGAGATCATCGAGCACACCGGGGAACGCGGTGCGACGCAACGCACGTTCAGCGACATCATCGGTTTGTCGGTCGAACGTGCGGGCGGTCCGGCCTGGCCGGGTGACGACGACATCGTCGCGTTCGCGCGTGGAGTGACCGCAGTGAACCCGGCGCACTTGGCGCGTCGCAACGCTCCGATGCAGTTCAACCTCGACAGCGTGTCGCGCTACCAGACGGCGATCGTCGTCCAACTGCACCAGTCGGCAGCCACGGGCAACGAAAACCAGCTCAGCTTCCTGTTCGATCCGCGCGGCAACCTGATCGAGATCGATCAGATGCTCTCAGGTTCTGGCGGCAGATAGTGTCGCGGAATACCTCGTGACGAGGTGCACCGCGGCGCACAAAGTTCATTGCCGAGCTTGAAATGGAATCGCACACCGGTATCGAGGCCGGTTGTCTCGCCGACCCCCGTAGCCAACGTAGGGAACGCTGGTAGCCACTCCAGCGTTTAGGGGCCCCGGCCCCGTCCGCGTCGACGTCGAATCCACCGAGTAACGCAGGTCTTTCGACGCCTCTCGCGCGCGGCGCTACCCTGTTGAGCGACTGGTCACCACCCGGCGAATCG
>JBBQNP010000226.1:0-5126 GCA_038330085.1 Planctomycetota bacterium | reverse complement strand
CTTGTTCGGGTCGTTGGGGCAGCCGTCATTGCAGTTCGGAACGCCGTCGCCGTCGCTGTCCGTGTCCGCAACGCCGCAGCCGCACAAGCCCGGCGCGATCTTCGCCGGATCCGTTGGACAGCCGTCGTGGCAGTCCGCCGTGCCGTCGCCGTCCGTGTCCGTGTCGGGCGTGCCGCAACCGCACACACCCGCGAGGATCTTGTTCGGATCGTTCGGGCAACCGTCGTTGCAGTCCGGGGTGCCGTCGTTGTCCGTGTCCGTGTCCGCGACACCGCAGCCGCACACGCCCGGCGCGATCTTGGCCGGATCCATCGGACAGCCGTCGTTGCAGTCCGGGGTCCCGTCGCCGTCGGTGTCGGGACCGAGAGTGATGTTCGCGGTGCACGTCGCCGTGTTGCTCGACGGGTCGGTGGCGGTGAACGTGACGACGAGACCGGAAGCACCGACCAGCGTGCCGGGAATCGGAGACTGCGTGATCGTCACCATCCCGCTGTCGTCCGTCGCGACGACCGAGCCGGTCAGGTCGGGCAGGCTGCCCATGCAGTTGCCGTCGGCGGGAATGACCGTGTTCGGAGCGCACGTCGTGATCACCGGCGGCGTCGTGTCCACGCCGGCAAACGCGCTCGAGACCAACAAAACGGCACACGCGATCCACGCGCTCGTCGCGCGCAGGATCGTGTCGGGGAGACTCAGCCCCCTCACTCGTGCCGTTAGTTTCACCGTGGCCGCCGATCTACGAGCCCAAGAGCTCGTCGAGCTCGCGCTCGAACTGCGCCCCGACCTCGGGGTTGCTGCCTAGCACGTCGTTGACCTCGAGGAAGTCGACGTGGTTGTCGAACAGTTGACGCAATCCGGAACGCACGACGTAGCGCCAGCGGCCGTCGAAGATGGAGCGCTGGACCCCCGTCATCTGCGCAACATCCGTCGCGCCCCATGGCCCGAACGATTCCGTGTAGAGGCGCGTGCGCTTGCCGGGCTGGTTCTGCATCACGGACCGGAACGAAATCCCGTCGCAATCAGCGACGGTCGGAGTTCCCGTGCCGCCGACGATGTCGAGGATCGTGGCGTAGATGTCGACGGCGTGGACGGAGTCGATGGGCGAGCGCCCCGGGTCGACGATGCCCGGACCACTCACGACGAGCGGAACCTGGATGCCTCCGCGGTACACGTCGCGTTTCGTGTGCGGAAAGCCCGGTGGGATGGCGTTCACGACCGTGCCGTTGTCCCCCATGATGATGACGACGGTGTTGTCACGCGTCGCTTGCGTCATGCCTGCGAGCAGTTGTCCGATGCACCAGTCGACGCTCTCGTTCGCAGCGCGCCACACGAGCTTGATCTGGGGATAGTTGGCTCCCGCGTCGAACGGGAATCCCGGCGTGAGGTTGGCCGCTTGAAGCTCGGCGATGGTCGCAGCGCTCAGCGTCTCGAACGGAGGCACCGCCATCGGCACGTGCGGCGGGTTGAACGCGAGGTGCATGAACCACGGGCGCGTGCGCGATGCGATCCACGCCTGTGCATCCGCCAAGTGCACGGTGGGAGACCACGTCGCCATCGAGTACGGCGGGCTGACTAGGCCTTCTGCCGGGAGGACCACACCGTTCTCGACCCGATACCAGGTGAACGCGCAACCGTAGTTCGGGATGTGGATCGCGCTGTACGTGTAGCCGGCGGCGACGGCGTGATCGAGGTTCGCATTGGGTGGAGGAAACGGATGCGCAGGCAGGGGAGCAGACGGAGGGACGACGTACGAGTAGCCGTCGCACATGTGCCACTTGCCGATCGTCGCCTTGTCGTAGACCCCCGGTCGCGCAGTCTCGATGGCGCGCGGCAACCAGGGCAACGCGTCCGACAGTCGATGTCCTGTGGCGGACGCCGTACCCGGATCGCGGATGTTCGTGCCGAACCCCGTACGGAATCCGTACTGGCCCGTCTGGAAGCACGCGCGCGTCGGGCCGCACACCGGGCTCGCGTAGGCTTCGAGGAACATCAGCCCGTTCGCGCGCAGAGCGTCGAACACGGGCGCACGCACGTACTGGAACTGCGGATCGGTGCAGTAGCGCTCGCCGATGCCATAGCCGCTGAACCATTCCACGCCGACGTCGTCGAGGACGACGAACAGCACGTTGAGGTCCGTCGGCGGATCAAGCCTGGCTGGAGAAGCGGCGGCCAGGTTGGTGCGAGTCATGCCCAAGTCCTCATTGCTCTTTGAATCACGAGCGCTGCACGGGAAATGCAGCGGCCTTCTGAGTGGAATGGACGCAGGCTCCCCGCACCCAAAGGGCCGGCGAGGCACGCGAATCCCTCGCATGGGCACACCGCCTGACCTGCACCGAGCCGGCCTTCCCTCGGGCGACCCGCCACCTACATCCCTGCCGATGCTAAGCGACAGGGCGCGGCAACGGGGAAGGAATCGGAAACGGGGCGCGGGGGATGCCCGGTGCTTCGGACGCATGCCGTCCGAGCGGGGTTCCCGATCGTTACGTCAGCCCCCGGATTCGATGCCGATCCATTCCAGGATCTGCGCAGGCTCCGGCAGTCGGCCGGGCCCGATATCACCGCATGCCAGCGCGCCGACGCCGGGTCTCATCAGCTTCCAGCCGTCCTTCTCGAGCAGTTGGAGGTTCCGCTGCACGGGGGGCGACGTGTACATGGCGGGGTTCATGGCCGGACACACGAAGCGTGCGGTCTCGCGCGGCAGGGCGAGCGCCGTGGTCGTGACCAGATCATCCGCCATCCCGAGCGCGAGACGCGCAGCGAGGTCGGCGCTGCACGGCGCGACCAGGAAGAGTTTTCCCCACCGCGCGAGGTCGATGTGATCCATCGCGGTCTTGCGGTCGTTGCCCCACTCGGCGGTGTGGACGGGTTGGTGGGTCACCGCTTCGAAGAGTTGCGGGCTGACGAGGTCCTGTGCGTGACGCGTCATGAGCACGCGCACGGCGTGACCGGCCTGCGTCGCCTTGCTGGCGAGATCGCAAGCCTTGTAGATCGCGACGGACCCCGACACGCACAAGAGCACGTTCGTCATGTCAGCGATCCTTCGTGTCGGGGGTTTGGCCGAGGCCGATCTTCGTGCGCACTTCGGCGACGGCGCGGTCGATGTCGTCGTTGACCACGACGTGATCGTACTTCACGCGCTCGCGGTACTCGTCCTCGGCCTTGTGCAGGCGGCGTTCGAGGACTTCCGGCGTCTCGGTGCCGCGCTGGACCAGGCGGCGGCGCAGCACTTCGAAGTCGGGCGGCGCGATGAACACGAAGACGCCCTTTTCGCCGAGCGCCATGAGCTGCAGCGCACCTTGGACGTCGATCTCGAGCAGGTAGAGCTTGCCCTCGGCGATCGCCTTTTCGAGAGGAGCGCGCAGCGTGCCGTACAGGTTGCCGAACACTTCGGCGTGCTCGATGAACTCGCCGGCCTTCACCTTGCGACGGAACTCGTCGGCCTTGATGAAGTGGTAGTCGCGCCCGTCGACTTCGCCCGGACGCATCGCGCGCGTCGTGGCCGAGATGGAGAACACGATGCGCGGATCGCGCAGGAGCTCCTTGCAGATGCGCGTCTTGCCGGCGCCCGAGGGCCCGGAGATCACGACCATCTTGCCTCGCGTCAGCGCGCCCACGTCACTCCACGTTCTGCACCTGCTCGCGCAGGCGCTCGATGAGCGTCTTGAGCTCGACCACGGCGTGCGCGGCCTCGGCGTCGTTGCACTTGGAGCCGATCGTGTTCGCTTCGCGCAGGAACTCCTGCACCAGAAAGTCGAGTTGGCGACCGACGGCTTTGCCGGATGCGAGCAAGGTCTCGAGCTGCGACAGGTGGCTCTCGAGGCGCGTGAACTCTTCGCTCACGTCCATCTTGTCGGCGAGCAAGGCGATCTCGCGTGCGAGGTCGGCGCCTTGGACAGTGACGGTGCGACCGCCGACAGCCTTGTGTCCACCTTGGAGCAGTTCTTCGACACGCGTGCGCAAGCTCTCGTGGTGCTCGGCGACCGCTTTCGGCATGCGCTTCTCGAGCTTCTTCAGGATCTTGGCGACACCGCCCGCGTTCTTCTCGAGGTCAGCGAGCAGGCTCTTGCCCTCGCGCTCGCGCATGACGACTAGCTCTTTCAACGCGAGCACCAAGCACTTCTGCACGAGCTTCGAATCGCGCGCGCGCTGGCTGTCGTCCTCGTGCGTGGCGATCACGCCGGGGAGCGCGAGCAGCGTCTCGATCGACACGTCCGCGTCGAGGCCAAGACTCTTCGCGACAGCCTCGATCTCGGTCTTGTAGCGGCGCGCGACCGCAGCATCGATGCGCGCCGGAGCCGAACCGCCCGCGCGTTCGAGCGAAACGGAGATCGTGACGGCGCCGCGCTCGAGGTGGGACTTGACGACCGATTCGATCTCGGGCTCGAGGTGCGACTGGTCGTGAGGCAGGCGCGACTTCACCTGCAGGTGGCGGTGGTTGACCGAGCGCGCTTCGACGCGCACGACGAGATCGCCTTCGCTCGTCGTCGCCCCGCCGAAGCCGGTCATCGAACGGATCACGACGCCACCGTCCTTGCGTACGTCGTTCGCTTCGGGCGTGGGCTCATGCTGCGGATCACGCAGGCTTCGCGCGGCTGCCGGGTTTCTGCAGCGGCACGCGCGCCTTGCACAGCGGACAATCGTCGGGCGCCCACGTCTTCACGTCGACGCGCGCCAGCGCAAACATCGGGAACCCGTCGCGCTCGAAGGGGTTGCCGCCCGAGCGGTTGACGATGCAACCGACGGCCTTGGGCGTGACACCCAGTTCCGCCAGCATTCCGATGACTTCGCGCGCCGAGCCGCCCGTCGTGAAGACGTCCTCGACGACGAACACTGCGTCGCCGGGCTTCACCTGGAATCCGCGACGCAGTTGCATCGAGTCCGCGCCGCTTTCGTTGGCCTTGCGCTCGCTGAATTGCGCACGCGCACCGAGGGCGCGCGCGACCTCGTACGCCCACGTCACAGCACCCAGTGCCGGCCCAATCACGATGTCGAAGCGCGGCATGCCCGCAGCGCGCAGTTGACGCGCCATCTCCTCGGCCAGGATCGCGGCCTTCTCAGGGCGCTCGAGGACGAGCGCGCACTGGAAGTAGCGGTCGCTGTGCAAGCCCGACGAGAGCACGAAGTGCCCT
>JBBQNP010000225.1:0-5167 GCA_038330085.1 Planctomycetota bacterium | reverse complement strand
CGCGTCGTTGCATGTGTCCGAGGTCAACGAGGAGCTCGAAGTCGGCATCCCCGAGGGCGAGGACTACGAGACGCTGGCGGGGTTCGTGCTGTCGGAGATGGGCCGTTTCCCCAAGCGCGGCGAGTCGTTCCAGTCCGGCGGACAGGAGTTCGTCGTCGCGGACGCGAGCGACCGGCGCGTGCTCAAGGTGCTGATCCGACCGTCACCCGAGCACGCGTTCGCAAGACCGGCGTGAGACACGCGCCCGCCTGTACCGTGCCGGGCACGTACCAGGTGGATGTACGATGGTCGCGTGAGTGTCGTCACCGACCGTGCGCTGTGCCTCACACGCTATCCGTGGAGCGAGTCGTCGCTCGTCGTGCACGCGCTGACGCGCACGCACGGACGCGTGCACTTCCTCGCGCGCGGCGCGTACCGGACCACCTCGCGCTACTTCGCGGTGCTCGATCTCTTCGACGAGCTCGAGCTCGAATGGGATCCGTCCCCGCGGCGCGAGCTGCAGAACCTGCGCGCCGGATCCATCGCGGTCCGGCGTCGATCCATGCGCACCGACATCGCTGCGTTCCGCGCGGGCGTCACCGTCCTCGAGCTCTCGGATCTCGCGGCGCGCCACGACAAGAGCGACACCGGTCTCTTCGTGCTGGCGACCTCCGCACTCGACGCCCTCGAGCGGCATGATCACTCGCCGGCGACGGTCCTCGTGCGCTTCGAGCTGGCTTTTCTCGCGCACCTGGGCCTCGCGCCGGCCCTCGTCGAGTGCGCGGCTTGCGGCGGTCCCGCGCCGCCGGTGCTGCGCCGCCCGGAAGAGCGCGCGGCATTCTCCGCCGGTGCGGGCGGCCGGTTGTGCCGGCGCTGTGCGGAAGAAGCGCGCGCGTCGGGTCGCCGAGTCGGGACACTTCCGACAGCCGTGCTCGAAGACGGTCAGCGCCTCGCGCAGGCGGACGCTACGATCTCGCCTGGAGAGCAACTCGAGGAGCAGCGAGTCGAGCGCGTGCGCGATTTCGTCGGGCGCTTCCTGGACTACCACCTCGAGACGCGCCCGCGCAGCCAGCGCGCGTTCCTCTCCGTTCCCAACCGCAACGCAGCCGCGCTTGCACGCACACCACGGATCCGACCTTGAGCCGATTCCAGACCCACACCAGCGCTGAGCGCCGCGCGGTCCGACGTGACACGAGCGGGCTGCGTTCGATCGTCTGCGACTCCGTCCTCCGCTGTGCAGTAACACCGCTGCGCAAGCTAGGCACCCCGCTGCGCAAGCTAGGGCCCCCGCTGATCACGCTTGTGGTGATCACGCTCGCGCTGAGCGCGTGCGCATCGATCCCGGGCTGGGTTCCGCTCAGCCCCAACCACATCCCCTCCTCGCTCGACGCCGACCAAGTTCCCGGCGCCATCACGAAGGCGAACGACGCGCTGTCGCGCGACGACACCGCGACGGCCATGGACTGGATGCGCGCCGCATCGAAGGCGACCGGGTTGCCCGTCGAGACGCGCCAGGAAGTACAGGCCCTCCTCGAGAAAGCCTCGCAGCGGCGCATCGACGTGCTGTCGCACGACGAAGACGGCGCCGACGCGCTGGCCGACATGGTCGAGCTCGACCTGCCGCGCGAGATCGCCGTGGAAGCCGGGCTCGCCTCGGCCGAGCTCTACCTGAAGCAGGACGAAGGTGTCGACGCCTACCGCGTGCTCAAGCTGCTCGACACGAAGTTCCCGCTGCACTTCGAGCGCCAGCGCGCGGCCGACATCATGTGCGACGTGGGGCTCGTGGCGATCCAGGACGGCCCCGGCTTCCTCGGGTTCTTCACCCACCGCGACGAGGGCATCGCGATCCTCGAGTACGTGATCTTGAACGCGCCTTGGGCGAAGCGCGGCGACGAGGCGTATCGCTCTCTCTCGCAGCGCTACGAGTACGACGGCGAATGGGATCTCTCGGTCCAGCGCGCGCAACAGCTCGTGCTCAACCACCCGGGGAGCCCGTTGCGCGTCCAGGCGCAAGCCCAGGTCCCCCACCTGCGGTTGCTCTCGATCAAGAGCCCCGAGTACGACCGCGATGCGATCTACCAAGCCCGGGGCGAGCTCGAAGAGTGGCTCACGATGTTCTCGGGCACGGTGCTCGAGCCCAAGGTGCGCATCGACCTGGGCGACGCTCTGCGGAGGTTGTCCGACAACGACATGATCGTCTCGCACTTCTACGAGCGCGTCGACAACCCGTTCGGCGCGCACCGCCACGCCGAACGTGCGCTGGAGGAAGCCAAGGATGCCGGCGACGAAGTGCGCATGAAGGACATCCAGACCTGGCTCGACGGACTGCCGCCCGCGCCGCCGCCGGCGATCCCGAACACGGCAGTTCCGGTCGCGATTCCCGCTACGCCGGCTCCCGCACAACCAGCACCCCCGGGAGCCAAGCCTTGAGCCCGGTCCATCTTTTCCTCCTGGCAGGAACGCTCGCGACGGGACTCCTCGCATCGTGTGGCTACGAGACCGGACTGCGCGTGGCCGACAAGCACGCGAGCATCGGCGTGGAGATCTTCGGCAACGATTCGCACGAGCGCGACGTCGAGCGGCCCCTCCACGATCAGATCACGCGAGCCGTGCGCGACCTGACCGACGCGCCGCTCGAGGACCCCTCGCAGGCCGAGGTCATCATCCGCGGAACCCTGCGCCAGTACCGGCGTCGCGGGGGCGTCCGCAGCGACGAGAACAAGCAGCTCGAGACGGGTGTGTACATCGAGGCCGAGGCCAGCCTGATCGACCGCCGCAGCGGGCGCGCGCTGGGTCCGCCCAAGATCGCCGGGGCCTGGATCGGGTTCGTGCTCGACGAGCAGTCGAACGAGGCTCATGCGCGCGATCGCGATCTGCGCCACATCGCCGATCAGCTCGTGCTGGACCTGTTCGCCCCGGTGGACTAGGTAGAGCGCCCCACCGGCATGGGTGTCTGCAAAGCGCCGTGTTCCTGCACGGCACAGCGCTCCAGGCAAGTGGTCCGGAGGGGCAATTTCGAGATGGAATCCCGCACCCGCCCCGGCAATTCCTATTTTATGGAGCGGTCCACGCCGGATGCGCCTGCAGGAGCGCGCCCGAGACGTCGATAGAACCCTCATGGCTGAACAGAAAACGCCCCAATCCGACAAGTCGAAGAAGACCCGCTCGTTCGGGTCCTTCGCGCTGTTCCTCTTCGTCCTGGTGGCGATCTTCCTCGTCTACGGCGGGAAGCAGGCCATCCAATCGCGCGAGGAGCTCAGCCAGGACAAGTACAAGTGGCTGCTCTACACCGGCGAGATCGACGCGCAGCGGCTCGAAGGTTCGAACGAGATCGAGGGCACGCTCAAGAACAACAAGCCCTTCAGCGTGCGCTTCGCCGACGTGAGGCTGAACGAGGGCGAGTTCCAGCAGATCAAGGCGCAGGCTCCCTACCACCCCGTCAAGCCTGCTGACCTCAAGCGCGCGATCGAAGAAGGCTGGTACACGCCGCTGACCGCGCGGCAGCTGGTGTGGAAGGGCGAGACCGCGACCGAGTCGATGCCCACCGTCGCGAAGGACGGCGAGGCCGGCCTCCTGGCGGAGACGAAGACCGCGACGTTGCAGCAGGACCGTCTGCAGATCGAAGTGGCCGCGCGTCCGCTCTCGGCCTGGAAGGAAAAGAGCGCGACCGAGGAGGCGCCGTTCTATCTGCCCTCCAGCTCGGGGCTGATCTGGCTCGACGTCAGGGAGGTGTCGGACCTCGGCGCGACGATCGCGCTCCTGAACTCCGCCAAGGTTCCGCTGCAGACGTACGCGTTCGACCTGGGCAAGGACAAGGGCTCGATGTGGGCGCCCGAGAACTCGATGCTCACGAGTGCTCTGTTCATCTGGGGTCCATGGCTCCTGATCTTCGTCGTGTTCCTGATCTTCATGCGCCAGATGCGCAACCAGGGTGCGGCGGGCGGCGTGATGAGCTTCGGTCGCTCGCGCGCGCAGCTCTACAGCAAGGAAAACCACACCAACGTCACGTTCGACGACGTCGCGGGTGCGGACGAGGCCAAGGACGAAGTGCGCGAGATCGTCGAGTTCCTGAAGAACCCGGGGCGGTTCACGCGCGTCGGCGGCAGGATTCCGCGCGGCGTGTTGTTGGTCGGTGCGCCGGGTTGCGGCAAGACGCTGCTCGCGAAGGCGATCGCGGGCGAGGCCGAGGTGCCGTTCTTCTCGATCTCAGGGTCGGACTTCGTCGAGATGTTCGTCGGCGTCGGTGCGAGCCGCGTGCGCGACTTGTTCAAGCAGGCGCGCGAGAACTCGCCCTGCATCATCTTCTTGGATGAAATCGACGCTGTCGGTCGGCGTCGTGGTTCAGGGTTGGGCGGCGGTCACGACGAACGCGAGCAGACGCTGAACGCAATACTGGTCGAGATGGATGGATTCGGCACGGACGAAGGCATCATCGTGGTGGCCGCTACGAACCGGCCTGACGTGCTCGATCCGGCGCTGTTGCGCCCGGGCAGGTTCGACAGGGAGGTCGTGATCGACTCGCCCGACGTGCGCGGCCGCGAGGAGATCCTGCGCGTGCACCTGAAGAAGGTGAAGGCCGGAACGGATGTGGATCTGGCCGCGTTGGCACGCTCTACGCCGGGGTGTTCAGGCGCGGATCTGGCGGCCATCATCAACGAGGCCGCGATCATGGCGGCGCTCCAGAAGAAGGACGAAGTCAGCCAGGAGCACCTCGAGGAATCGCGCGACAAGGTGCGGTATGGCCGCCAGAAAAAGTCGCGCAAGATCGAGGAAGAGGATCGCCGCATCACGGCCGTGCACGAAGCCGGGCACGCGGTGGTGGCGTCGGCGATCACGGATGTCGACGCTCCGACGAAGGTCACGATCGTGCCGCGTGGTAGGGCTCTGGGTGCCACGTTCATGGTGCCCGACAAGGAGAGCTACCACATGCAGAAGCGCCGGATGGTCGGGCAGTTGGCGGTGGCTTTCGGCGGGAGGGTCGCGGAGGCCGAGTTCGTCGGCGACATCTCGGCGGGTGCGAGCGATGACATTCGTCGTGCGACGGAGATCGCGCGGGCGATGGTGACGGAGCTCGGGATGAGCGAGAAGATCGGGCCGATCAACTATGCGGAGCGGCAGGGGTCGGAGTTCCTGGGGACGGAACTGTCCAATGGGAAGTGGCACTCGGAAGACACCGCCAGGGAGATCG
>JBBQNP010000224.1:0-5185 GCA_038330085.1 Planctomycetota bacterium | reverse complement strand
GAGCGCAATGGACCGCGGCGACGTGCAGGTCGAAAGCGCGTGGTTCCCGCCGATCCCGATGGGCTTTGCCGAGACGAACTTGCCCGAGGCTTTCCGTCCGCCGACGTGGCTCGCGTCGTCGCGCATGCGCACCGAAGGCGGATTCGAGCGCGTCGGCGGCATCGAGACGCCGTTCGCACCTTTGTCGACGCCTGTTCCCGTCGCGACGGCCGAGCCGGCATTGAACTCGTGGCACCGTCACTTGCTCGGCACGGATTCGCTCGGCCGCGACCTGCTCGCGCGTCTCCTGTGGGGGGCGCGCTCGAGCCTGCTCGTCGGCTTCGCGTCAGCCGTGCTGCTGTCTCTGCTGGGCGTCGCGTTCGGACTGTGTGCCGGCTGGTTCGGCGGCCTCGTAGACGTCGCGATCTCGCGCACGATCGAGCTGGTGCTGTGCTTCCCCGCGTTCGTGCTCGTGCTGTGCGCGATGTTCTTCGTCGATCCGCGCATCGTTCCGCCGATCGTGTCCGTCGCGCTCGTCATCGGCATCGTCGGGTGGACCACGGTCGCCCGTCTGGTGCGCGCCGAGTGCTTGCGCTTGCGCGAGCTCGAGTTCGTGTCCGCAGCGCGCGCGCTCGGTCTCACCGAACTGCGCATCGTGTGGCGTCACGTGCTGCCCAACGCGATCGGCCCAGCGATCATCGCGTTTTCGTTCGCGATCGGATCGGCGATCCTGACCGAGTCGGCCCTGTCGTTCCTCGGTTTCGGAGTGCAGGCGCCCGTGCCTTCGTGGGGTTCCCTCGTCTCCGACTCGCGGAGCCCCGATCACGCCTGGATCTGGATCTTCCCGGGGTTGTGCATCTTCGCGGCGGTCGCGGGCTCGAACCTGCTCGGCGAAGCGTTGCGCGACGCACTCGATCCGCGGCACGAGCGCTGACATGGCTGACGAAGCGAAGCCGCTGCTCGAGGTGCGCAACTTGACCGTCACCTTCGACGGCGGCGATCGCAGCGTGCGCGCGGTCGATCAAGTCACGTTCGAAGTTGCGCGCGGCGAGAGGATTGCGCTGGTGGGTGCATCGGGATCAGGCAAGACGACGCTCGCCCTCGCCATCCCGCGTCTCCTGCCGGCAGAACCGGCGTGCACGCTGACCGGCAGCATCCTGCTCGACGGTCGCGCCTTGTCCACCGAGGCCGAGCTGCGCGCGGCGCGCGGTCGCGACATCGGCGTCGTGTACCAGGATCCCATGGCTGCGCTCGATCCACTGATGCGCGTCGGCGATCAAGTCGCCGAAGCGCTGACGGCCCACGCGAACATCGCGCCGGACGCGGCGCGGGCGCAAGCCGTGCGCTGGCTCTCACGTGTCGGAATTCCGGACCCTGAACGCGTCGCGCGTGCCTGGCCGTTCGAGCTTTCGGGCGGGATGCGCCAGCGTGTCGTCATCGCGATGGCGATCGCGTGCAGGCCTGCGCTCCTGATCCTCGACGAGCCGACGACCTCGCTCGACAGCGTGACGCAAGCGCACGTGCTCGAACTTCTCGACGAGCTGCGTGCGGAGTTCACGTTCGCGATGATCCTCGTGACGCACGATCTCGCGCTTGCGCGCGGACGCTGCGAGCGCGCGATTCGCATGAGCGGGGGAAGAATCGTCGACGACGGACCGGTCGAGGCGATCCTCGATGAGGTCGCGCGGGGACGCATGCGCAGCGAGCTGGTTCTCGGCGACGCGAAACGAGAACGGCCTGAACCCGCTCCGACGAACCCCGAGCCGCTGCTCGTCGTACGCGACCTCGCCGTCGAGGTTCCAGGTCGCCGCGGGTTCGTCCGCCGCGCGCCGTGTCGGCGCGTCCTCGACGGCGTGTCGTTCGAGCTGAACCCCGCGGAGACGCTGGCCGTCGTGGGTGGATCGGGTGCGGGTAAGACGACGCTGGCGCGGGCACTGTTGCGGCTCGTCGAGCCGTGCGCGGGCCAGGTCACGCTGCAGCGCGTGCCGCGAGAGGCACCGCTCGATCTGTTGGAGCTCGATCCAACGAATCTGCGCCGCGTCCGACCCGACCTCGGCATCGTGTTCCAGGATCCGTCGGCGAGCCTCGATCCGCGCCGCAGCGTGCGCGAGACGCTCCACGAAGCTCTGTCCGTGCGCGATCGCACCGGACGCGTGCTCGACGACGAAGCGCGCGCGTGGCTCGAATCGGTCGGACTGTCCGCAGATCACCTCGACCGTCTGCCGCACCAGATCTCGGGCGGCGAGCGTCAGCGCGTGTGCATCGCGCGGGCGCTCGCGACGAAACCGCGCCTGCTCGTGCTCGACGAAGCGCTCTCGTCCCTCGACGGACCCGTGCGCGACGAGATCCTGGATCTCCTGGAGCGGCTGCGGCGTGAGCGCGCTCTCGCCTGCATCCTGATCACGCACGACCTCCGCACGGTGGAGCGCTTCGCCGAGCGCGTGGCGGTCCTCGATGCTGGACGCTTCGTTGAATCGGGTCCGACCGCGCGCGTGTTCGCGGATCCGCGTGCGGAAGCGACGCGTGCGCTGCTGGCGGCGCGTTTGTGACGCTGGCACAGATGCACCGCATCTCTGCTACCGTCACACGCGCAGGCCGAAGTCCTCGCGCAGGATCCCGCGCAACTCTTCGAAGTCCGACACCGTGTAGTCGGGACGGATCTGCGTGCCCTCGAGATCGTGCTTCGCCGCGCGCCGCGCCCACACCGTGATCATGCCGATCGATTGCGGCGGCGCGATGTCGTGCTCGGGGCTGTCGCCGACGTACATCACCTCCTGCGCGCGCAGTTGCAGATCGGCGAGCGCCGTCAGGTAGAGCTTGGGGTTCGGCTTGCTGATTCCGATCTGGTCCGAGATGAACACGGCCTTCGGATCGAGGTACGGCACCAACCCCAGACGCACGAGCTTCTCCGCCTGTTTGACCGTCCAGCCGTGCGTGATGATGCCCAGGCGCACGTTCGCCTTCTTGAGATCGCAGAAGAGCGGGAACACGTCGTCGAACGGCGCCAGCTCGCGGAACTTCGTGTCGTGGTACGCAGCAACGCCCGCGGCCACGATGAGCGCCGGGTTCGTGCACGTCAGGCAAGCGGGACGCAGCCGCTGCAGGAGCTTGTCGAAGTGGTGCTCGTAGTTCGACGAGAACTCGGCCAGCACCTCCTCGAGCTCGCGCATCACGACGTCTTCGGGAACGTCGAGACCCGCCTGGATCATCGCGCGGACTGCGTTGGCGCGCGCGCGCCGCGCGAACTCCGTCGTCGAGAACAGCGTGTCGTCGATGTCGAACAGGATGGCGGAGAGCTTGCGCACGAGCCGCGATGGTATCCGCACCGTCGCCGCTCCCTCCGCGGGAAAGCAAACCGCCCCGGTGCTCGATGCACCGGGGCGGCGTTCTCTCGTGTCGGTCGGCCTCACCGGCCGCTACTGGCACGTCCTTGGTTCAGGGCAGGATCGTCACGCGCACGAAATCCTGCGTCAGCCGGCGCGGCGCCGTGAAGTACCCCTGGAAGTAGAGCGTGCTCCCGATTTGCCCTGCACCCGCGGGCAACGTGTACTGGGCCATCGTTTCGCCCGTGGCATCCGTCGCCGGGACCGCCACCGTGTGCATCTGCAGGCGGTTCAGGTAGAGGAGACCGACGTTGCCGAACGACGTCGGCGTGGCGGCCTGACTCGGCGCCCACAGGAGGCGCGCCTGCGAAGAGTGCGGGCCCTGCATCGCGAACTCCACGGTGGAACCCGGAGCCGGGATGCCCGAGCAGCGGATGTCCTGCGGCTCGAACGCGTAGTAGCGGATCGATCCGCCGCCCGCGTACAGGTTCGCGTGCACGGCCTTCGACGCAACCGCGACGTGCTCGCCATCGGCGCTGATGTCGACGTCGTACACCGAGCCCGGCAGGTTGTAGAGCGCGACCGGAACGTTCTGATTGCTGCGGTACATGCGCACTTCGGGGCACAGGCCGGCTTCGTCGCCCCACAAGCCCACGACGAAGCGCGTGCCGTCGCGGCAGATCGCGATGTCCGAGCACACGTTCTGCAGCGTGCCCGATCCGACGGCTTCATCCGTCATGCGGATCTGCTTCGAGGCCACGTCGAGGCACTCGACGCGCACGTGGTTGTTCGTGTCGAAGCCGTTGAACGACCACGCGACCGACGCGCCGTTGCCCGACACCGCGACGTGCGTGCACACGTAGGAGCCGGCCAGGTTGCGCGTGTAGGTCTTCGTGTAGCCGCTGCCGGTGGCGTTCTTCTCCCACACGTCGACGAAGTTGAACCCGCCGTAGGCGAACACGCGACCGTCACCCGACATCGAGTGGCAGCCGTCGACCGAGCTCGTGAGCACGTACTGCGCGACGTTGGCGTGCGTGTTCAGATCGAAGATCGTGAGCATCGAGGCCGACGCCACATAGAGCAGCGCGCCGTCGCTCGAGAGGCTCCACCCGCGGATGGCCATCGCGAAGTTGGTGAGGTTCCCCGACCACATCGGCGTGCCCGAGGAAGGGCTGAACACGGCCAGGTTGAGCGTGTTGGCCATGTTGTCGAACGAGCCGGCGACGATGCGCTGGCCGTTGTCCGAGATCGACACGCGCGCGTTGCCCCCGGTCGTTCCCGGGAAGGTGTACGTCCAGCTCGGCGTGCTCGACGCGGAGGTGTACTTCGAGATCACCGTGTGCTTCGTCGAGTTGTTGTTGTTCAGCACGATCTGGTGCGCTGACACGTGGATGTCGACGTTCTCCGCCGAATCGACGGTCGAGTTCGCGCCTTCGATCGGGAGCATGTTCTGCCAGACAGGAAGTGCCGGGTTCGTGTCGAAGCCCGAGAGCAACTCGGCGTGG
The DNA here is from genome assembly GCA_038330085.1 of Planctomycetota bacterium. GTDB lineage: Bacteria > Planctomycetota > UBA1135 > UBA1135 > JAEUIA01. The sequence continues at coordinate 378 of JBBQNP010000224.1, read as the reverse complement.
TCCTGACCGAATTCGATCTCGGTGAAGACTTGTGTGCCTTGCGCACCGAGCGAAACGCACTTGCCGATCCAGCCTGCGCCGTTGTCGGAGCGCACCCAGAGTGCGCCGGTTTGTGCGTCGGTGGTGCGCGTGAGTGCGGCTGCCAGCACGCACGTGGAAACGATTGCCAGTACCCTCGCCATGGATCCGTTCTCCCGGTCTCGAACTCTGCCTGTCGGAACTTCTCGAACGCAGAGGGGATCGGACGGGGAGGCAGCGATTCCTGAGACCGAACGCATCTTCTCTGGGAATTCGCAATTGGAGAAGGGTCGGGATGAGGAAATTTTCACGAGGGCGGGGGGCGTTCGCAACATGCGGTGGGAGAGGGGGTTGGGAACG
>JBBQNP010000223.1:0-5207 GCA_038330085.1 Planctomycetota bacterium | reverse complement strand
CTTGCGCAGCTCGTCGTAATCGGTGTGCTTCACGCGCACCCACGCGTTGCCCATGTAGCCGCTGCCGACCGGTTGCGTCGGCGTGCCGGGCGGCGGGAAGTGCGAGTCGATCAGCCACTTGCCGAAGCGCTGTTGCATCGCTTCGACGCCGTCGTAGCCGGTGATCGTGCCGTCGCACTCGGGTCTCAACGCGACCATGCCCGCTGCGAAACGGCGCGAAGGTCGCGCGTCGGTGCGACCGTGCACGATCGAACGCGCCCACTCGACGTAGAGGTCGAGGTCGTTCGCCGCGCCGTACAGGTCCCACACGCGCACTCCCGGCGGACGGCAGCCGATCTCGCTGAACTTCAGGCCTTTCGGGCCGAAAAACCACTCCATGTGCGTCGCCGACGTCCCGATGCCGAGCTCGCGCACGACCTTCTGGCCCATGCGCTTGACCTCGTCGTAGCTCGTGTCGTCGCTGCGGTTCGTGAGCGCGATCTGCGGCGAGATCCAGCGCGTGCGCATCGCTTCGAGCACGTTCGGGAAGTAGTGGCACGTGAAGTCGTGCACGACGTGGCCTTCGACGCACAACGTGTCGTAGAAGCCCTCGTGGCCTTCGATGAACTCTTCGACGGCGACCGCAGTTCCGCGCGCGACACCGCTCTCGACGATCGCGCGCTCGAGCTCGTCGTCGTTCGCAGCGCGAAACGTTCCAGCGGCACCGGCGGCAGCGCGCGGCTTGAGGATCACCGGGAAGCCGACTTCTTTCACGAACGCGCGCACTTCGTCGGCGGAGGAAGTGCCGGTCGATTGCGCGCACGCGACGCCGGCTTTGCGCAGGACGTCCTTCATCGCCGGCTTGTCGCGGCACAGGAAGGCCGTGCGCGTCGTCGTGCCGGGGATCGCGCAAGCTTCGCGCACCTTCGCGACGGGCTCGATATGCGCTTCGATGGTCGCTTCGAGTCGGTCGACCCAGCCGCGCGACTGAATGCGCTTCACCGCGTCGAACAGCGCCTTCTCGTCGGTGACGCTCTTGATCTGCTCGTATCCGTCGAGCGAGCGCTTCAACTCCGCGTCGAGCGAGTTCGCCGAGCTCTCGCCGATCGCCGTGACCTTGGCGCCGACGGCCTTCAACGCGCGCGGGAACTCGCGCTGGTTACGAGGAAACGCCGGTTCGACGAAAATCACGTGCATGGGGAACTCGATGGACCGATTGGAAGTGACCTGTCGGAGGATAGCCTGAGACCCCTTGCCCTGACGAGGCTTCCTGCATCACAACTGCGGCAATCGCCGATACAAATCGACGTACTGCTGGATCTGCTTCTCCCACGAGAAGTCCTGCGCCATGCCGTTCTGCACGAGACGCGACCATTGATCGGCGTCGCGGTACGCGCGCAACGCTCGTTGCAGCGCGTCGAAGAACGCCTGGCTGTCGTACGCGTCGAACAGGAAGCCCGTGCCTTGGCCCGTCTGCGGATTCCACTGGGTCACGCTGTCGGCGAGCCCGCCCGTGCGGCGCACCACCGGCACCGTGCCGTAGGCAAGCGAGTACATCTGGTTCAAACCGCACGGCTCATAGCGCGACGGCATGAGGAAGATGTCCGAGCCCGCTTCGATCCAGTGCGCGAGCTCGTTGTCGTACCCCTTTTTGTAGGCGACCTTGCGCGGGAAGTTCTTCACGAGCCACTCGAACCACTGCTCGTAGCGCTCTTCGCCGCTGCCGAGCACGACGAGACGCATGTCCTCGCGCTGCAGGAACACGGCCATCGCATCGTGCAGCAGATCAAAGCCTTTTTGAGCGGTCAGTCGCGACACGATGCCGATCACGGGCGCGCCTTGCGCGGGTGGAAGCCCGGCTTTCTGCAGCAGAGCGGACTCCATGCGCCCCTTGCCGGCGAGGTTGTTGGCGCTGAAACGGTGGGGGATCAGCGTGTCCGTCTCGGGATTCCACTCCTCCTTGTCGACGCCGTTCAGGATGCCGAACAAGTGATCGTTGCGCGCTCTCAGCATGTCCTGCAGACCCATGCCGAGATCGTCGCCTTGGATCTCGCGCGCGTACGTGCGGCTGACGGTGGACAGCGCGGTCGCGTAGATGATCCCGGTCTTGAGGAAGCTGATGCGGCCCGCATTCAAGTCATCCTGGTGCAGGAAGCGCGTCTCGTTCGCGAGGCCGAGTTCGCCGAGAACGCTGCTCGGAAAAATCCCCTGGTACGCGTTGTTGTGCAGCGTGAGCACCGTGCGCGTCTTCTCGAACAGCTTGTCCCACGCATAGACCGTGCGCAGGTAGAGCGGCACGAGCGCCGTGTGCCAGTCGTTGACGTGGAAGACATCCGGCGACCAGCGCATGTGCTGACACGCTTCGATCGCAGCGCGCGAGAGGAACGAGAAGCGCACGTGCTCGTCGCCGTCGCTCGCGTAGATGCCTTCGCGGTCGTACAGCTCCGGACAACGCACGAGGTACAGGCGCGCATCGCTCTTCGCGATCGGCGTGCTCCAGATCGAGTAGCCGATGCGCCTGCCGGAGCCGACCTGCATGACCAAGTCCTGCAGCCCCGGCACCGGCGAGATCTCGTGCTTGCTCTGCGCCACACGTTTGTAGAGCGGCAGAAACGTGCGCACGTCGTGGCCCGCGCGCGACAGATAACGCGCCAGCGCTGCGGTCACGTCGGCGAGGCCGCCCGTCTTGGCATACGGAGCGACTTCGGACGAGACGAGGCAGATCGAGAGCGCGCTCATGCGTGATGGTTGTGACGTTGACGAGCCGAGTGCGTCCCGGCGGCGGGCCGATCGGCCGCGGAAGGACCGCGCGGTGACGTCGCCGCGTGCTGGAGTGTAGAGTGCGCGCATGCGGAACGTCATCTTCGTGGCGCCTTTCGCGCTCGACGCGACCATGCGCTTCGTGAAGCCGGCCGCGGAGCTCGAGGGCGTGCGCCTGGCGATCGTCGGCCAGGAGCCGCCCGACAAGCTGCCGCCCGAGCTGCGCGAGAAGCTCGCCGCGCACGTCAAGATCGACGACGCGATGAACGTCGCGCAGCTCCACGAGGGCGTGCGTCAGCTCGCGCGCAGCCTGGGCGGCAAGGTCGACCGCCTCGTCGCGATCCTCGAGCAACTCCAAGTGCCGGTCGCCGAAGTGCGCGAGAAGCTCGGGCTTCCGGGGCTGTCGGTCGAGGCCGCGCACAACTTCCGCGACAAGTCGCGCATGAAGAACGTGCTGCGCGCGAACGACCTGCCCTGCGCGCGCCACCGCTTGTGCCGCACGGCGCAGGAGGCAGTCGAGTTCGCAAAAACGTGCGGGTTCCCGGTCGTCGTCAAGCCGCCGGCCGGCGCGGGCGCGCGCAACACCCACCGCGTCGACGGCGAATCTGAACTCGCCGCGTACTTGAAGACGTCGCCGATCGGCACCGACGAGCCGGTGCTGCTCGAAGAGTTCATCGTCGGCGAAGAGTTCTCGTTCGACTCGGTCACGATCGACGGACGCCACGTGTTCCACTCGATCGGCAAGTACTCGCCGACGCCGCTCGACGTGCTGCAGAATCCGTGGATCCAGTGGATCGTCTCCTTGCCGCGGCGCATCGACGGCCCCGAGTTCGCGCGCATTCGCGCGGCCGGACCGCGCGCGCTCGACGTGCTCGGCATGCGCACGGGCCTCACGCACATGGAGTGGTTCCGGCGCAAGGACGGCTCGATCGCAATTTCGGAAGTCGCCGCGCGCCCGCCCGGTGCGCAGTTCACGACGTTGATGAGCTACGCGCACGACAAGGACATGTACAAGGCGTGGGTCGAGCTGATGGTGTTCGACACGTTCGACGTGCCGGAGCGCAAGTTCGCCGCCGGTGCTGCGTACTTGCGCGGGCAAGGCCAGGGTCGCGTGCGCTCGATCCGCGGTCTCGAGCAGGCGCAGAAGGAACTGGGCGATCTCGTCGTCGAAGCGAAGTTGCCCCAGATAGGCACGAGCCCGAAAGAGGGCTACGAGGGCGAGGGTTACGTGATCGTGCGGCATCCCGACACGGAAGTGGTCGAGAGCGCGCTGAAGCGCATGGTCGAACTCGTGCGCGTCGATCTCGGTTGAGGTCCGCGCCGCACGGCGCCGGGGTCTGGAGTGGGTCGCCGATCGAGAGAATGTGCATCGAGGACGCGTCCACGCATCTCGCCGCTTGCGATATGCTTGGGAGACGCTCGCGAACCCCCCAGGAGTCGATCATGCGTGCCCTCTCCTCGATCACCCTTCTCGCTTCACTCGCCTTCGTGATGCCGGTGGCAACTGCCACCGACCTGACGCCGACGATCAAGGCTTCGATCCACGACGAACCGCTGGACGGAATCGGTGATTCGTTCAACGTGCCCGGATTCGAGGGCTTGTTGCGCCACCAGTCCACGCGAGAAGACCGCGCGATCCAGGAGTTCGACGCCTCCGCGTTCACCTCCACCGCGATCCAGTCGGCGACGCTCTCGGGGGTTGTTTACGTCAACAACGCCTTCGACAACGGCGTGCGCACGTTCGATTTCCTCCTCTACACCGGAAACGGAGTCGCGGAACTGACGGACTTCCAGATCGCAGCGACGGTCGTGGGCTCCGGCTCGTATCACCCGCCGATCACGACGTCGTTCACGTACAGTTTCGACGTCACCGCGGTCGCGCAATCGCTGCTCAACGGCGGAGCTTCGTGGATCGGCCTCAAGGTCGTATGCACGAGCGATCCGAGCTTCCCGAGCATCCTCGACGATGTGATGTCGGTGCTCTCGATCGTCCACGCGACGACGACCGGAACCGCTTTCTGTCTCGGCGACGGATCCGGGACCGGGTGCCCGTGCGGCAACAACGGAGCAACGGGAGTCCAAGCCGGTTGCCTGAGCTCGCTCGGGTTCGGTGGATCGCTGATCGCGAGCGGCACGGCGAGTTTGACCAACGACACGATCGTGCTCGCGGGCTCGAGCATGCCGAACAGCTCGGCCTTGTACTTCCAGGGCACGAGCCAGACTTCGGGCGGCCTGGGGTCCGTCTTCGGCGACGGGCTACGTTGCGCGGGCGGCTCGGTCGTGCGCCTGGGCACGCTGACGAACGCGAGCGGTGCGTCGCAGTATCCGTCGGGTGCGCAAGCGGCCGTCAGCATCAAGGGTGCTGTGGCCTCACCCGGCACGCGCGACTATCAGGTTTGGTTCCGCAACGCGGCGGCGTTCTGCACGCCGTCGACGTTCAACCTCTCGAACGGTTGGCATCTGAGCTG
>JBBQNP010000222.1:0-5297 GCA_038330085.1 Planctomycetota bacterium | reverse complement strand
GATTCCCCGCATTCCCGGGCCGGTCTCTGGACAGTCGCGGCCCGATTGTGTCTGATCTTCGGCCCTTCACTCGACGCGGCGCCATTGCGCCCGTCTGGACCCGGATACTCCCCACCCACGCACACGAATGGCTGTCGTCATCCGCCTCCGACGGACTGGTCGCAAGAACCTGCCTTGCTACCGCATCACCGTCACCGATTCGCGCTTTCCGCGCGACGGCCGCTCGCTCGAGACGCTCGGTCTCTACGACCCGCTGCGCAAGGACGCAGCCCTGCAGCTCACGCTGAACCAGGAGAAGGCGCAACGCTGGCTCGCCGCGGGCGCCGTGCCGAGCGAGGTCGTGCAATCGCTCTTCAAGCGCCTCGGCGTGTTCCCGCGCAAGATCGCGACGAAGCGCTCGCGCCCCGGCCGCAAGAAGAAGACGGTCACGCGCACCACGCGCATCGCCGCGAAGAAGACGCGCACCGACCGCAAGAGCGTGCGCTTCGCCGAGCGCGTGAAGCAGAAGCGCGCGGCTGCCAGGGCCGCGAAGACGGCCGAGCCGGCTGCTACCTGACCGACCGTCCGGCTGACGCGTTCCCGATTTTTCCACCCGAGTCGATCGCACGCGCGCCGGACCCGCACTCCTCGTCGAGTGCGCGCTCGTTCCGTCCTATGGAGGCCGCCCTATGACGACGATCGCCCCGCCCGCCGATGGACCCCGTGTCCCGAAGAACACCGAGCCCCGCTTGAGCAAGAAGACCGAAACCGTCCAGAAGCTCCTCAAGAAGATCTCGCCGCGCACACCGCTGCCGCGACCTTTGAAGGAAGGCACGCTGCTCGAGCAGGGGATGCTGGTCGTCCTCCTGCGTCACATGGGGCAGGACAAGGCCGAGGGCGTCCTCTCGAAGCTGCGCAAGGCGTATCCCGATTGGAACGAGATGCGCGTCGCGCAGGCGCAGGAGATCGCCGCGCGCATCGTCAACGGCACGCGCCACGCGACGCGCGAAGAGTGCGCACCCTGGATCGCTCCGTCGCGCGCGGCGCGCGAGTGGTTGCAGGAGGTCTACCAGAAGACGCACGGCTTCGACCTCGAGTTCATGAAGGACGACCCGGTCGCGGCGGGCAAGCTCGTGACGCAGATGCCGTTCCTCGGTCTGCCGGGCGGCGGGTACCTCTTGTGGCTCGCGAGCGGCAAGCAGTTGCCCGTGCACAACGCACTGATTCGCGTGCTCGATCGACTCGGGCTGATCTCGCGCACGGCGTCCGCGAAGAAAGCGCGCGACGTGATCGAACCGCTCGTCCCCGAGGGGGAAGACCTCGCGTTCACGACGGGCTTCGGCGAGATCGCCGACCTGTGGTGCCTCCCGACGAAGCCGATCTGCTGGGAGTGTGTGCTCGTCGAGGACTGCCCGTTCGGCAAGAAGACGTTCGCCGAGTGGAAGGTCAGCCAGGCGCGCCTCGAAGTGCAGCGCCAGAAGGAAGCTGCGCGCCGCGCGATCATCGAGAAGAAGGAAGCGGCCAAGCAGGCGCGCGAGGACGCCCGCAACGCGAAGAAGGCCGCGATCGAAGCCGCGAAGGTCGCGCGCGAGCGCGAGAAGCAGGCGCGCGTCGATGCGCACCGCAAGGATCTCGAGCTGCGCGCCAAGAAAAAGGTCGAAGCCGAGCAGAAGCGTGCTCAGGCCGAGGCTGCGCTCGCGGCACGCAAGTCGGCCGCCGAGGCGCGCATCAAAGCGTCCAAGGAAAAGGCAGCGGGCAAGTCCGGCAAGAGCAAGAAGTCTGCGCGCCCCACGGCAGGTCACTCGTCCAAGTCGGCGCCGAAGCCGCGCGCCAAGGACAAGCGCTCGGGTCGCAAGCGCTAGAGACCCTGCGTGTCGTTGCGCGTCGTGCTGGCGTCGGCTTCACCGCGGCGACGCGAACTTCTGACGCGCGCAGGCCTCGAGTTCACCGTCGACGCACCGGACGTCGACGAGCAGGTCGAGGCCGGATTGACCCCCGAGCGCGCGGCGTGCGAGCTGGCCGAACGCAAGGCGCGCGCCGTTTCGAACCGTCATCGAGCGAGAGACGTCATCGTCATCGCGGCCGACACGATCGTCGCCGTCGGTTACGACGCGCACGCGCGCCTGCTCGGCAAGCCGTGCGACGCGGACGAAGCGCGCGCGATGCTGCGCTCGCTGTCGGACACGCGCCACCGCGTCGTCACGGGTGTGTGTGCGCTGGCGACGGATGCAGCGCCCTGCACCGCGTTCGAGCGCACCTGGGTCACCATGCGCGCGATCGAACCCGACGAGATCGAGGCCTACGTCGAGAGCGGCGAATGGCGCGACAAGGCCGGGGGGTATGCGATCCAGGAGAACGCCGACCGCTTCGTCGTGAGCCTCGAGGAGGGCGGTTTCGACAACGTCGTCGGCCTGCCTGTGGCGCTGACGCTGGGGTTGCTCGCACGCGCGACCGCTCTTGCAGGCAAACGGGGTCAGGGCTAACCTGTTCGCCCCGATCCGAGCTTCGGCCCGAACCTCGTGACACACACGAGGTCGGTGAACACGCTCGACCCGCAGGAGCCTCGGCCTCGACGAGGCCTGCACGACGCCTGCACGAGAACAGTATGAAATCCAACATCCATCCGAAGTACCACGTGTGCAACGTCACCTGCGGTTGCGGCAACACCTTCCAGACCCGCGCGACCGTGAAGGAAATGCGCATCGAAATCTGCTCGGTGTGCCACCCCTTCTACTCGGGCAAGCAGAAGTTCGTCGACGCGGCCGGCCGCGTGGACCGCTTCAAGAAGCGCTACGAGTCGACGCCCGCGAAGAAGGCCTGAGCGAGCGGGGATCGCGCATCCGGTGACGCGGCTCCGCTGAAAACGCGCTGCCGACAGGGCTCCACGGAATGGACCCCGCTGAGTGCGATCCGACCGGCGACTTGATCGCCGGCGGAATCCCGGCACGATCATCCTGCTCCCACGCTGCGCGCGCGCGGCGCACGCCCGATGCAATTCGCTCCCGCCATCGTCGCCAAACTGCGGGAGAAGGCGGTGCGCTTCGACGAGATCACCACGCAGATCTCGCTGCCGGAGGTTGCCACAGACGGTCGCAAGCTGGCGACGCTGCTGCAGGAGCGCGGCTCGCTCGCAGATGTCGCGACGCTGGCTGCGCGCTTCGAAGCTCTCGTGAGGCGGCGCGCCGACGACGAGCGCATGCAGTCGGGATCCGATGCGGAGATGGCGGCGCTCGCGGCCGAGGACCTGACCGAGATCGAGCAGGAGGAGGTTGCGCTCGACCACGAGATCAAGGCTGCGCTGATCACCGAGCCGTCCGATTTGCGGCGCAAAGTGATCGTCGAGATCCGGGCCGGCGTCGGCGGCGACGAAGCCACCTTGTTCGTCGGCGACCTGTACAAGATCTACCGGCGCTACGCCGAGAACCGGCGCTGGAAGATCGAGGACCTGGAGATCTCGCACAGCGAGGTCGGCGGCTTGAAGGAGGTCGTGTTCGCGGTCGAAGGGGAAGGCGCGTGGCGCGCGCTGCGTTTCGAATCCGGTGGTCATCGCGTGCAACGCGTGCCCGAGACGGAAGCGCAGGGTCGTATCCACACGAGTGCGGCGACGGTTGCGGTGCTCGCCGAAGCCGACGAGGTCGAGGTCAACCTGCGGCCGGACGACTTGCGCATCGAGACGATGCGCGCGGGTGGTGCCGGTGGTCAGCACGTCAACAAGACGGAATCGGCCGTGCGCATCACGCACATCCCGACCGGGCTCGTCGCGCAATGCCAGGACGACCGCAGCCAGCAGCGCAACCGTGCGAGCGCGATGCGCATGTTGAAGGCGCGCGTGCTCGACCTCGAGGAGCAGAAGCGTCACGCCGAACGATCCGCCGCGCGCAAGAGCCAGGTGGGAAGCGGTGATCGCAGCATGCGCGTGCGCACGTACAACTGGCCGCAGAATCGTGTCACCGATCACCGGTTGAACGAGAACTTGTCGCTCGAGCAGGTGCTCTCGGGGAAGCTCGATCCGTTGCTCGAGAAGCTCGACGCGACCGAGCGCGAAGAGCGCATCAAGAGCCTCTGATCCCCGCGGAAGCGTAAGGAGGCAGCCTCCGTACGCTTCCGCAGTGTCGGACACTCGACGTGTAAGGAGCTCACGTCCGCACGCAAGGGACTTCGCTCGCAACGGAATCGACCGCTGCGCGCGACCCCGGCTCTCCCAAGTCCGTTTTTCTGCCACACGGAGAGTGCCATGAAGTACGCCACCATCCCGTTCCTGTTCCCGCTCCTGATCGCATCGTCGTCCCTCGCTCCCGCCATCGCCGGCGGCCGCCGTTGCCTCGCCGCGAGCCAGCCCAGCGTCGAAACGCGAGTCGACGAGAGCATCCAAGAGGCCGTCGACCTCGCCGCGTCCGGCTTCTCGGTCGCGTCCAAGCTCACGCAAGTGCAGTCGGTCGTCGACGAGGAATCGCTCACCTACGTCAGCGCGCAGGGCGAGTGCCTCATCCAGCAGCGCCTCGCGGACGAGATCGCCGAGATGCGCGCGCGTGCGGCGCGCTACATGGTGCACGCGTTCGAAGTCGAAGCGCTCCAGCGCGAGATCATCTTCGCACGGCTCGAGCGGGCGATGATCGAGCTGCGCGGCCGCTGGGCCACCCGCGATCCGGGCGACGACGTCCTGCAGAAGGTGTTCGAGACGCTGCAGATCAACGCGTGGAAATACTTGGAATCGCGCGGGCCGATCACGGTGCGCCAGCGTCTCCAAGACGCGATCTTCGCGGCGCAAGCGGTTGCGGACGACGACAGCTTGGTCCTCGCGAAGCAGCTCGACTTCATCCGGATCCTCTACCAGGCACGCTTGGACTCGGCGAATTGGATCCTGAAGAAGCACCTCGCCGCCGGCGTGGCTTCGAAGCGGGATTACGCACGCGTCCAGGCCGCGATGCGCGCTCTCGCGCGAGTGAAGCAACAACTTCTGCCGTACGACTGCGATTGAGAGATCGCACGCTCGAGAGCGACAAACGCGCCGGGTCCGTCTTCAGGGCGGGCCCGGCGCTCTCGTTTCAGGCCGGCGGCATCGAGTACGCTCTGAAAGCATGACCCCGCCGCCCACGCCCGCACCGCGCACCGTGTCGGAGATGGTGCAGATGGCGCGCGCGTTCCTCGAGCGCAAGGGCGTCGAGTCGGCGCGCCTGGAGAGCGAGCTCTTGAGCGCGCCCGCGCTGTCGCCGACGCGTCTCGGGCTCTTCATGCAGCTCGATCGGCCGATCGAGACGTCCGAACTCGATCGCGCGCGGGACCTGTTGGTGCGGCGCGGTCGCCGCGAGCCGGCCGCG
>JBBQNP010000221.1:0-5623 GCA_038330085.1 Planctomycetota bacterium | reverse complement strand
TGTGGCAGTCACATCACGGGGGCGGCGCGCGCGCCCGCGCGTGTGTTTTTGGTATTTTTATATGGCGCGTGGGTCCCCGCTCAAACAAAACTTCTCCCAATACTCCGCGGGCATATCATGAGCAATCTTCAGTGCCCCGTTCGCACCACCGTACATGGGCTCCTCGATCCTGATCACCTTGCCACTCCCCAACCGCTGCTTCATCTCTTCTTCGATCGCCTGATCCAACCCCTTGATCTGACTGCCGCCGCCGGCGAGGAGCACGCGGTTCTTCAAGCGCTGTTGGAACTCCGGGTCGAACGTCGCGATCAGCTTGCCCAAGCCCTCGACCATCGGCGGCACGATCGAACGACACGCCGTGCGCAGCTCGTTGGTGATGTCGAACGGCATCGGCTTGCCTTCGACCGGGAACTCCACCACCACCGGCACCATCTGGTCTGATACGGACGCGTGACGCTCCTTGATCTTCTGGATCATCTGCGTCGTGAACTGCGCCTGTGGGAACTTCTTCTTGATCAAACCCGTGAGCTGATCGTCGACGTAGTCGCCCGCAAACGTGTTCGTGAGCTGGTCCGAGTCTTCCGGCATCGTGCCGTGCATTCGGCACAGGTCCGTCGTGCCGGCGCCGATGTCGATGACGAGCGCGTCGTCGAGCATGTCGAGGCCGTATGCGACGGCGAACGGCTCGGAGCACAACATCACGCTGTCCACCGACTCCTTCGCAGCCTTGATGATCGCGTCCTTGTGGTGGATCGCGGCCTGCGCAGGCACACCGACGACCGCGTACACGAGTTCATCCGATCGCGGCTGCGCCAGGCGGATGATCTCACGCACCAGGTCCGCAGCGGCCTTCATGTTGCCTTCGACGTCGTCCGTCGTCTTGTTGCTGTGCTTGAGCACGCCGGCCGCGAGCGGTCGGTAGAACTTCAGCGACAAGCGGTGCTGCACCGCATCCTCGCCGAACAGCACTTCCTTCTTCAGGAGCTTCATGCTGACGACGTCCTTTGGATAGCCGACGTGCGAGCTCAGCGTCACACGCTGACCGTTGCTCGAAGCGACCGACGTGCGCGACGTTCCCAGGTCGATGCCCAGGTAAAGGACGCCGTGCTCCTTGGCAGGTTCATCCGTCGATTCCGTCTCGGTCTTCTTGGCCATGTGCTTTCGTCTCTGCTCGATGTTCACGGCCCGGTCGACTCCGTGGCAACGTCCCTGCTCCGTTGCGGGGACTCGATGCCGGGGATTCGATCGGGGAGGTCGATTGTGGGCAAGCACTCTATCGGAAGGAGTGCTTCGCGCGCGCGAGCCCGTCGGCGGTTTCGAATGGTCGAGGCTCGTTCCCGGGATCGGCTTCAGGCCTCAGCGTGCACCGCTCGCGTCAGGACGCAAATCAGGTTTTGGGAGAGTCCGGCCCGAGGCTCTTTTTCAGCTCGAAGTTGGCCTCGAAGATCGTCTTCATCATCTCGCGCTTGCGTTGGTACTGGCCCTCGCCCTGCGAGAGGCCCTGCACCGAGCGATAGATCGACGACATCCCGATGTCGACCCCCTTCATCGCCGCGACGCGCCGCAGCTCCTCCTCGGTGATGCCGAGGATGTCGGTCAGCTTGGTGATGCGCCGCTCGAGCATCTGGATCTGACGCAGCTTGTCCTCGTCGCTGCCGGCCTGGACCGCGACCTTCTGATCCTGGAAGTTGCGCAATGCGGCGGCGATCGTGTCGGGCTCCAGCGCGCTGAGCACGTCGAGGTCGAACCCTTGCGCCATCAAGCGTTCGAGCAGCGCCTTGGCGACGATTTCTTCGCGCGTCCGCTCACGCGGGTCCGGCTGTACGAAGGGAGACGGCGCGAGCGGCTCGGTGTGCGGCGGCGCCGCGACGACGACCGGGGCTTGGGACGGGGCGCCTTCGCGCTTGTGCTTCTTCGCGTAGAGCGCGTACAGCTCGGTCTCGACGAAGCGATCTCCCCCACCCGCGTCCGCGACGGCGAGTCCGTCCTCCGCGACCGCAAGCAGCGTCTCGAACGTCGTCGCCGCCGCGTCCTTGTTGTGCGCGACGCCGATCGAGAGCGAGATCCGCAGCGAACGACCGTCTCGATCGAAGCGCATCTTGCGCGCGTTCGCGATGAGACGGCGCGCCAGCATCTGTCCCGTCTCGGGCGTGGTGTGCGGGAACACCGCGAGGAACCGATCGTCCGGCGTCATGCCCAGATGGTCCGAGTCGCGCATCGACTCGCGCAGGCTTTGCGTCACCACGCGCAGGATCTCCTCCTGCGCTTCCATGCCGTACAGATCGTGGAGCTGGTCGAGCCTGTCGACGGCGACCTTCATCAGCACGAGCGGGAACTTGTGCCGACGCGCGCGGTCGAACTCGACGCGCATCAGGCTCTCGATCTCGGCTGCCGAGAAGAGCCCTTGCCCCGTGTCGCTCATCTTGAGTGTCTGGAATTCGGGCATGGCTCTGAACGCGTGCGGCGCGGTAGGGCGGACACGACAGCCGCTGGCGCGAAGCAAGTCAACCCCGTGCGCCGCCGAGCGGGTCGTGGGTCGACACGCAAGTGGGAGGGGGTGCGGGGGTTCACCGGGTTGCGATCGACGCGAAACAGGCTCGTTCTTGAGAGGGGTTCGACAGCTCGGGAAAGAAATGCGATAGCCTCGTGGCCACAGGAGTTGCACCGATGATCCCCACCTTCTTGTCCTCGAGCGCGCTGCTCGCCGTCTGTGTCCTCGCTTTCGCACCGCCGGCCCACGCGGGCGGCCAGACGCCGGCCTCGCTCTTGATCTATCCCGAATTCGACACGCGCGTTGGACAGAGCTCGTTCCTGACGCTCACGAACGTCAACAGCGACCCGGTCACGGGCGCGATCGACGTGCACGTCGTCTACGTCGATGCGTCGACGTGCCTGCAGTCGGACCTTTTCTTCCACCTGACCGCGCGCGACACCGTGACGTGGGTAGCGAGCGCGCACGTCCCGGTGGGCCGGCGCGGTTACGTCTGGGCGGTGGCTCTCGATCCGGTCACGCACCGCGCGATCCACAACGACTGTCTCATCGGCGACCTCGTGCGCGTCGACGGCCTCGGGAGCCAGTGCTGGTCCGTGCAAACGCTCGGCTTCCTGGGCAAGACCGCGGTCGGTGCAAACACCGACGTCAACAACAACGGCAGACCCGACCTCGACGGGATCGAGTACGAGCGCGCGCCCAACCGCTTCTTCGTGCCGCGCTTCTTCGGCCAGTATCCCGATCCGGCTCCGCGCGGAAAGCCCGTCAGCGACCTGATCCTGCTGCAACCGCTCGTCGGGACCGGCGTCACGACCACGACGGCGTTCCTGATCTGGAACGACAACGAGGAAGTGTTCTCCGGTTCCTACGCGTTCTCGTGCTGGACGCGCGTGCGCCTGCTCTCGATCTCGGGTGTGTTCGCGCAGTCGTTCCTGTCGCAGACGAACGACAATCCGGCCGAGGTGATCGGGATGCCGACCGTGGAATCGGGCTGGTTCCAGGTGCGCGGTGCGACGGCGAGCGGCAGCTCCGGACAGGTCACGCAGAACCCGCCGGTGTTCGGCGTGATGGTGGAAGTGATGCCCACGAGCGCGGCGAGCTTGCCGTTCATCGAAGCGCAGTAGTCCACAACAAGGTCGTCGCAGCGGTCGCGTCACCCACGGCTGCGTGCAGTCCGGGGTGAGTTCGTGATCGGGATCCTCGCCGAGCATGCCGGCCCGCGCGGCGCCGATCAGAGCATCCACCCGCCCGCGACGGGCAGGTCGGCGCCCGTCGTATAGCGCGCTGCGTCCGAGCACAGGAACAACGCGGCCTCGGCGACCTCTTCGGGAGTTCCCACGCGACCGGCGGGAATGCGTGCTTGTCGCTTCGGATCGAGCGTGTCGGCGGCGGCGCCTTCGTGCGGCACGATCCCGGGCGAGAGCAGGTTGACGCGCACGCCGTGCTGCGCTTCCTCGAGCGCCCACGAGCGCACCAGCACCAGGAGGGCGCTCTTCGCCGCGGCGTACGCTGCGCTCTCGCGCCGGCCGCGCAAACCCGCGAGGCCCGCGACGCCGAAGAACAGCGCGTTCCCGCGTGACGCGCGCAAGTGCGGACGCGCGGCGTCGAACGCGCGCACGGCCGTCGACACGTTGCTGCGCAAGAGCGAGTCGACCGCTTGCGCCTCGATCTCGTCCAACCTGCCGCTCGCGTAGGCACCGACCGCGTGCACGAGCACGTCCAGCCGTCCGTCGCGTCGCGTCACCTCATCCAGGAGACGCGGCGCGTCACGCTCGAGGTCGGCTTCGTGGGCGCGATCTTCGAACTCACGCTGGAGCTCGAGCCCCCTCGAGCTCGGCGTGCGCCACGTCACGTGCACGCGGTCGCCGAGCGCACGGAAAGCTCTGGCCGTCGCCAACCCGAGTCCGCGCACACTGCCGGTCACGAGGACGACGCGGCCGGGTGTGCCCAAGGCATTCGATGCGCTAGCGCTGGATGCGGACGCCATGCGTCGAAGGGTACGACATGGACCATTTCGACGCGACAGCACGCCGGAGCAGCTTGCTCGTGCGCCTCACGTGCCCGCGCACGCGAGCGTGATCCTTTTCAGTCGAGGATCCCGGCGCGCGCCGGCGGCCAGATGCGCAGGTTCACCAACCCCACCAAGTTCGCTTTCGGCACCTGACCGAACTCGCGCGAGTCGGACGAGTGCGGCCGGTTGTCCCCCATCACGAAGTAGCAGTCCCGCTCCACGATCTGCGTGAGATGCGAGCGCGGGTCGGGCTCCGCGATGTACGGTTCGTCGAGCTTCACGCCGTTGACCCACACGCCCGCGCCATCGATCCTGATCCGGTCTCCAGGCAGGCCGATCACGCGCTTGATGTAGTCGAGCGAAGGATCGAGCGGATACTGCAGCACGACGATGTCGCCGCGGTGTACGTCGCGAAAGAGGAAGCTCAGGTGGTCGACCAGGATGCGGTCGCCGTCGTGGATTCCGGGCGACATCGAGCTCCCGCGCACGATCGAAAAATTGAAGATCATCCCGTACGTGATGAACACGACGACGCTGATCTTGACGGTGGTCCAGACCACGTTGAGCAGGCGGCGGCGGCGATCCCGTTCGCGGCGCTCGAGCGTGCGTCGCATGCGCGTCGCGTCGTCGCCGGGCGCGCTGATCGCCGGCGGGCGCCACGTCCGCACGCGTGGCGCGGGCAGGATCGGCGGAGGCTCGAGGGGTTGTTGCGTCTCGGTCGGCCCCGCGGTTCCCGCCGGCGAGGAGGGATCGATCAGCGTGGGTTGCCTGAACAGCGCGATCTTGCTCTGCGCCTCGTCTACAGGTGCGGACGGCAGCGCGGGCGGTGGCTCGAGCGCGACTTCTGGAGCAGTGACGATTTCGTCGGGGCTCATGGGTTCTCGCGCTCTATCGGCGCAAGGCGGCGGAGGGTTGAGCAGCGCCTGCCTAGGTGTGGTCCGCCTCCCTGATCGCCCCGCGGCCGGGGCGCTTTCTTTTCCGCTCACGTGCGCGCAGCTAGTGGAGTGAGCCACGAGTTCGTTGCAGAAGTCGGCCTGGATGCGGCTTCCTGGCAAGGCGCCGCGACGACGCGTGTTCGCTGCAACACTCGGAGGAGTGGCAACGCAGCCAGGGAGCTGTAG
>JBBQNP010000220.1:0-5780 GCA_038330085.1 Planctomycetota bacterium | reverse complement strand
GACAAGTCGTGCACGGCCCAACCGATCTCGACCGCGGGATCCGCGCGGCGAATCGCGTTGGCAAGCACCAATGCGTTGACGACATCACCGATGGCGCCCAGTCGGACGATCAGGATGCGGCGCGGGAGGGCGGTCGGCACGGGTGGATCGTGCCACACGGCGGCACGTTTCCAAGTTCGAGCCCGCGCGGAAGCCTCGGTCGTTCGAACGCCAATCGACGTCGCCCACGGAGAACCTGCTCGTGCAGCTCGGGGACTTGAACGTGGGCCGCTTCCAGCCCGTCGCGCAGGTCGAGCAGCCGGCGGTCGGATGCGGCGCCTTTGCTTCGAAGCGCCAAGTGTCCCGTGCAGGGATTTCCAGGGACGGCACATCAAGCACGATCGAGCTTCTCGACGAGTGCGGTAGGCTGCGGCCCATGAGGTCTTCTCGTCACACTGTCCGTTGGATCGCTGCCGTCTGCTCGAGTTCGCCTGTCTGCTCGAATGCGGTTGTCCGCTGGTTCGCCGTGCTGGCGTTGTCGATCGGCGTCGCAGGCAGCGCCCAGGCGCAGCGACCGCCCGCGCAGCTCGACGCTGCTGCGATCCTGCACCGCATCCACGGGCTCGAAGTCATGGGCAGCGTGCTGTACATCGCCGCGCACCCCGACGACGAAAACACTCAACTGATCAGCTACCTCTCGAACGGTCGACAGGTGCGCACCGGGTACTTGAGCCTCACGCGCGGCGACGGCGGCCAGAATTTGATCGGCCCGGAGCTCGGCGATGCGCTCGGGATCCTGCGCACGCAGGAGCTCTTGCAGGCGCGGCGCATCGACGGCGGCGAGCAGTTCTTCACGCGCGCCGTCGACTTCGGCTACAGCAAGAACCCCGAGGAGACGTTCGCCAAGTGGGGCAAGCAGGAAGTGCTCGCCGACGTGGTGCGCGTCGTGCGCACGTTCCGGCCCGACGTGATCGTCACGCGCTTCGACACCGACGGCAGCGGCGGACACGGCCATCACACGGCTTCGGCGATCTTGGCGCGCGAGGCGTTCGATCTGGCGGCGGACCCGCATGCGTTCCCCGAGCAGATGGCGCAGGGACTCGAGCCGTGGCAGACGAAGCACCTCTTCTTCAATGGGAGCACGTGGTGGAAAAAGGATCTCGCCGCGGTGGCGGCGAAAGATCCGGAGCGCTGGGTCACGGTCGACGTCGGCGGATTCGATCCGCTGCTCGGAACGAGCTACACCGAGATCGCCGGACGCAGCCGCAGCCAGCACAAGAGCCAGGGTTTCGGCGCCGCCGAGACCCGCGGTGAGCGGATCGAGTACTTGCGCCTGGACAAGGGGCCGAAGCTTTCGAGCTCGGACATGTTCGACGGCGTGCAGCTCGGTTGGGAGCGCATCGAAGGCGGCGCGAGCATTCTCCCGCTGGTTCGCGCCGTATCGTCGGACTTCGACCCGCGCGCTCCCGAGAAGAGCGTCCAAAAGCTCTCCGACCTGGCGCACGCGCTCGACGCGCTCGCCGCCGCGAACTCTGCGGGCCGCGATCAGGTGCTGCGCAAGGGCGAAGTCGTCCGTCAACTGATCCTGCAGTGCTGTGGCGCTGTGATCGAAGCCACGTCGAACGTGCAGCGCGCCGCTCCGGGTGACACGCTGGTGGTGACGCTCACGTCGATGCAGCGCAGGCCCGGAGCGCTGCTCGAGATCCAGGGCTACAGGGTGCCGGGCTCATCGGACGTGCTGAGCTCCTCGGACGTTACCGTCCAGCAGCAGTTGCCGTGGAATCGCGCTCTCGAGCAAGAGTTCCACTTCGAAGTGCAGAGCGGGCTCGCGATCGATCAACCCTACTGGTTGGCCGCGCCGCATGCGGCCCTCTTCCGAGTGGACGGCAGCAGCTATTCAGGCATCGAGCCGGCCTCGCGCAGCACGAGCGTATTCCGCGGCACGTTCCGGCTCGCCGATGGATTGGAGCTGCAGGCCGAGCGAGCGCTCATGCACACATGGGTCGACCGCGTCGCGGGTGAGCGCACGAGGCCTGTGGTCATCACGCCCGTGGCGTCGATCGTCGTCGATGACGGTGTCGCCATCGTCGCCGGCGAGCGCGCACGCATCCGCGTGGAGCTCGAAGCGCTGTGCGACGATCTCAGCGGCCAGTGGAACGTGGCCCTGCCCGCCGGTTGGTCGCTCGACGGAACGCTGCCGACCGTACCGACGCTGCACCGCGGACAAAGACAGCCGCTCGACATCAGCGTGCGACGCGCGAGCGGAGCACAAGGCGGGATGGCGCACGTTTCGTTCTCGGGTCCGAGGGGTACGTCCGACCGCATGCTGCACGTCGTTGACTACGCCCACATCCTGCCGCAGGTCTGGTACACGCCCTCAGAGATACGGTTGGTTCCGCTCGAGATCGCGGTGAACGTCAAGACCGTCGGCTACATCGAGGGGGCGGGTGACGACGTGCCGAAAGCGCTGCAGCGACTGGGCATCGTCGTCGAGCGCATCGATCCGGCCACAGCTGGCGCAGCCGACTTGGAGAAGTGCGACGCGATCGTCACGGGCATCCGCGCGTACAACACCGTTCAAGCACTCGCGCAGTTCAACCACGTACTGCTGTCCTACGTCGAGCACGGCGGCACGCTGCTCGTGCAATACAACACGAACGGCAACGACCTCGTGATGGATGCGCGCGAGATCGGACCCTATCCCTTCGCGCTGACCCGCGAGCGCGTGACGGTCGAGGAAGCGCCCGCGACGTTTCTGGCACCGACGCATCCTTTGATGCGCACGCCGAACGTGCTCGAAGAAGCCGACTTCGCCGGCTGGACCCAAGAGCGCGGTCTGTACTTCACGGGCAGCCTCGATCCGCACTACACGCCGCTGATCGCGTGGAACGATCCGGGTGAAGAGCCGCAGGAGGGCGCGTTGATCACCTGCGATTTCGGCAAGGGTCGCTACGTCTACACGGGCATCAGCTTGTTCCGCGAACTGCCCGCAGGTGTCCCGGGCGCCTACCGTTTGCTCGCCAACCTCTTGAGCCGCCGGTCCGCGCGCGAATGAACCACGGCCACAGCCACGTCCACGACCGATGAGCGCGCTCGACTGGACGATCCTGCTCGGCACGCTGGGCTTCATCGTCGGCTACGGCGTGTGGAAGACGCGGCGCGACAACACGCGCGAGAACTACATGCGCGGCGGCGGGGACGACCGCTGGTGGGCCGTGGGTCTCTCGGTGATGGCGACGCAGGCCAGCGCCATCACCTTCCTGAGCACGCCCGGCCAAGGCTACCTCGACGGCATGGGCTTCCTGCAGTTCTATTTTGGGTTGCCGCTCGCGATGATCGTGATCGGCGCGGTGTTCATCCCGCTCTACTACAAGTGGAAGGTCTACACCGCGTACGAGTTCATCGGCCGGCGCTTCGACCGGCGCGCGCGACTCTTGACCGCCGGGTTGTTCCTGATCCAGCGCAGCATGGCCGCGGGCATCACGATCTACGCGCCGAGCATCATCTTGAGCAAGGTGCTGCACTGGCCTCTGTCGTGGACCTGCGTGTTCATCGGCGCGCTCGTGATCCTGTACACGACCACCGGTGGCGCGCGCGCGGTCGGTGTCACCCACAAGCAGCAGATGGCGGTGATGTTCCTCGGGATCCTGACCGCATTCGGTCTGACCCTCTACTACCTGGGCGGCACGTTGAGCGTCGGTGAGAGCCTGCGAACCGCGCATGCGCTGGGCAAGCTCGACGTGATCGACCTGTCGTGGAATCCCAACGACAAGTACACGCTGTGGAGCGGGTTGATCGGCGGTTTCTTCCTGCAGCTCTCGTACTTCGGCACCGACCAGAGCCAGGTCCAGCGCTACCTCAGCGGCCAGTCGATGCAGCAGGCGCGACGGGGCTTGTGGATGAACGGCGTGCTCAAGATCCCGATGCAGTTCGTCATCCTGCTGACGGGTGTCTTGGTCTTCGTGTTCTACCTGTTCCAGCCGACGCCGCTGCACTGGAACGAAACCAACCTCGCGGCCGCGCGACGCGTCGACACCACGTCGCGGACCACGGATCTGGAGCAGAGCCACGCCAAGGCGATGGATCTGCGCACGCATGTGGCCGAACAACTCGTCGGCGCCTGGCGCAACAACGACGACGCGTTGGCCGACACCAAGCTCGCCGAGTTGAAGGGCCTCGAGCTGCGCGACGCGGGGCTGCGACGCGAGTTCCAAGCGCAACTCCACACCCTTCTGCCGAAGGCCGAGCCCAACGACAAGGACTACATCTTCATCACCTTCGTGATGGATCACCTGCCGATCGGCGTCATCGGACTGTTGCTCGCGATGATCTTCTGCGCGGGGATGAGCAGCACCAGCGCGGAGCTGTCGGCGTTGGCTACGACCAGCACGGTGGACATCCTGAGCTCGGCGCGCAGCGACGGGAGCCAAGTGCGCGCTACGCAGATCGCGACGGTGCTGTTCGGCTTGCTCGCGCTGGGCTTCGCCGCGTTGTTCTCGTTGTTCGAGAACCTGATCCAGGCCGTCAACATCCTGGGCTCGCTGTTCTACGGCACGATCCTGGGTATTTTCCTGGTCGCGTTCTTCGTGCGCTTTGTGAACGGCACGGCCGTGTTCGTCGCTGCACTCGTCGCGGAAACCGCGATCCTCGTGATCCACTTCACGAACATCGAGATCGCGTTCCTCTGGTACAACCTGATCGCTCCGGCGATCGTGGTCGGCCTCTCGATCGTGGTGCAAGCGCTGCTCCCCAAAGTTCGGCCATGACCGCGCGAACACTGTATGGGTCAGAAGGCTGGGGCAGCAGGCCTGTATGGGGCAGCAGGCCTGTATGGGTCAGCAAGATGGGGCAGCCCAAGCCGAGCCCTGGTCGTGTGAAAGCACGCCTGAGCGGAGTAGGATGCGCGCAACATGAAGCACATCCTCTTCGCAACCGCGCTCATCGCGGCCATCGCCTCCTTCCAACCTTCGAACGTGAGCGCTCAGACGCCGCCGACGCTGGATTTCCCGCAAGCTAGCCCGGCTGCTTCCCTCAAGCAGCGCTTCGGTCTGACCGACGTCGAGATCACGTACTCCCGTCCCAGCGCCAAGGGCCGCAAGATCATCGGCGGAGTCGTGCCCTTCGGCGAGGTGTGGCGCACCGGCGCGAACACGGCGACCAAGGTCACCTTCAGCACCGACGTGAAGTTTGGCGGAGAGGCCGTGCCCGCGGGATCGTACGCCCTGTTCACGATCCCGACTGCGTCCGAGTGGACGGTGATCCTGAGCAAGGTCACGGGGGCGTGGGGCTCTTATTCCTACGACACGAAGGACGACCTCCTGCGCGTGAAGGTGAAGCCGGTCGCGCTCGCCGACATGGTCGAGACCTTCACCATCGACGTCGGCGATCTGCGGGACGATTCCGCGAACCTATCGCTCGCCTGGGAGAAGACGCGTGTGTCGGTCAAGATCGAGAACGATCTGGTCGCGACGATGGTGCCGCAGATCGAGGCCGCCATGAAGGCCGAAGGTAAGAAGCCGTACTTTCCCGCGGCGATGTTCTTCTACGAGCACGACCTCGACCTGAAGCGCGCGCTGGGTTGGATGGACGAAGCGATCAAAGAGAAGCCTGATGCGATGTGGATGATCTATCGCCGCGGCCTGATCCTGGAGAAGTCCGGCGACAAGGCCGGCGCGCTCGCTGCCGCCCAGAAGTCGTTGGAGATGGCCAAGAAGGCCGGCGGTTCGCAGGGTGCTGAGTACACGCGCCTCTCCGAAGCGTTGATTGCCCGAGTGAAGTAGCTTGCCAGGGTGATGTAGCTC
>JBBQNP010000219.1:0-5794 GCA_038330085.1 Planctomycetota bacterium | reverse complement strand
GCGTTCGGGTTCATGACGTCGGTCGCACTGCTCGCCGAGAAGCGCGATCACCATCCCGACTGGTCGAATGGCTACGGCAAGGTCGTCATCGATCTCTTCAGCCACGACGCGGGCGGCATCACCGAGCTCGATTTCGAGTTGGCGTCGGCGATCGACGGGCTCAGCCCGACGGCGCCGTACCGCAGTTGAGGAGCGTGTCATGACCGGCGAGACGCAGAACAGTTCGTCGAGCGGGCCGCGCTCGACCCTCGATCCGATCGAAGCGCGCGTGCTCGGCGTGCTCGTCGAAAAGGACCTGACGACGCCCGACCAGTATCCGATGACGCTCAACGGCGTCACGCTCGGCTGCAACCAGAAGTCGAACCGCGATCCGGTGATGAACCTGATGGAGGGCGAGGTCAATGCGGCGCTGGGCAAGCTGATCGTGAAGGGGCTCGCGGGCTCCGTGCATCCGATGGGCAGCCGTGTCGAGAAGTTCCGTCACAATGCTGAGGCCATCCTGAAGCTCAGCACGCCGCAAGCCGCGTTGATGGCCGAGCTCTTGATGCGCGGGCCGCAGCAACCCGGCGAGTTGCGCTCGCGGGTCGCGCGGATGACGAGCGTCGACACGTTGCAGGCGTTGATGGACCTGATGAAGCCGCTGCTCGACAGCGGTCAGGTCGTGCGCCTCGATCCGACGCCGGGATCTCGCGCGGAGAGATACGCTCAGACGGTCGCGCCCGACTCGCATCCGATCGAAGCCCGCGCTCACGTGGCAGCGCGCCCGATGTCGAGCGCGCCGGCGGGCGCGATGCCTCAACCGAAGCCGCTGTCGTCGACGCAGTTCACATCGATGCCCTCGTTCGGTGCGCCCGAGCCCGAGCCCGCCTTCGACGCCGCGCCACTGTTGAAGCGCATCGACGACCTCGAGTTCGAAGTGCGCGTGCTGCGTCGACAGCTCAACGCGCTCGCGTGGAAGCTCGGTCAGAAGCTAGAAGCCTGAGCGATCAGCTGTTCGTGGCCGACTCTCGCGCCAGCACGTCGAGCAGCTCGGCTGCTACCGAGATCGCGATCGCGGCGGGTTCCTTCGAGTGCTTCGACACGCCTATCGGGCAACGCACCTTCGCGATCTCGGCGTCCGTGAACCCGCGTTGCGACAGGCGCTTCTGGAACCGGGCCCACTTGCGGTCGGAACCGATCAGACCTAGGTAGCTGAAGTCGCGCTTGATCGCGCGCGCGACGATCTCGAGGTCGAGCGCGTGGTTGTGCGTCATGATCAAGACGAGCGTGACCTCGGGCAGCTCGTCGATCTCTTGTTCGGGCGCGTCGACGAGCACGAGCTCGAACGGACGCGAGCGCGGCAACGCCGGCTGAATCGTGTGCTCCTCGCGCGGATCGATGAGCACGAGGTCGGCCGACAGGTACGACGCGAGACCGCCGATCGCCTGCGCGACGTGGCCCGCGCCGAAGATCGCGATGCGCCGGCGCGTCCACGGGAACGTCTCGAAAAAGAGCGTGACCTCCCCGCCGCAGCACTGGCCGACCGCTTCGGACAGCGGGTAGGCGACGCTCTCGGAGACGGTCTTGCCGCGCTTCAGGAGTTCGGTCGCATGCTCGATGCCGAGCTTCTCGAGGTTTCCGCCGCCGATCGTGCCGAACACGAGCTGACCGCCGCTGACGATCATGCGCGCTCCCGGCTCACGCGGCCCGCTGCCCTTCACGCCGGTCACGACGACCAGCGCAGACGGTCGACGTGCCGCGCGCAGATCCGAGAGCTTCTCGATCCAGTCTTGTGCTCGTTCCATTCGTTCGCGATGTCGTGCGTCCAACATGATAGGCGCGAGGCTATCCTCTCGGCACCATGAACATCGCGAGCCTCGGAGGCGGACCCGCCGGACTGTACTTCGCCATTCTGATGAAGAAGGCGTTTCCGTCGGCGCGCATCCAGGTATTCGAGCGCAACAAGCCGGACGACACGTTCGGTTGGGGCGTTGTGTTCTCGGACGAGACGCTCTCGAACTTCGAGGAGGCCGACCCGGAAACGTACGCGGAAATCCGCCGCCAGTTCGTCTACTGGGGCGACATCGAGACGTGGTACGCGGACACGTGCGTGCGCTCGACAGGTCATGGATTCTGCGGAATGTCGCGCAAGGCGTTACTGCATGTGTTCCACGCGCGCTGCCGGGAGTTGGGTGTCGAGCTCGTGTTCGACCGCGAGATCAAGGACGAAGCGGAGCTCGGTCCACGCGACCTGATCCTGGCGGCGGACGGGTTGAACTCGATCGTGCGCACGAAGCACGCGGCGCATTTTGGGCCGACCATCGAGTGGGGTCAGGCGCGCTTCACGTGGCTCGGGACGACGAAGCCGCTCGAAGCGTTCACGTTCATCTTCCGCGAGACGCCGCATGGCGTTTTTCAGGTTCACGCGTACCCGTTCCAGAAGAACCTCTCGACGTTCATCATCGAGTGCCACGAAACGACGTGGAAGAAGGCCGGTCTCGATCGCGCGAGCGAAGCAGACACCGTTGCGTTCTGCGAAGCGCTGTTCGCGGATCACCTCGACGGGCATCGGCTGCTCTCGAACCGCTCGCTCTGGCGCGCGTTCCCGACGGTCCGGAACGAACGCTGGCACCACGGCAACATCGTTCTGATCGGTGACGCGGCGCACACGGCGCACTTCTCGATCGGCTCGGGCACCAAGCTCGCAATGGAGGACTCGATCGCGCTCGCGGCTGCGTTCCGCGAGCACGGGACCGCCGACGTGCCGCGCGTGCTGGCTGCGTACGAGGAAGCGCGCAAGCTCGACGTGCTCAAGACGCAGCGCGCGGCGCAGACGAGCCTCGAGTGGTTCGAGAACACCGAGCGCTACATGAAGCAGCACCCGCTGCAGTTCACGTTCAACCTGATGACGCGCAGCAAGCGCATCACGTACGACAACCTGGCGAAGCGCGATCCTCAGTTGGTGCAACGCGTGACGGAGTGGTTCGGCCACGAGAACGGTGCGACGGCGCGAGCGGACGGCTCGATGCCGCCGCCGATGTTCGCGCCGCTCACGCTGCGCGGGATGAAGCTCTCGAACCGCATGGTCGTGTCGCCCATGTGCCAGTACTCCGCGACCGACGGCGTCCCGGACGACTGGCACCTCGTCCACCTCGGCAGCCGCGCGGTCGGCGGCGCGGGGCTCGTGTTCGCCGAAGCGACGAACGTGTCGGCCATCGGACGGATCACGCCTGGATGCACTGGGTTGTGGAACGACGCGCAGACCTCGTCCTGGAAGCGCATCGTCGACTTCGTGCACGCGCACTCGACCGCGAAGATCGGCATGCAGATCGGTCACGCAGGCCGCAAAGGGTCGTGTCACGTTCCGTGGGAAGGCGGCAAGCCGCTGCGTGACGCACGCGCATGGCAGACGATCGGGCCTTCCGCCCTTCCGTTCGCGAAGGACTGGCACGTGCCGCGTGAGATGACGCGCGTCGACATGGATGCCGTGCGCGAGGAGTTCGTGCATGCGACGCATCTGGCCGAACGTGCGGGTTTCGACATCCTCGAGATGCACATGGCGCACGGCTACTTGCTCTCGAGCTTCCTCTCTCCGTTCTCCAACCAGCGCAAGGACGCGTACGGCGGCTCGCGCGAGAACCGCATGAAGTTCCCCCTCGAAGCGTTCGAAGCGGTGCGCGCCGTGTGGCCGGCGGACAAGCCGATGTCGGTGCGCATCTCCGCGAGCGACTGGCTCGACGATCGCGGCGGCTGGACGATCGAGGACTCGGTCGCGTTCGCGCGCGAGCTGAAGGCGCGCGGTTGCGACATCATCGACGTGTCGTCCGCGGGCAACACGCCCGAGTCGCATGTCGACTACGGCCGCATGTACCAGGTGCCGTTCGCCGACCAGATCCGCCACGAAGCGGGCATCCCCGTCATCGCGGTTGGTGCGATCCAGGGCGCCGACCACGCGAACACCGTGCTCGCGGCGGGTCGCGCCGACCTGTGCGCTCTCGCGCGTCCGCATCTGCTCGATCCGTACCTGACGCAGCGCGCATCGAGCGAGTACGGCGTCGAGCACTTTGCGTGGCCGAACCAGTACTTGCCGGCACGACCGCCGCCGCGCAAGAGCGGTTCGAGCGGCTGATGTACGCCGTCGGATCGTGAACGAATCGACGAAGCCTGCACCGAATTCGCCGCGGTACTTCGAAGAGCTCGCGAAGCAGCCGCGGACCCACTGTCCAATCGCAGGGTTTCGGAATGCTGTCGGTCTACGCGGTCAACCCGTGAAACGTCGGCGCGTAGTGCGGGAACACGTTCGACAAATCGCTGCACCCCGCTCGCTTCACGAGGATCTCTCCGAGCACGTCGCGCGCGTCGGTCGTGATCGCGAGATCACCCGCGTCGAGGTCTTTTGCGCGCAAGCCCGGCCAGTGCGTCACGACCCGACCGCCGCGAATTCCTCCGCCCATCACGATCCAGCACGCTCCGTGACCGTGATCCGTGCCCGCGCTCGCGTTCTCGTTGGCGCGCCGTCCGAACTCCGTCATGGCGACGAGCGTCACACGCTCGCGCCACGGTCCCAGATCGCGATCGAACGCTGACAGCGCGCTCGCGACCTCCGTCGTCTTGCGCGCGAACTCGCCGTCGAGCGGACCGAGCGCGCCGTGCATGTCCCATCCGCCGTAGTCGAGCGTGAGCACGTCGATGCCGGCGTCGGCACGGATCCACGCCGCAGCGATCGAGAGGTTGTGACCCAGATCGCCCTCGGGATACGGCGCGCCGCGGGGCGGCTGGCGCGCGTCGAGGCGCAATCGATCGAACATTCCGAGCGATTTGAACGCACTGCGCCCCGCCGAGGAACCGCTCGACGACCACATGTGCTCGAGGTCCATGCGCACGGGACGAGCCACGGGCCGCGACATGAAACCCTTGTAGGCGAGCGGATCCAGCACGGCCAACGACTCGTTCGAGCCGCTGAGCGACTTGGGCAGGAACCGATCGACGCTGATCGCGCGCAATGGCGAACTCGTCTGTCGCGGCATCGCACCGAGCGCACGCGTCAGCCAGCCGTCGTGCACGCTCCCCGCCGACCCGCCGGTCTCGACGATGCGCATCGCGTCGAAGTGCGAGCGCGTTGGATCGGTCGAGCCGCAAGCGTGAACGAGCGCGAGGCGCCCTTCGCGGAACGGCTCGAGCATCGGCGACGCGCACGGATGCAGGCCGAAGTGCCCGTCGAGATCGATCGCACCGTCGGACTTGCCGGGTGCGGGCACGGCGAGCGTCGGTCGCAACGAGTAGAGCGCGTCGTCCGCGTACGGCACGCACAACGAGAGTCCGTCGACGCCGCCGCGCAGGAAGAGCACGACGAGCACGTCGCGCTCCGACGGGGGCTCTTCGCGCCTCGACGTGCACGACAACGCGAAAGCGGCAGCCGCTCCGCCCAGCACCTGGCGACGGTTCGGTTTCCACATGGTCTCGTCGCTCGATGCTCTCCCGTCGCTGCGCGTGTTCTCGTGGATCCTGCTCATGCGGAGAGCACCTGGTAACCGGGCGAGCAGGCTGCGAGCGTGAACAGCTCGCGACCATTCTCGGCGACGATGGGGATCGTTCCGCTGATGCGTGCGCACAACACGTCGCGGTCGGCGGCGTTCATGCGCCCGCCCGTCAGCACCAGGTCGACACGTTCGAAGACGTCGTCGGACGAAGTGCCGCGGACGAGCTCGTCGAGATCGACCCTGACGCCGCGGATGGAATGCGAGAACAGGCGGTTCGCGAAACGCCAGCGTGCCAGCAGCACCGGCTCCCAGGCTTCGCGCACGTCGGGACAACC
>JBBQNP010000218.1:0-5958 GCA_038330085.1 Planctomycetota bacterium | reverse complement strand
AGGTGCGAGTAGTCGGTGCCGCCGACCACGTAGGGCACCGGCGTCGCCGCGTAGTTGCGCGATCCGTCCATGTTCGTCGAGACGCCCAGCACGGACGGCAAGTGCTCGCCGTTGTGGATCTTGTGGATCATCACGCGGAAGTCGATGGAGACGCCGTTGCCGCTGCTGTCCTCGGCACCCGCCGTGTGGCAGAGGAGGCACAAGGTCACGTCGCGGCGCGTACCGCCGTGCGCCTGCAGCGTGGTGTGGCATTGGTTGCAGTTGTCCTGACCGACGACCGCGCGCGGGTCGACGCTCGTCGAACCGCCGAACTGGAAGTTCATCTCCGCGTTGCCGACGTCCTTGAACGACTCGCCTTCGACGGTGTAGTTCCACGCGAAGTACGCGCCCAAGGTGTAGGTGCCCGCGAGCAAAGCCTGACCGGTGAGCTCGCCTTCATCCGTACCGAACGCGGGCGAGTCGTTGAGCGGCGGCAGGTACGTGGAGGGAATCGCCGTCGCGAACGTGTACGTGTACGAGCCGTCGGCGTTGTGGACGGACGCGGTGGCGAGGTCGCTCACCTGCGAGAGCACCGGCTGGTAGTTGAACGTCGGCCCCGACACCAGCATGCGCGCGGTGCCCATCTCGGAGATCGCCCACGGGCTCCCGTCGTTCTTCGTCAAGGTGAAGTGCGCCGACACATGATCGCCGGCCTTGAAGGTCCCGTTCGTTCCCGTTGCGCCGGTGACGGAGAGCAGCGTCAAGACCACGCCCGGCGCCGTCTCCGTGCGCGTCAACATCGTGTCGGTCGGCACGGGATCGGCGGGCGTCCCCGGCGCGCCGTCATTTCCATCGCTACCGCTGCAACTCGAGAAGATCAGGACACAGGACAGAACGGCCGTGACGGATGCGAGGCCGAGAATGCTGGATGAGGGGGGGAGAGATCGCATGACATTCTCCAGACGGGGTGCTTCGAAGCGACTTCGAAGCAAAGGGCGAGACGGAAACGGTGGGAGAGCGTGCCACTCCTGCGGTGAGGCGACGTCCCTGGCGGCACATGGTACAGCAGGATCCGTCGTCTACGTGCACCAAGGGCCGGGTGCCGCCGTGTCAGGGGCGGCAGTTCACGCGAGGGTGATGCTCGCTCGGTACAGGCGTCGCAGCTCGGCGCTCAACGTCCACCTGCCTTCGATGCTTGCACCCGACGGCGCGCTTCGAGGCTGAGTTCGTCGAGCTCTTTCGGGGTGAGCGCAGACGGCAGAAGCGGGAACAGCGCGCATTCCTCCGCGACCACGTGACCGCGGTGCATCTCGATGAACCGCACGGAGGAGCGGCGCAGCTCGGTGCCGGCAGCGCGGCGCTCGACGCACGCGCGCAGCCCCTCGGCTTCCGCGCGGTTCATGCGGTGCTGGAACTCGAGCGCGCTGAGGATCTGCTTGAACTGCGGCAGGGAGCTGATGCGGGGAAAGAGCAGCGCTTCCTCGAGCGATTCGTGCACGGCGCCTTCCGCCGCGAAGTAATCGAGCGTGTCGGAGACGAGCCCGAAGTGAGCGTCGACGTCTCCACCGCGACCGAGCGCGTTCATGGAGTCGACGAGCGCTGCGAGCCGCACCTCCATGCGCGCGTGGTCCTGAACGAGCAGTGCGACGAAGTCGCCGAGCGAACCCGCCCGATTCGTCACGGTTCCCAAGCTAACCGCGTGAGTGCACGTGCGCTACCTCGTCCAGCAAGGGAGCGTGGCGCCGTCGATGTTCCGTCAAGATCGAAAGAATGAGCACATCGTGCGCATAGGAAGTACACGAGTTCATGCCGTGGCGAGCGTTTGTAGCTCGCGCGAAGCCCAGCTAGACTCGCCAATGCGCTTAGACCCCTCAGCGGCGGCAATCGAGTTCGACCGCTGCGCGCATCCCCCGGTGCGCGAAGGAAGTCACGAATGGACATCGATCGCAGAGACGCCCTCAAAGGCATCTCGGGTGTCGGCGCGGCCTTCGTCGTCGGCGATTTCCAAGGCTTGGCACAGACGGTTGCGCATGGAGCAGCTCACGGTCGTCGGGAAGTTCGCGTTCTGGTCACCGAGCTCGGTGCTCTCGAACCCGAACGCGCCCGGAAGCCGGGGGATTCACCCGCGGCCTGCGCGCGCGCGTCGATGAGGCTCGCTTCGCGCAGGGCCACGAACGGCAAGTGCGTGTCGAGCACGCCGTTCGCGTACAGATGGCGATCCCAATAGCCGTTGAGCAGCGCGTCGCGTCCGAAGAACACGGTCTTGCCCGTCTCGGAGATGCGCTGCAGGATGTTCACGCCGCAACTGTTCTTGAAGACGCTGTAGAACTCCGGGGAATGCGAGAGTTCGTCGGCGCGGTGCAGGTACGACATGAACAGATCGTGCAGACGCTCCGGGCAGCCGCGGATGCGGTAGAGCTACACGTGCTCGCCGCGCTGGTTCGTGCGCAACCCGATCACGTCGCGCTCGTCCGCGAAGATGTAGATGAGCTCGAAGCGCTTGTACAGTCCGCCGAACGTCGAGTACTCCTCGCCTACCTCCTTGCGCGTCTCGACCGAGCACGCCAGTTGTTCGCCGCCCTCGAAGCCGAACGACACGAACGTGTGACAGTAGTCGATCGGCCCCCAGTAGCTCATCACGAGGTCGAACGAGCGCAGCTTCGACAGATCGTAGGTGCGATCCTCCCAGTGCGCGTCGAAGTCGGTCTCGCTCCTGTAGTGGAAGTTGCGCACGCCGTGCACGGTCACGCGGTCGCCCTGGATGTCGATCGTGGGGGCGACAGCGACGTCGGGTTGCCAGTCGCGATCGTTGGAGGGTCGGACGCACACGTAGACCAGCACGACGAGTGCGCTCGCCCTCAGCGCGACCTTGAGTGCCCGAGGCAACGGTCGCACGCGCAGGAACACGATCGCGAGCAGCGCCAGCCATGCGATCGTCAAGACCGCGCGCAACCCGGGCGAGTGCAGGTTCGAGAACCAGATCGTGCCCGTGGTCCAGGTGAACCAGAGGATCGAGAGGACTGTCACCATCGACCACACCAGCCAACGCAGGGCTCTCATGCTGCTCGGGAGCATAGCGAACCGACACGTGCTTTCGCGCGTGATGGAGGCGCGAGCCGTCGCTATCCTTCTGCGCATGACGCGCACCGCTCGACGCCGCTTCACGCGAGAACTCCAGAGTGTCGTCGACGGCATCGCCTTCGCCGAGACCGGCCCGATCCTCCTGCACGTGTACGATCCACCCGCCGGCGGCATGTGGGTCGACGACGTCATCCCCGGCAAGCTCGCCGCGCTCGACCGGCACACCGGCGAGACGCTGTGGTTGTCACCCTGCGAAGTCGGCTACGGCCGCGGGTTCGGCGCGGGGCTCGGTGGAGAGAACGACGTCATCGTGCTCGGTCCGAGCAGCCAGGGTCACCGCATCGTGCGCATGGCGCTCTCGTCCGGCGAGCTCATCGGCGTCGGCGAGATCGAAGCCTTCGACGAAGCGCACGTGGCCGGCGACCTGTGCATCTGCGTGACCCCGCGTCGCATCGTCGCGTACTCCTCCGCCGCGATGGACGAGGCCTGGGAGTACTCGCGTCCAGGTGAGCGCTACCACCACGCCGCGCGCAACGGTCGCAAGGTGTACGTCGTCTACACGCATGCGGCTTCGAACAAGCAGGGTGTTCTGCGCATCGACGCCGAGAGCGGCGAGTTCCAGGAAGAAGTTCTCCCCGCGCGACAGCCGATCATCCACGGCATCGCCGTCAACGCCGACGGCATCGTGCTCTTGACGCGCGACCTGCACACCGCATTGCCGCGCGAGGTCGTGACGCAGTACCTGGTCGATCTTTCACGCCGCGGCGACGGCGCGTCGGGCGACACGCTCTCGTTGCTCGCGCTCGCGCTGGAGTCGACGCCGGGCGACGCGCCGCTGTGGTACGAGATCCTCTCGACGGCGGTGGGCGACGAGATCCCCGAGGTGAGCATCTCGGCGGACAGCGGAAAACTCTACCTCGTCAAGGGTGCCTTGCTCGAAGTGCGCGACACGCTCACAGGCCGCATGCTCGGCGACTGGGCCGTTCCCGGCCTCGACGAAGCGGTCGCGTGGCAAGTGAGCCAGGGCGCCGGACTCGTCGCGGAAGAGACGCGCGTGTCCGTGTACGAGCTGCCGGCCTGATCGCGCGCACGCGGCGCTGCGTCGTTCGAGAGGGACTCCCGGTCGCGAAACGAACGCGCGGGAGCGCACGTCCAAGGCAGCCGATCCGGCGTGGCCGATGCTTCGTTCAGTGCAAGCTGGCTCATTCCCCGTTACGGCGAGTATGATTTTCGGCCCGCGAGCCCCGGACATCCTCGGCGCTCCCGTGTTTCTGCACCTCCGCAACCTAACTGGCCGCAACCTGACTGGGCAAAGGCGGATCTTGTGACTGCGACTCCGATTCTGGAGACCTTGGCGTTCGAGTTTGGCGTGGCTCCTGACCACGTGCGCAATGCGTTCGAGATGCTCGATGCGGGCCTCAGCGCACCCTTCATCGGACGCTTCCGCCGCGATCGGGTCGATGCGCTGAGCGAGAGCACCATCCGCCGGCTGCAGCGCCGACGCACGGAGCTCGAGGAACTCGATCGACGGCGCGGGACGATTCTGCGCCTGCTCGAGAAGGAGCCGAGCGTCACGCCGCAGCACCTCGACGAGATCCGCAACTGCATGGATCGCTTCGAGCTCGAGGACCTGTTCATCCCGCACCGCCGGCCCGAGCCGGAAGTGCAGCTCGCGCTCGACCGCGGGCTCGGTGCGCTGGCCGACTTGCTCACGACGCCGATTCCGAAAGCCGAACGCGATGCGCTGCTCGGTCCGGGTGCGCGCGAAGAGCGCGACGAGGACGCGGACGAAGGCAACGGCGAGGGGCGCAAGGAAACGAGCGCGCGCGGCGGCGACAGCCACGACGCGTTCGCCGATGCCAACGCGACGGCCGCAGGGACGATGACCGATGCCCCTGGCTCCGCTTCGACGGATGCGCGCATGAGCGGGTCTGCGATCAGCGAATTCGCGCCGGCAACTGCGGGAGCGGCAACGGAAAGAGCGACGGCGGAAGCGCCCGTTGCCTCCGCCGCACCGAGTGGTGCAGACGAAGCTGACGACGCCGCCGCTCACGCCGAAGCTGCAGCTCACGAGGACGCGTCTCCGCAGGCGTCCGCAAACGCGGAGGAGAGCGACGAGTCCGAGCATGCCGCGAGCGAACCCGCTCCGACGCTCGACGCACCCGTTGCCCACCACCACGTGCAGGTCGACTTGCGCGCCGCGATGAACGCGCAGCTCGCGCGCGTGTGCGCGGAGTTCGTGCGTCCGGACAAGGGCATTCACACCGAGCTCGAAGCGCTCTCGGGTGCGCTGCGCATCCTGTCCGACCGCCTCGGACGCAACGCGCGTCTGCGCGGACAAGTGCGCAACATCATGCGCAAGCAGGGCGTCCTGAGCGTGCGCGCGGCCGGCGACGAGCGCCGTCTCGGCCGTCACCGTTCGCTGTTGCGCATCCGGCAACCGCTGCGACAGCTTCAGGGTCACCGGCTCGTCGCGATCCGCCAGGGTCAGAAAGAGCGCATCGTCAACACGGTGATCTCGCTCGATACCGACCGCGTCGTCTCCAAGGTGCGAGCGGCGCTGGGCCGTCACCTGCACCCCGCCTACGAAGAAGTCCTGGCCGACGTCGCTCAACAAGCGCTGCAGTACCGACTGCTGCCGATGGTCGAGCAGGACGTGCGCCTCGAGCTCAAGGAACGCGGCGACCAGGAAGCGTTGCGTTTCCTCTCGCAGCACCTGCGCCAGATCCTGCTCGCGCCGCCGCTCGTCGGCAACGCGGTCGCGGGCCTCGACTTGAGCGCCAAGGGCGACTGGACCGTCGCGGTGCTCGACGCGGAAGGCAACCCGGTCGGGCCCGAGACGCGCATCGAGATGCGGGTCGCGCTGCCCTTCGGCGAGGGCACGCACGCGGAAGCCGA
>JBBQNP010000217.1:0-5983 GCA_038330085.1 Planctomycetota bacterium | reverse complement strand
CCGATCGGCGTCATCGGACTGTTGCTCGCGATGATCTTCTGCGCGGGGATGAGCAGCACCAGCGCGGAGCTGTCGGCGTTGGCCACGACCAGCACGGTGGACATCTTGAGCTCGGCGCGCAGCGACGCCGCGCAGGTGCGCGCCACGCAAATCGCAACGGTGTTGTTCGGCTTGCTCGCGCTGGGCTTCGCCGCGTTGTTCTCGTTGTTCGAGAACCTGATCCAGGCCGTCAACATTTTGGGCTCGCTGTTCTACGGCACGATCCTGGGTATTTTCCTGGTCGCGTTCTTCGTGCGCTGGGTGAACGGCACGGCCGTGTTCGTCGCCGCACTCGTCGCGCAAACCGCGATCCTCGTGATCCACTTCACGAACATCGAGATCGCGTTCCTCTGGTACAACCTGATCGCTCCGGCGATCGTGGTCGGCCTCTCGATCGTGGTGCAAGCGCTGCTCCCCAAAGTTCGGGAATGACCGCGCAACCCTGTATGGGTCAGCAGGCCTGTATGGCTCAGCAAGCCTGTATGGGTCAGCAAGATAGGGCAGCCTGAGCCGAGCCGTTGTCGTGTGAAAGCCCAGCCGTGCGGAGTAGGATGCGCGCAACATGAAGCACATCCTCTTTGCAACCGCGCTCATCGCGGCCATCGCCTCCTTCCAGCCTTCGAACGTGAGTGCGCAGACGCCGCCGACGCTCGATTTCCCGCAAGCCAGCCCGGCTGCTTCCCTCAAGCAGCGCTTCGGTCTGACCGACGTCGAGATCGCGTACTCGCGTCCCAGCGCCAAGGGCCGCAAGATCTTCGGCGGACTCGTGCCCTTCGGCGATGTGTGGCGCACCGGCGCGAACACGGCGACCAAGATCACGTTCAGCACCGACGTGAAGCTCGGCGGCCAGGCCGTGCCCGCAGGCTCCTACGCCCTGTTCACGATCCCGACTGCGTCCGAATGGACGGTGATCCTGAGCAAGGTCACTGGGGCGTGGGGCGCGTATTCCTACGACGCGAAGGACGACCTCGTGCGCGTGAAGGTGAAGCCGGTCGCGCTTGGCGACGTGGTCGAGTCCTTCACCATCGACGTCGGCGATCTGCAGGACGTCTCCGCGAACCTCTCGCTCGCATGGGAGAAGACGCGCGTGTCGGTCAAGATCGAGAACGATCTGGTCGCGACGATGGTGCCGCAGATCGAGGCCGCCATGAAGGCCGAGGGCAAGAAGCCGTACTTCCCCGCGGCGATGTTCTTCTACGAGCACAACCTGGACCTCAAGCGCGCCCTGGGTTGGATGGACGAAGCGATCAAGGAGAAGCCTGACGCCATGTGGATGATCTATCGCCGAGGCTTGATCCTGGAGAAGTCCGGCGACAAGGCCGGCGCGCTCGCGGCCGCCCAGCAGTCGTTGGAGATGGCCAAGAAGGCCGGCGGTCCGCAGGGCGCGGAGTACTCGCACCTCTCCGAAGCCCTGATTGCCCGCGTGAAGTAGCTCGTGAAGTAACTCGTGAAGTAGACCGATGCGCGCGGCGATCTTCCGGTCGCCGCGTGCTAGTTCGGTCGCGTGCTACTTCGGCTGAGGCGAGACGCGCGGCGCGGGAGCGTCCGGTGCATTCGGTTGCGGAGCAGGGCCCACTCCGCCGAGCTGCTCGGGGCGCAGCGGCGCCGGCATCGCAACCTCCCCGAGCCTCTCGACCACCGCCACCTTTCCCATCTTGGTGGTCACCTGGCTTCCGGCCTCTGTTGCTTCAGGTCCGCTCGCCGGAGCGGAAGGGCGCGCAGAGTTCGTGCACGCTGCCAGCACGCTCGCCGTGGCCGTCAGCACCCACCGTGACCAGCGTCCGATCGGGCGGATCGGCTCCGCCCGCGCGGAGTCGCGGAAGATCGGCTCGCCCCTCTCGTCGTACTCCACACGCATGCACACGCGAGACGTGGAGTCGGCGACGAGCGTCTCCGCTTCACCGCGCGTCATCCCGGCTGCGTTGTGCACGTGGAGCGAGCACGCTGCGCAGAAGCGACGGCGATCGTCGCCGACCAAGTCTCCCCATGTCTTCGGGCAAGGTGTCCGGATGTCGATGGGCTGAGTTCGGTGCGTGGCTTGGTCGTGCATGGAGCGGTGTCTCGTGAGCGTCAGGGACCGCTCATCGACGCTGCGGTCCGCGGCGATCTTGGCTGAATCCAGGTTTCGCCCGGGTCGGCCTGTGCAGCGAGGTGCGAAGGCGCGAACGGATTTCCGACCGGTGGCACTCTGACCGGAAGAACCGATTGCTCCGTACGAAATCGATGTCCTGGCCGAATCGAATTGTCCCGAAGTGGCAGGTCTAGCTGCGTTCTTCCTCCGCCGCGAACACGACGCTTTCATCTCGATGAGCGAAAACGCAGCATCGCGTCGGACGAACTGCAGACCGTGCCGTCGCCCCCAAAGACTCGCCGTTGCCGATGCCCGAGCCTCCGAGGACCGCGGGCGAGCGGAACGTCGCGCAGCTCGCCCACGCCGGAGCTGGGCTCGCACACGACCAGCAGAGCTCGGCGCGAGTCTCTGATCTCGATGTGTCGCCGTGGCTTTCCGGGAATCTCCGCGTTGCCAGGGGCGAGATCCAGAGAGGAATCCCAACGGACTTGGCCCTTCAGGGCACGCACGTGATCTCGATCGCGTCGGACGAGTTGAAGCCCGCTCCGCCCGCCATCGTGTCGCGAACCATGCACTGAAAGTTGCGCAGGCCGGCATTCGCGAAGCAGTCAGCGACGGCCTGCCGCTGCCATCCTCAAGCGCCTCACCTACCCGCGCAGATCGAGAATCGCCGGAGCGCGCCGCGCGATGAGGATGTGGGTCCTCGGAAACGACCGCAGCGTCGTGCGCAGTTGCGACGGCGGAGGGCGGCTCGTGTCGAGCTTCGTCTCGTACGCAATGACCGTGACCTCGTACGCGCCCGCTTCAAGACGACCCAGCTCGCAGCGTCCCGAAGCCCAAGTCGGGATCCCATCCGGCGCAAGCGGGCTCGAAACGGTCGGGACGCTCAGCCGCTGGATGAAACCACCTTCGCCCAAGAAATCGATCTCCAACGAGCCCGTCTTCGGCACCGCCAGATCGGTCGGCAAGAGGATCGTCAGCCAGCCGGCCTCGATGCCGAGATGGATCTCGCGCGAGCTGCCCAGACGCTGGTTGTGGTGCTCAGGCGAAGTCCTTCCTCTTTCGCGTGCTGAGCAGGTACGCGGCCAGCGCTTCTCATCCCGGGCAGAGCCCGGACTCAAGAACGACGCTGGACCCGACGAGCGATAGGTTCAACATGTCGAACCCGCTCGAGATCCCCTGGGCACCATGACGCTACTGCTGCTCTCGACAATCAGCACGCTCATCGTCAGCGTCGGATCGCAACCGATCGCTCCATTCATCTACGCGTTGTTCTGATTTCCGCGCCGATTCGCAGGCGGGCTTGCGTTCACGGTCGCGGGATCGAACTCGACTTCCATCGGCAGACCGAGCACGCCTTTGATCCTGCACGTTCGAGTTCCCTTGCGACCGTGCTGGTCCTCGAAACCCACCTGGTAGCAACGTTCAAAACCGTTCTTGGGGCCGAAGCGCGCCATGGGTGACCAACGGATGCTCTGGACCTTCCAAGGCAACCGGCTGGCTGTCTCGCTGATGCAGCGCGAATCGCAGAGGTACTGCACGACGAACCCGGCGAGCAGCGCGATGAAATAGACAGGGGTGTACATCGTGATGCCGGTGGATATCGACCGCGATGGGAGTCCGACCTGACACGTCTCTGATTCAAAGCCCGCAGGCACGTACCGAGAGTTCCTCATCGGTATGCAGGCCAGCACCTTGCAAGAGTGCAGTCGACCAGCACTTCGACCTCGTGGTGGAGGGGTCGCCGCCAGCTCACTGCTGATTGCGCCGTTCCTCGACACGCTCTTCTGAGTTCGCGCCGCCTCGCGCAACCCACTGTCGGCGTACGCAAGGCCTTCAGTCGTGCCGCGGCGCGCCGACGCGCAGTCTCTGCACGGCGCTGTCGCTCGACCAGGATTCGTGCGGATCGGATTCATCGCTGTCGCCGAACCCCGCTCCCGAACCTGTTCTGAACCGGCGCTTGTCGGGGAGGAACCACAAGATCACCAGGCCGAGCAACCCGGGGAACGCGATCAAGCCCAAGAGCCCCGGGTAACCCTTGCTGCGCGTGTAGGTGATCGCGCCCCACGCGTAGACGACGAACCCCGCGACCATGAGGATGGCGCACCAGCCGGGGAGCACGCCGCGCTCCTCGCTGCTCAAAGCCACGGGCCCCACGATCAGGAGCATGCCGAGGAAGATCCCGTAGCTCGACTGCCGCCGGGATGGGAAGGACGTTTGAGTCTGCATCAGGTCGGCCGATCTCGATGGCGCTGATCCCGCTCAGCTCCGGCGCAGGAATCCGAACAGCAACCCGGCGACGAAGCCGACGGGTGCGACGAAGATCACGCCGTATGCAGGCGCGATGTTCGAACCGTGGAAGATCAAGAGTGACCCCGCGATCCCAACCATGGCTCCTACCCACGCTCCGCCGAACGCGCACAAGATCGCGAAGCCTGCCCGTCCGAGACCGGACAACGGCGGCTTCTTCGTCGGAAGGTTCGCGTGCATCGGCGCGTTGTCGTAGCTCGGCATCTCGAGCGTTTTCTGATCGAAGTCCACCGTGGTGCGGATGCCGAACAGCCCACGCACACGGCACAGGCGCATGCCTCGGCGACCTTGTTCGTCGACGAAGCACAGGCGGTACCAGCGATCACCGCGTCGGCCCGAGAACCAGCGCACGAACGGCGCCCAGCTCAAGCTCGAGATAGACCAGCGGCACTGCTCCGCCATGCTCGCGATCGTGCGCGAGTCGGCGAACCACTGGAACCAAGCGGCGGCTCCGATCATGGCGAAGAGGATGACGGTCGACATGTCGTCTCGAACTATCGGACGGCGCGCGGGCGCGACCTGAAACAAGTTCGACATTGGCTCGGAGAAGACGCTATGGCGTGCCTCGGAGTGTCGTCGCAGAGCCGACCTACAAAGGCTCGCGCCCTCGTGTCCCCTCGCCTCGCGTGCTTGAAACGGAGTCGCCCAAGCGGGCGCTCTCAGCCATCGTCCACGCGCCCTGCGCGTCGCCTGCGCTGTCGGTCGACCACCCCTCTCGATCGTGAAAGCGCTTCTTGTCGTCCAAGCGCAGGATGATGAGGATTCCGTGCGGGCCGGTGAGCGTGATCAGCCCCATCATTCCCGGGTAGCCCTTGCTCTTGACGTAGACGATCGCACTGCTGATGTAGATCAGCAGCCCAACGAGCATGATGAGGCCGTAGATCGTGATCGGGCCGGTGCGATCGTCATGGCGCAGCACCGCAGCCCCAACAGCCAGGATGAGCCCGATGGCGATCCCGTTGCCGGACCGGGTCCGCTTCTGCTTGTTCGCTCGATATCTTGAAGCGACGTCCGCCATGCGCTGGGTCGATGCGCCCGCCCGGCGCACGACACGGAAATCCCTTCGACCGAAGCGCAGACGACTCTTGACGGGGCGGCGAGAAGCGCACTTCTCACCCGCACAGGATCTTCCAAGCGGCCCTCGCTTGCTGCGCGGACGCGGTACGCTTACCTACGCAGAATGCGCTTCGGGCAGAAATTGTGGCCCTGGATCATCGTGATCCTGGGCTTGATCCTCGCGGGGATCGCGGCTTGGATCGCGCTCGGCGGTCCGCAGATTCCCGACGGCGTGTACAATCCCTGACGACGACCATGAAAGAATTCCTGCGCGAGAACTGGCTCTACATCGTGGCGCCGCTGGTCATTGTTCTGATCGGCATCGTGGCGATGATGTTGTGGTGGGGAACGGGCAACTCGCCGTTCTCGTACAACATCTTCTAGGAGCTCGCGGATCGGTGTCAGGACGGTGGTTGGTGCGATCGCGGCGGGTGCGATCGCGGCAACACTTGGCGCGGGGCGAGTTGTTCCGCGCCTACGGCGCGGTTCCGGCGGGCGCGAGTCGCC